>JAGCNO010000132.1 GCA_017645905.1 Prevotella sp. | reverse complement strand
GTTCACCATGAGCGGGATGAAGAACTCAGCCTTCAGGTTGGCAATGTTCTTCGGGTCGCTGAGGAACTCCTTGAAGTATGCCTCCGAATAGCCGAAGTAGTCGGGCGTGAAGCCCCACATGTTCATCGACACGGGAACGTTCTCACCCAGCGGCTGCCACTTGCCTTCCTCGTGCTTGAAGCGGATAGGCTGGTCGGCAGCACCGGCCTGAGAGCCGTCCTCGGCACAGCGCACAATCTCTGTACGCTCCACCACGTCGGTAAGATGGCGCTTCTCGTCGTAGGCACAGACGCCACGGGCCACGGTGCCGTTCTCAGAGAGCGTGTTGCTCACACGGAAGCCTACCATAGCGTACTCGTTCTTGGCACCATCGGGCAGATTGCTCAGGAACTTGCCTATCTGCATGAAAGCATCGCGACCATAGAAGTCGTCGCAGTTGATGACACAGAACGGCTCCTTAATCACGTCCTTGCCCATGAGCACGGCGTGGTTCGTTCCCCAAGGCTTTACGCGGCCTTCGGGCACGGAGAAACCTTCGGGCAGGGCATCGAGGGCCTGGAAGCACAGCTCGCACTGCACCTTGCCCTCGTACTTGGAGAGAATCTGAGTGCGGAACTGCTCCTCAAAGTCCTTGCGGATGACCCATACAATCTTGCCGAAACCGGCTTGGATGGCGTCGTAGATACTGTAGTCCATGATGGTCTCGCCGTTGGGGCCCAGACCGTCGAGCTGCTTCAGACCGCCGTAACGGCTGCCCATGCCAGCAGCAAGCAAAAACAATGTTGGTTTCATAGTTCTTTATTTAAGGGTTAGTAATTCATTTCATCATTATTTCATGAGGAATCTTTCTGCCTCGATAGCAGCCTGGCAGCCTGTACCGGCAGCGGTAATGGCCTGGCGGTAGGTGGGGTCGGCACAGTCTCCGGCTACGAAGATACCGGGCAGCTTCGTGCATGGTGTGCCGTCTATCTTCTTCAAGTAGCCCACCTCGTCGGTGTCGAGCCATTTCTTAAAGATGTCGGTGTTAGGCTTGTGTCCGATGGCAAGGAAGAATCCGTCTATGGCGATGTCCACCAGTTGCTCGTCGGCCTCGCCCTTGCGCTTCACTAAGTGAGCACCCTCCACACCGTCCTCGCCGAAGAGCCCGAGGGTGTTGTGCTCGAAGAGAATCTCGATGTTCTCTTGCTCCATAACACGCTGCTGCATCACCTTCGAGGCACGGAGGAAAGGCTTACGGACGATGAGATAGACCTTCTTGCAGATGCCGGCCAGGTAGAGGGCATCCTCACAGGCGGTGTCTCCGCCACCCACCACGGCCACGGTCTTCTTGCGATAGAAGAAACCGTCGCAGGTGGCGCAGGCCGAGACGCCCATACCCATGTATTTCTGCTCATCGGGCAGTCCGAGGTATTTGGCCGAGGCTCCTGTGGCGATGATGACGGTGTCGGCCTCCAGCTCGAGTCCGCTGTCGTCGGTCAGGCGGTAAGGCCTTTCCGAGAAGTCCACACTGACGATTTCGCCGTCGCGAATGTCGGCACCGAATCGCTCAGCCTGCTGGCGCAGGTCCATCATCATCTGGTTTCCGTCAACGCCCTCGGGGTAGCCGGGGAAGTTCTCAACCTCGGTGGTCTGGGTCAACTGACCGCCAGGCTGCAGCCCACAATACTCTATCGGACTGAGGTTAGCTCGGCTGGCGTAGATAGCGGCAGTGTAGCCAGCGGGCCCACTGCCTATAATCAAACATTTCGTTTTTTCCATCGCTTTCAGTTTATTAGGTCGCAAAAATACTAAAAACTAACAACAATCGGAAGCGAACAGCGTTGAAAAGCTGTTTTTTTAGTTAGTTTTAACTAATCGCAACTCCGGACCTGAATATACATCATAACGTAGCTCTTTACCAGTCCGAACCGTTCCGACTATAAGGATGCTACGTTATGACCCAACTTTACGATAGAAGTTGCCCTCAATGTGAATAGACCAGTTGAAGGGAAGGGTTAAGCCTTACCCTTCCTCTTCGTTCCAGTTAGAGCGCTGCTGGCGGGAGTCGAAAGGTCCGTCACCCCCACCAGTTGACACTAGCAGATGCATTTGATCCTTTATCCTTACCACTATCATGGTTGGTTTCTGATAATAATTCTTCTTATTCATTGGATTATTGATTAATGCTATTTACTGATGACTTTCTTTCCATTACTGATATACATTCCATTTGAAGGACGACCGGGAAGCAGGACGCCTTGCATATTGTAGTAGCGGTGAGTGCCATCGTGGTCAATAGTATGAATCACGGGACTTACTCCCGATGATTCGTCATCATAGTCTAGCAAGTCGCTATCGAAAGAGTCAGTGGGGAAGTTTGTCATGCGTCCCACTTCTTCACCAGATTCACTATAGATGTATTTCATGTCGTAAATCCAGTTGCCCGTATGTTTCAATGGCACATAGAAAGCACGGAATGTCGGGACGTAACACCTTCTGTATTGTTCGCTGTCGTTACGGACCACCTTCCACTTGCCATTTGTCAGTCCAAATGCATGCATGGCCGAGCCCTCCTCGTTGGAGATGGTCTGGAATGTTCCTCTCCACCATCCTATCTGGTTGGGACCTTCCAACATGGCATCCTGGAAGGTGGCGTAGACCTTGTTATAGTATTCTGTCTCCATGGGCTTGGCGGTGAGCTTCACGTTTTGGGCGTCGAGGCGCAACTCGCCCTTGTTCATTACGACAACGTAGGGCGTTCCGGCGGTGATATAGCTGAAGTCATTGGTGAAGACGAACTCATAGTTGTCGGTGACGCTGACGAGCCTGAAGATTGAGGCGCTGCACTTCTCGCTGTCTTCATAGATGCCGAAGTTATAGGGCAGGCAGACGGTGTAGGCCCTGCTGGTCCATGTGCCGTCGCCGTTGTCGATGGCCCGTAGAACGCGGTCGTAGGTGACGTTGACCACATTTCCGTCGTACTTCGTGAGGGCCTCGCTGTTGTCGGCGCCGTCTATGAGTGCTACCTCGGGTGTTGGCTCTATGTGCTTGAACTCGATGTCGTAGTGGGCGTTAGCGGCGATGTCGGGGTCCATGCCTATGGTGTTGTAGGGCAGGTAGGCGTGATAGGGTGGCAGGAACCTGCTCTTTTCGGGGAAGAACCCCAGGTTGGTTCCCTCGCCAAATTCCAGGGTCATGACGTTGCCCTGGGCCGCCGAGGTTTGGTTGACGGGCATTCCGTTGCGGTCGGTGCCCACGAGTCGGTTCTCGTAGAGGGGCCAGGGCTCAAGCTCGGAGGTGCCATCGAGGGGCATGAGCCGGTAGACGCCGGAACGGGGAGCGGCGATGACGACGGCTGCTGTGGAGGGTACCTGGCGCTGCTTCTCGGTGAGCAGGGCCTTGTAGTTCTCGCGGTCGGCCTTTTCCACGATGTAGGGTGTCAGCTCCTGGGGCAGCTGGGTGTCGAAGCCGATGCACATCGTGGTGAGGTAGCAGGATCCCTCGCCATAGTAGAAGTATCTGTCGTCGAACTTCAGCGGGAAATACTGATGCAGCTTGCCGGCCCTGTCGTAGGCGGCCCATTGGCTGTTGGCCTGATATTTCCTCAGGAGCGTCTGGTCGTAGGTGGCATCGCTGACGTAGACGTCCATCATCGAATCGTCGTCAGTAACGAGCGAACCGCTCACGATACGGGGAACGGTGGTGAAGTTGGTGGTGTCGAAGTAGAGGCGCCGCAGGCCGGGCACCTTATAGAAGGCTCCCTCTGCGATGCGCTTCACCGTACCTTCCACCACGGCTTCCTGGCCCACTCGGCCGTTGGGATAGCAAACGAGCTCGTCGGCCTTGGTAAAGAGGACGCCGTTGCGTGAGACGAACTGCTCGTTGAAGGGGTCGACGAGTATGTTCTCCACCAGTGAGCCGTAGAAAGCACGGGGTCTTACCTCCTCGACCTTCGACGACACCAGCACTTCGGTCAGTTTGTTGCAGTCCTTGAAAGCCTCGGCGCCGATGGTCTTCAGGGCGTAGGGCAGCTGCACGTACTCGAGGCTTGAGAGGCCGTTGAGTTGCGAGGTCAGCTCGGTGATGCTCTTGAAGAACCGGAACTCTCGGAAGGTCTTTATCATTCGTGCCGTCGGGGTCTGGAAGGCGGTCAGCGTCTGTTCGTTGGTCACCGCCTTCAGCTCGGACAGCGAGAGGAATCCGTTGTGGTTGGTGTCGAAGGCGTCGAGACAGGCCTGGCGGGCATGGTAGTCGATGAAGGTGATGCCCTTGCTGACATCTCCCGACGTGGTGCGCATGGGGATGAGTATGGACTTGTCGCCGAGCGTGCCTTTGAGATAGACCAGGCCCAGCAGGCCGCGCATGAAAGGCTCGACATGGCGGGTGAGGTCGACGGACTGTTCAATGGGCGTGATGATTCCCATGTCGGCGTCGGCCTCAATGAATAGCTCGTTGTTGTAGCCTGTCATCTGCCACTGAGCCGCTCCGGGTGAAAACTCCAGATGATGGCGGAAGCCCAGAAGCATGTTGAATTCGTCAGTATCTTCCGCCAAGACTACGTCGGTGCGCACGGGCACCATCATGAGTTTGGCGATCTCGCTCTCGGCAAAGGTCTTCAGCGTGGGGAAATAACCGCTGGTCCATGACCATCGGCTCTGGGTGCCGAGGCTTTGTCCTATCTCTTCGAGCGTATAGCCAGTAGATGTGGACTCGTAGCCCTTCAGCCAGTAACATTCCTGAATGTAGCTGTGGCCCTCGGCGCTGAAGCTAAACTCGGTCCAGTCGGTGTTGGCAAAGTAGGTGGGCACCACGGCGAGACAGTTGCGGATAACGCCTCTGTTGTTGTCGTTGAGGCTGACGAAGGGCGTGTAGTCAGCGTAGGCGCGCTCGTTGAAAACGGCTGAGATGCAGTCCTCGATGAGGGCATTGGGATTGTTCAGGCCGATGGTGGCGCAGATGCCGCCCGACCGGCAGATGCCGAAGGT
The DNA here is from genome assembly GCA_017645905.1 of Prevotella sp. Taxonomy (GTDB): domain Bacteria; phylum Bacteroidota; class Bacteroidia; order Bacteroidales; family Bacteroidaceae; genus Prevotella. Next base: position 26,770 of record JAGCNO010000132.1, on the reverse strand, counting down.
CTTGGCACTAATGGACGACTGCGGGGGCGTAAGGGCGAGAACACCCTGCACGAAGCAGTTGTAGATTTTGCCGTCGACGTTGTGAGCCAGCATGCCCGAACCGCCACAGTCGAAGGACGATTCGGCCACGCCCAGGTTGCCAATCTCAGCCCTACTGCCCACGTCTCCGAAAAGCGACGATTCTTCATCGAAGGCAAAGAATCCGTAGATGATGTGGCCCGTGCCGTCGAACCGGGCGTCCCAGTGTCCCTTCACCCACCTTTTAGATTCTTTCAGATTGACATTGCCGAGGTCGTCGTACACGTCCTTGTTCAGGACGATGTCGCATATCATGTCGTAGAACTCGCCCGCCTTGTTGTTGCGGACGGCGTAAGCCAGCTGGGCGCCGTTCTTGATGATATAATGGTCCTCGGCGGTGCCCTTGCCGGCAGCACAGGAGGTGGCTACGGTGCCGTCCCAGGGCTTTCCTAACGTCACATTGAGCATGTGGCGTTTCTCGCCGTCAATGGTCTTCGGACGCTCCGCAGACTTGTCCTTGACCGACACCAGGCTGTTGATGGATACCAGATAGGTGCCTGCCTCACGGGCAATGACCGTGCGGTCGTCGATGGTGACGCTGGGTGCCTCGGGCAGCACGGCCTCGCTCTGTACGCTGACCTCCCGGCCGTCGGCCTCTGTCCACTTGGTGTTGAGCTGGCTGACGGTGAGGGCCGACACGAAGTCGTCGGCACTGTCGCCCGGAAGGATGACGGCAGGAACGGAGGCCAGCCACGCCACAGCCTGATAGACGCTGTTGTCTGTTCGTACGGCGCTGCTGAAGAGCTTCCGGCCGATTTCGCTGCCAGGACTGTTTGTTGCCAGCACGTCGTAGCCCTTGCCCTTACCGTTGAAGAACAACATGGGATAGTAGCCGGCACGGAGCGCAAAGCCGTAGACATCGGTGTCGTCAGTGGGCAGCATGGGAACGGCATAAAAGTCTCCCGAAATCAGCTGCTGCGTGTTGAGGCCGAAAATGGACAACACGCTCTTGGTGCCCGAGACCACCTCGCCCGAGAAAAGCTGCTGGTCATAGTAACAGCCAGACACAGTCTCGATGGGCTTGGGAGTGCTGCCCACGATAGCTCCGGTATGAGAGCCCTTGAGGGTGGACTTCGTCAGGGTGCCCAGGAAGAGCGAGTTCATGATATGCTCGTCTGTCGACCCGCCATATAATGCGCAGATGCCACCTGCATCCATCGTATACGTGCCGTCAATATTACCGGCAAAGACGCAACCCTCAATCATCGTATCGATTTCGCCCTCTCCCAGCCGGCCGGTAATGCCGCCTATGGAGACAGCGCTGTTCAGCGCAAGATTCTCGAACGACATCGTGCTCGTGCAGGCCAAGACCTGGCTCCGATAACCCTGTTCGCCCACGATACCGCCAGTGTAGTTTCCAAGTTTGCCGCTCATGATGCCCGTCGAGGAGCAGCCCTTAATGCTCGTCACATAATTGGTAATGCCGGCGATTCCTCCAACACTCTTGATGGCTCTGGAACTGTTGAGGGTGACATCGGCTGCACAGTCTATGATGCTGCATTCGTATTCGATAACGGCACCTAACCATCCAACCTCGCCGATAATGCCGCCAATGCCCTTACCCATGCCAGCGTTGTTGATGTCGACGTCGGCCGTAGAGTGGGCTATCTCGCCCTTGAGCAGAAAGCCGCAGATACCGCCGATGTAGGAGCCGTCGCCGCCGTCGACGGTCAGAGCGCCTTCTACCGATACCGATGTTATGCCGGGTAAAACGGAGAGGCGCTTTCCGCTCACGCTTTCAAAGAACGACACGTTATCAGTCATGCTAATGTAGCCACAGAGCAGTCCGACACTAAAAGGGAACTTGCTCCATTCAGTCCCCGTAGACGTCACCTTGAGGGATGCCTCACGGATGTCGACATAGCCGAGGAAGCCATCGCAGTGGCCAAAGAGTCCAAAGTATGTCGATGAGTTAGTAACGGTGACGTCGGCATACATGCCCTTGACGGTGTGGCGCTCCAAAGGCGAAGGTGAGCTGCTGCCCCCGCGGGTGTCGATGCCGAGGAACACGCCCTTGAAAGCACTGCTTATGCCGATGGGCACCCACTCCACACGCTTCCCGCCAACCTCTTTCGTCAGGTCGATGTCGGCAGCGAGCACCACGACCTTGCCCTCGAACGCGTTGTGCTGCTCGTTGACCAGCCACGACAGCTGGGCCAGCTGCTCAGGGGTGCTGATGACGATGGGGTCGAGCAGGGTGCCCTTGCCGTCGACCACTAACGACGCGTCGCGATAGTCGTACCACGTGCGGCCGCTGAACGTCTGCGCCGAAACGGTGAGAAACGACAGCTGGCAGGCGATAAACGATAACGCTATCAGAATATGTTTTGCTTTCATATTTTATATGGTATTATTACCTTCAAAAACTTTGAACCGTTCAAACTATCAGAGGAATCCGCTAATACTGGAACTTGAACACTTCGCCGCCGGCGCTGAGGATGTAGACGCCGTGGTTGTTGCCGAGCGGAATGAAGAGGGTATTGGGCGTTGGCTGCTGGGTGTTGGCTGTTTTCCCGATGTAGACAGGCATGCCCTGGACGGAGAAGAGGCGCACATCCAGATTCTCCTTATTAAGAGAGGGGTCAAAGATGAGCCTTATGCCGTCGGCCTCCTGCTTCACGGCCACGCGGTGACCCTGCGGCTCCTTGCTGAGCTGCGGCCGGACTATCTTCGTCGGGTCGGCAGTGGGGAAGAGGTTCACGTAGGGCGCGTTACGGCTGGCGCGGATGTTGGTGATGACGTCAATGCCGTCTTCATCGCTGGTCAGGTCGGCAATGTGGGGCACGATGTAGGCCGAGACGGGCTCGCTGATGCCGGTGACACGGACCTTAGCGAAGGCCTTACGCACACCGCCCATCTGGTGGAAGTCCTCAGCACGGACAACGGTCTGGGCCTCTCCGGTGAGCGTTTCGGTCATCAACGGATGGATATGGATGCCCACAAGGACGACGGTGCCGGGAATGAGCCCGCGAGACGAACGGTCGATGAGCTCGACGGTGAAGGTGTTCACGCCACCGTCCTCAACCTTGCGGTTGACCACGTTGCAGTCGATGTCGCCAATGGCGATGTGCTCGGCGTCGAACTGATGCGACTGGCGAAGCAGGTTACGGGCGGGGATTGTCCTTCCCCTCAAGCCGCGACGGGCCTTCTGCACACGCGACTTGAAGACGTTGGCATATTCCACGTCGACGCTACTGGCCATATAACCGTCGAAATCGGCAGGAATGGGATATTGCACGGTGAAGACCTTCTGGGTGAGCGGCGGCACGAAGGCATCGGAAATGGCAATGGACAGGCCGTTGATGGTGACGGTGGCAGCCTTGATGGCCGAGGTTCCGGTGTTGCGAATGAGAACGTCCACAGGCAGTTCGCTGCTGCCGAGGAGGGCCTTGCGGGTGTAGGTGACGTCGCTCTCAAAGCTGTTGGTGAAGTACTTCTCGTTGTGCATCACGACGCCGGCGCCGTCCTTCAGTTCGGCCAGGGTATAGACCACGTTGATGCGGTCGTCGGAGAGATGGCCGTCGAAGTCGGCGAGATAGAGGTTGAGGCTGTCGTTCTCTTCATCGGTGAAGTCGCCGCCCACGGTTAGGGGATAGGTGATAGCGGGCGATGACGACAGGTGGATGCGCGAGGCATTGAGCAGGGTGCCCATGTTGTTGCTGGCTCTGTTGCCCTCTGACGGGTCGCGTACAATATTATTAGTCTCTGTCCAGAGCACGGCGAAGTCGTGGGTTGTGTTGTCGCCACGGTCGCAGATAATCTTCACGCGGTCGGGCGTGCTCTGCATCAGACCGAGGTCGGAGCCTGCCAAGCCGTCGGGATGGCCGTTCATTGAGAGGGTCTTCACGTAGACGTCGTGGGTGGAGTCGGGCCGCTCGTAGACCATGGCGATGACGGCGTGAGGGCCTACGCGGTTCATGAAGAAGCTGGAGGGATTGAGCTCCTCATCGACGTAGCTGACGACTGACGATCGAATAGGCTTTGAGGCATACTGGAAGCGGGAGACAGTGAGGTCCTGGTTGGCCAAGCTTGCTCCCACAAGGACGGTGTCGTTGCGCATGAAGAGGTCGTAGTAGGTGGGCTGCTGGTGGCGGTTGATGTCGAAGAGGCGGGTGGGGGCACTCCAGGAATTGCCGTCGAAGGTGCGCAGCATGAGCTGACCCACGAGGTGATGGTTCATAGCGGAGTCGGCCGACTCTGTCTCGTCAATCAGCGTCATCTGCCCGTGCTGATAGATGCAGGCGGCCTTGCCGTCGTCCTGGATGGTGACCACGGGCTGCTGGTCGGTGAAACCGTCGTCGGGGGTGACGTCGGTCATCTTCCACGTGCCGTCGGCCTGGCGCAGGGAGGCCTTGATCTGAGTGTGCTTGATCAGCTCGTTGTTGATGGCGACGGAGTTTTCGTCGTTCACCTCTTCGCTGTTCACGGTCTGCGTCAGCTGCTGCCAAACCACCACCTCATGCTGGCCGCGCTTCGAACGGGCATGCTGAGTGGCAGAGGTGCCGGGGACAGAGAGCTTGGTGGTGGTGTTCTCGGCAATATTGAACAGGGCCACGTAGTCGTCGTTATAGTTGCCGGGCGTGCTCAGGTGGTTATACACCACTTGTCCGTCATCAAGGAAATGCGGGTTGGCATTGATGGCCACATCGGTGATGAGGGCGGTTCCAAGCGTGCTGGGCTCGGGAGCCTTAAGCGTGCGGAAGCTGTTGCCCACAGTGCGCGTCGAGCTGTGCAGCCAGTGGGGGAATTTGCTGTGGAAGGGATTGCTGTTGTCGTCGGGCCAGAGCCACTGCCTGCCCACTCGACCGTAGGCAGAGGCGCTGAAGTGGAAGACGAGGGCATGTACGTCGACAAACGCCTCGGCGATGCCCAGCATCATCAGACGGCCGCCGCCGCCAAACTCGCTGAAGTCCATCGGTACGGCAATACCGCCCTGAATGGCTGCCTTCACACCGCCCCGGAAACCAAACTGAACGCTGCCCAACCCAATCTTAGGGGTGCGAACGGTCATCCAGCCGCCCAAGCGTGTGGAGAAGGTGAGATTGGCAAAGGGACCGAAATTCTTCCATTTCATCGAGCTTTCCATCTTCGTGTCGAACGACCGGACGCCAAAGTCAAAACGCAGATTGGTGTCGAAGACGAAACCGATGTCGGGCGCCAGCTTTACCTTCTTGAGCATACTAACCACCTTGCCCAGAGTGCCGTCGGTCGAGGACGGTGACCAGACGGCTCCGGCACCACCCTCCACAAAGCCCGACAGCTCCTGAAGCTGGAAACGCGAGAAGTCGGTCATGGGAGTCTGCAAGGCGAGCTTGAACCCGCCGCCGAAATAGAGACCTACGTGCTGTGCAGTCACGTCGAAGATGCTGGCCGACTCCTTGAGCACCCAGTCGTCGTATTTGAGACGCATGTCAGTAAGAGAACCGCTCACCTCCTTCTGCTCTCCCTTGCTGTTGGGGTTGGTGTACATCTTCTCGTAGTTCCAGTTCTGGAGGTTCTTGGCATTCTTGCGGGCATTGCTCAGTCCAGGCTTGTCATCATCTTTGTTTTGCCAGGTGTAAGCTCCGCTTACGAACATGTTGATGACCTGCTTGGAGAAGTCGAGGGTGAGACCAGTTTTCATCTTCATGGGACCCAGGCTGAACTTGAACGACATGGGGAAGGCAAAGCCCAGCTTGGCTTCGCCGTTAGCCTTCGCCACATCGTTCGTGTTGTCGGTAGGCGTGGTCATCTCCTTCGACTTCTTTTCTGCTTCCTCCTTTTGCGCGTCGGGGTCCAGATAGGCGTTGAGCATCTTGGGGAAGCCTTCGTAAGTCGTCGTCGGAGTGGTGAGGGTAAGCGAACAGATGCTGTTGCGGGGCACTACATCGACCAGCGACAAGCGGACGAAATAGTAGTCGCGCTTGAAGTTGGTGAACTCCGAGGCAGAAATGACAGTCACTTCCTGGTCGGTGGCCACATGCTGCTGCTGGCTCTTGAGCTCCGTGGCGGTGATGCTGCAGGTGGGCGCCGTAGGAGTTTTGCTCTTGGGGCTGGAGAACACCACCTCCATCTGTGCCATGCGGTCAATGGGCTTGTTGTTGAAGAGCTTGGGATAGTCGTTGCCGGCATTGTCCACGAAACACAGCGTGTCGATGGGCAGCCGGGAGGCAAGGTCGGATTCCTCAACATCGCATACGACGTAGTCGGTTCCCTTTCGTGCCACGACGATGCCCATGTCGTGGAGGAAGCGCAGGTGCTGCTCGCTGATGGCGATGTCATTGCTCGAAACATTGCCCTCACGGAGGGTCAGCTTGGCCGAGCAGAGGTCTTCGTTCACAATCCTGGAGCCGGCCTCGGCAGCACCCTTGTAGTGGAAGAGCGTGGGCAGGCAGCCTGGAGCGATAATCTCGATGTAGGCGGGATGACCATAGGTGATGATGAGGTGCTGCTCGAGGTCTTCGTCATAGTCGTAGTATTTCACCTTCGAGTCGTTCACCTTGCGGCCTTGGTCGTCGATGCGGTGCACGTGGATGTCGGCGTCGTCAATGACGTTTCCGTCCTCATCGAAGAGCTTCAGGTAGAGGGTGTCATACTTCTCGAAGAGGCCGGTTCCCAGCCAGTTGAAGTTCACCATTTCGCGGTTCTCGTGCTTGTCGAGGATGAACTTTGTGGTGAGGCGGGGGATGTCGAAGCGGTGGTCCCAGTCAACGCCGGGATGGATGTCGCCCAGGTTAAGGCGCATCTTGACGTCGCCTTCCTCTTCATTGCCGGAAAGGAAGAACACGTCGGTCAGGGTGTGGCCCTCGGGCAAGTAGAAACTCTGGAACTTCGTGGCCTGCAGTTCCAGGGTGTTGGTCTGTACCTGCATCTCTCCTTCGGAATCGGCATAGCTGGTGACGTACTCCATCTTGTAAGTGTCGCCGGTGGACTGCCGTTTCTGGTCGAGCTGGAAGAGGTAAAGGTTCTGATCGTCCCAGTCGTAGAGGCTGTAACGGAAGACGATGGGAGTAGAGGATTGCGAGGCCCCGCCGACGGAGGAGGAGTTCTTCCACACCTTTACCGTCAGTTCTTGGGTCTCCATCGGGACGTTGGCGAAGAAGTACCGGCTGGTGGTCAGCGAGCGGGTGATGGGTTGTCCTTCGGCGTTGTTGCCGTAGTTCACCTCAACGTTGTAGCTGCCGGTGTTGCCCTTGCCGTCGTTGATGCGGAAGCAGAGCAGTGTGTGGTCGCGCATCTTCCAGAACAGCTGCTGGTCTTCCAGTCCTTTCATGCGGGTGGAGGCGAGCATCTGCTTCACTTCGTAGACCTCTACCTGGTTGCCGTCGATGGCATTGTTGGCAACTTCTTTCCAGTCTAATTGCTTGGCCAGGTCGTCAACGTCGTCGCTGAAATGCTCCACGTCAGTGACGTTTTTGGCGTAATAAAGTTTGAAGTCCTGAGCTACTGCAGTCAATGCTGTCAGTGCGATGAATAGTAATGTGTTGGTGAGCCTTTTCATAATTGTAGCAATGGAAAAGGGTTAAACATAGCCAGCGGGCAAACCGCTGGGCGCGGGCCTTGTAGGATGGCGATTAAAGTTTAAAATGCATGGTTCACGATTATGCTGCGCCGTTCATCATGGAGCAGGTAACCGTTGAACTATGCATTTTGAACTTTGGGCAGGTTTTAGTGTAGCAGCTTCTGAATCTCGGCCTCTATGACCTCGATTTTCGTTGTGGGCTCAAAGCGAGCCACGACGAGACCCTTCTTGTCGATGAGGAACTTGGTGAAGTTCCACTTGATGGATGTATTCTCCTTATAGTCGGGGTCGTCTTTGGAGAGCATATCGTCGAGGATATGAGCGATGGGGTGCTCCATGTCCCAACCGGCGAATCCCTTCTGCTCCTGGAGGAACTTGAAGAGCGGGTCGGCGTCGGGTCCGTTCACCTTCACCTTCTTGAAGCGGGGGAAGTCGGTGCCGAAGTTCAGCTTGCAGAATTCATGTATCGACTCATCAGTTCCCGGAGCCTGCTGTCCGAACTGGTTGCAGGGGAAGTCGAGGACGACGAAACCCTCTGAGCGGTATTTCCCGAAGAGCGCCTCCAGTTCTTCATACTGGGGTGTGAACCCACACTTCGTGGCAGTGTTTACAATGAGCAGCACCTCGTTGGCATACTCTTTCATTGACACGTCCTTGCCTTTTCTGTCCTTGACAGTGAAATCATAAATGGTTTTCATATACAACTATAATTTTTACTTACTATATTATAATAACTTAACTATTTACGATTTATTTTCCCATTTGAAAATTATTTACAGTCCCCATGCCCTCTTGACGTTGTCTATGGGCAGCTGTTCTACGCGCTGTTCGTCGTCGTCGGGCAGGTTGCAGAAGAAGTCAATGCCCGTGAGCCGCTGCAGTTCGGCAATGTTCACGGCATAGTCGCCCAAGGGCAGTTTCTGGTCGTAGCTTCCCTTATGCTCCATCCAGAAGCCGACGGCCTTATATCCCTGAGCGTTTTTCAGGAGCAGGGCGACGAAGAAATACTTCGGCACGAGCATCTCGCCTTTTATCTTGTTGGGGAATATCTGGTTGTCCTCGATTGTTCCGCCCTTCACCACGTAGAGCGTCTCCGTGGTCCGGGCCGCTCCCCATGAGCGCACCTGCGTCTCCAGACGGTACCACGGACTCCAGTCGTTCTTGTAGCTCTCGCTTCCGCTGAGGCTGCCGTTGAAGGCCTTATACTGTGGCTGCATGTTGGTGAGGAAGAACGTCTGGTAGTTAGCCTCCTCCGAGTAGAGCCGGTCGGCCGACGGACAGATATGCCCGTGGTCGAAGCCTGAGTTCCAGAAGCAGTCCTGGCTCAGATAATAGATGTTCTGCAGCAGGGGGTCGTGAGGATATTGGTTGGTCTGCGAGTAATATCGGGCAGTCTCCCTTACCAGCGTCTTGCTGTCCAGCTGATAGGCCGACCATCGCTGTGCCTTCTTCTGGGGGTCCCACTCCACGGAGTAGTTAATGCCGAACTGGTCGTTGGTGGTGTGGATAAGGACCATGTTCCCCTCCTTGATATGGGGGAACTCTAATCGGGCCAATGCCGGCTCACGGCTGGTGTCGTTGCGGTTGGCATTGTTGGCCGTGTCAGGCGTTTCGTTGTTCCAGTTGTCGTCGCCGCTGTCGGAGCAGGCCACAACGAAAAGCACCGCCGGCAGAAACACGAGCAGTGTCCTCAAAGTCGTTGCGTAGCTTTTCATGTGTTGGATAGGTTAGCTGGTGTGTCCCCTGCTAATAAGGGGAAAAGGTGTGTACAAGGTATATGCAACTACCCCGTACACACCTTTTGAGTCATAAGTCTTCTCTGTGGTATGTGGTTACTTCTTAGCAGCCTTACCGTAGCGGCTCATGAACTTGTCGACACGTCCGGCGGTGTCCACGAGCTTGCTCTTACCAGTGTAGAACGGGTGTGAGCTGCTGGAGATTTCAACTTTAATCACTGGGTACGTCTCACCTTCGAATTCCACGGTGTCATTACTCTTTGCAGTGGACTTCGTAAGGAACATATCGCCGTTGGACATGTCACGGAACACGACGGGGCGATAGTTGTCGGGATGAATTCCTTTTTTCATTTTTTTGTTAATAAATTTGGTTTATAGATACAATCGGGCTGCAAAGGTACGGACTTTTTTTCATTCCCGCAAGATTTTTGCGTACAAATTATCAGAAATAAAGCAATTTTCCTGTTTTGGGGAAACTATTTCGCCGACGGCATGAGGAGGACTATTGGGGTGGTTGTTGTGAAAAATGTTTACAGTGACCCCTCTGAGAATCCGATTTTTCCATCTGGTTTGCTCTGGGATGCGTAGGAGGCGATTATGAGAGAGGCAAAGTGGGTTGCGGAGAAAAAGCCGTTCTTTACCATAGAAAGAACTATCCTTTACCATAGAAAGAACTATCTTTTCCCATAAAGAAAGCCGGTTTCTCTATGAGTCTGATACGGGCAGATTTTGCAGGAAAGTAGTTCTGATTTTGTCAAAAAACGCCCATTTCATCGGATAATGCAGGAAGTGGCGTTTCTGGAGATACTGGTTTGGTCGACATGTCATTTTGCCTATTTTTCTCAATCTGGGTACTAATGAGTGTTAAACCAGCGTTCCTTTTTGTTGATTCCTGCACAAACGGCCTGGTTTGTGCAGGCTTTTTAAGCGAAAAACCTGCACAGAACGGGTGGGTCTGTGCAGGTTTTTGCGCTAAAAGTATACTTTCTCAGGACTGGATTTTCTATCATTTTTCTTTACATTCTACCTTTAGCGTCTCTGCTACGGCACAAAGTTCGGCGTACCATTCCTCGCCGAAGCGCCTCGTGAGCGGCTCTTTCAGGAAGCGGTAGAGCGGCAGATGCAGCTGCCGGCCCTTGTCGCGACCGCATTGGCAAATAGCCCAGCGGTGGTAATTGAGGCCTACTGTTCCGTCGCTGAAGGTCTTTTCCCGGATAGGATAGAGGGCGCAACTGATGGGCTTGACAAACTGGACACGTCCGCTACGGCAGGCCTTTTCTACAGCGCAGAGGCAGCAATCGGCGATGATTCCCTCGTCTGTTTGCAGGTCATCGTAGCAGGTGAAGACGCAGTCCTTACCGCCCTCGATGCTCGTCACCAGGTCGCCGTCGGGGTCGGTATAGGCCACGCCCTGACGGTCAATCACCGCCTGTGCCGAGGCGCTCAGCTCCGACCACACGGCGTCAAGGCTGTCCTCTAACTGAGCAATCTCGTCAATGGTCACAGGAGCACCCGCTTCGCCCTCAACACAACAGGCACCTCGGCACACGCTGAGGTCGCAACAGAACTCCTCGGTGAGGATATCTGAGGAAATAAGCACCTGGCCTATCTGAAGTATTGGGGGTATCTTGTCCATCATTTCGGCGGCAAAGGTAGTCAAAAGGAGGCAGATATGGACGCGAAGGGGTGTTAATCTGCGTTAAACAATAGGCAGACAGCAACGTCTGTGCTTGTCGTTACAGGAAAAAGTAGTAACTTTGCAGCATATTTATCAAGAACAGAGCATGAACATACTCAATCTTTTCAAAGTAAGCCTCAAGGCCGTGGCAAGTAACAAGATGCGCAGCTTCCTCTCCATGCTGGGCATCATCATCGGTGTGGCCGCCGTCATCATCATGATGGCCATCGGCCAGGGGTCGAAGGAGAGCATACGCAAGGAGCTCTCGACGATGGGCACCAACCTGCTCACCATACGGCCCGGAGCCGACTTCCGAGGCGGTGTGCGCCAAGACCCCTCGGCCATGCAGACGCTGAAGATGGCCGACTATGAGCGAATCGTCCGTGAGAAGAAGTTCGTCACCAAGGTGTCGCCCGAGGTAACAAGCAGCGGACAGGTAATCTATGGCAACAACAACACTACAACGACTATATACGGCGAAGCGCCCGAGTACCTCGACATCCGTCTCTGGACCATCGAGGAGGGCGAGTGCTTCAACGAGGAGGACATCAAAAAGGCTGCCAAGAAGGTCATCATCGGCAAGACTGTCGTCACCGAGCTCTTCGGCGACGGCGTAGACCCCATCGGCAAGACCATACGCTTCAAAAGTATACCCATGACCGTCATCGGCGTGCTCAAGTCGAAGGGCTATAACTCTTGGGGCATGGATCAGGACAATGTGATGATTGCCCCCTACTCTACCGTGATGAAGCGCATTGCCGCACAGACGTGGTTCTCTAACATCATCTGCTCGGCCGTCACCGAGGAACTCAGCGATGCTGCTATTGAGGAGCTGACGCAGATACTGCGCGACAACCATAAGATAAAGGGCGATGCTGCCGACGACTTCAACATCCGCTCGCAGGCAGAAATGATGGAAACCATGTCGACAACGATGGACACCGTGACCATCATCCTTGTCGTGGCAGCGGCCTTCTCGCTGCTCGTGGCCGGCATCGGCATCATGAACATCATGCTCGTCTCCGTAACCGAGCGCACCAAGGAGATTGGTCTCCGCATGGCCGTAGGAGCTACGGGGCCGGTCATCTCCCTGCAGTTCCTCATCGAGTCGGTGCTCATATCGCTAACGGGCGGACTATTGGGCATATTGGTGGGCTGCAGCATCAGCGAGTGGGTGGTGCCGCTCTTTGCCATGCCCAGCAGCGTGCCCATGTGGAGCATCTACGTCAGTTTCCTCGTCTGCGTCTTCATAGGCGTGCTCTTCGGATATATCCCCGCACAGAAAGCGGCTAATATGGACCCAATAGAAGCTATCCGTCATGAATAAGTATCTTTTTATCCTCTTGTTCGTTTCCGCCAGCGCATGGGCACAGGGACCCAACGGCACGGAACGTTACTACCGACCGGCAAACGGCAAAAGCGGAGCGGAACTGAAAACCGCATTCTCAGAGATAATACGTAATCCGAAAGTGGTGGGATATGACAACCTGAAGGCGGCCTATCAGCTGACAGATGTCAGGCCCGACGGATACCTGCGCGACTGGTATAGCAATGCCACGCAGTATGTGCCCGGCAGCAACATGTCGTCGGGGCAGAAGGAGGAGGGGCTGGGCTACAACCGCGAGCACCTGTTGCCGCAAAGCTGGTTTGGAAAGAGTACCGACCCGATGTATTCCGACATCATGCACGTGGTGCCCAGCGATGCCAGACTCAACGGCCAGCGCAACGACAACCCCTTCGGCGAGGTGACCGACCAGACGGCACAGGTGTCGACCTCATTGAACGGATATAGCAAGTGGGGCGCGCCCAATAAGAATCTCAATGTACCAGAGGGATTGACAAAGGTCTTTGAGCCGAACGACGAGCTGAAGGGCGACATCGCCCGCATTTACTTCTACATGATAACCTGCTACGAGGACACGCTCCACACGTGGCCCTGGCCTGAGAGCCGCACCGCGACCTACGTTTTTGACGAGCAGGGAACACCCTACGAACCGCTGCAGCCCTGGGTCATGGACATGTTCATGCGCTGGAGCAGCCAGGACCCCGTAGACAGCATCGAGCTGGCACGCAACGAGGCCGTATGGCACGTGCAGGGAAACCGCAACCCCTTCGTAGACTATCCCGGACTGGAAGACTACGTCTGGGGTGAGCAGCGCGAAGAGCCCTTCGTCTACGGCGACGGCACGGACGACAACGACCCGCTCTTCCAGCCCACCATGACCATCGCACTCAACAGCGCCTTCTTCGGAGGCGAGTGGACAGGAGTAAGGCCAGCGGGAGCATCGAGCGTCGTCAGAGGCGAAGAGAATGGCGTCACCATAGAGTTCGCACTGGGCAACAACGGCCGCAACATGTACCTGGGAAAAGACCACATTCGCATTTACCAGAAGAACCTCCTGGAGTTCTCCACCACAGATGCCGTCTTCGACAAGATAGACTTTGAAGTGACCAAAAACGACAACGGCAGAGTATTAATGGTGGGCGAGGACACCCTCCAGAACTACAACTGGACGGGCAGCACACCCACGGTGACCTTCCACCTTGACGAAGACAACGGGCCCTTCTACATCAAGAGCGTCACGATACATCGCACGAGAATCAGGAAGGTTGGCGACGTGAATGTCGACTACATCGTCGACGTGGCCGACATTGCCACCATCATCGACTGCATGGCTGCCGGGGAAGGACCGGCTGAAGCCGACGTGAATGGCGACGGAGCAATCGACGTGGCCGACATCGCTACGGTCATAGATATCATGGCTACCGGACAATAATCCGACATAAAGCAATACCCAAAACAGAAATATTATGAAAAGCAAAACACTATTGACCCTCTGCCTGCTGGCAGCAGCCACCATAGGCACATGGGCACAAGGCCCCAACGGCTCGGAAAATTACTATCAGGCTGCCGACGGGAAGTGCGGAGAAGCCCTGAAGACCGCCATGTATAACATCATCAAGAAGCAGGACAGGACACCTTCGTACGACAATTTCCTCGACCTGTATAAACAGACCGACACCCGGCCTGACGGAAAAGTGCGCGACTGGTACTCAAACGTCACCAACTATGTTCACATAAATGACAAGGCAGGCACCTACAAGAAGGAGGGCGACGTCTACAACCGCGAGCACCTCATCCCGCAGGGCTGGGGAGCTAACAAGGCCGGCGACATCATCTACGTCGTGCCTACCGACGGCTACATCAACGGCATGCGCGGTGACCTCCCACTGGGCGAGGTAGGCAACGTATTTGAAGGTTCGGCAAACAATTACAGTAAATGGGGCGCAAGCGTGACGCCGGGCTACACAGGAAAGGTGTTTGAGCCTAACAACGAGGTGAAGGGCGACATTGCCCGCATCTATTTCTACTTCGCCACACGCTACGCAACCGAGTGTGCAAAATGGAGCGGCACCATGTTCAACGGCAAGACGGAGTATCAGCCACTGGCCAAGTGGGCCTACGACATGCTGGTGCGCTGGAGTCGCCTCGACCCCATTGACGAAGTCGAAATAGCAAGAAACAACACCATCGCCTTGGCCAACGTACAGGGCAACCGCAATCCCTTTGTAGACTATCCTGGCCTGGAGGACTACATCTGGGGCGACAAGGTAGACGTGCCCTTCAGCTATGACAACTACGATGCCAGCGGTACCGTCATCGTACAGCGTGTGGCTCAGCCCGTGTTCTCGCCCGAGGGTGGCACGTTCATTGACCAGGTTGTGGTTACCATGTCCACAGCAACGGAGGGCGCACTTATACACTACACTACCGACGGTAGTGAGCCCACTGACAGCGACGCTGTCTACTCCGAGCCGCTGACGATTACGAAAACCACTACGCTGAAGGCTATTGCCGCCAAGGACAGCTTGAAGACAAGTTATGTGCAGACGGCGACTTATGTCATTAGGAGTAGTCAGCCTGGCGAGACTACCAACGAGATAGAAATCGCTTTGAACAACGCCTTGTTCGGAACAAACTTCTCTGGTGCGTTGACAGGAGGTGGAAATTACTCCGGTACGAAGGAAGGCATCACCGTGACCTACTCGAAAGGAAGCGGCGCAAACCAATTTATAAATGATTCGCAGATACGCCTCTATGCAGGTAACACGCTTACCATCACCAGCGACGTGGGCGACATAACAGATGTAGCGTTCACGCAGGTGGGCGGCAAGGGCGACAAGGTGCTCCAGGCTTCTGAGGGCACCGTCAACGGTGTGACTTGGTCGGGCATATCACCGAGTGTCGTCTTTACTGTGAATGACGGAAGCGGACACATACAATTCTCAAAGGCAAAAGTCAGTATCGCTATCTATAGCCCGCAGCCCGTGGATGGCGACGTCAACGGCGACGGTTCGGTCGACGTGGCCGACATTGCCACCGTCATAGACATCATGGCAGGCAAGACTCCTGACAGCATCCCACCGGGAACAGACCCGTTCCTCGTGGCTGACGTCAATGGCGACGGCTCGGTCGACGTGGCCGACATCGCCTACATCATCACGGTCATGGCGGGAGGAGCCGCGGAATAACCATTGTAGAGTATCATAAAGTCAAAAGAAATGATGACCCATAAGACATTCGTAACAACCTTTCTGCTCCTGGCCTGCAGTCTGGCAGGCTGGGCACAGAGGGTGAGCGTGGAGAACGACACCGTCGACGCCGGGCGCACGGGCTACCGCGTGCCAGTAACGGCCACCTTTGAGCTGAAGAACAGCAGCTCGCGCCACATTAATATAAAAGATGTGGAGCTGGGCTGCGGCTGCACTCAGGCCGACTATCCACGCCGCAACATCGCCGCAGGGGAGACGTTCACCGTCTCGCTGACCTACGACGCGCGAATGTTGGGTCACTTCGTGAAGCAAGCCGCCGTCTACGTCAGCCACTCGAAAGAGCCGCTATGGCTAACGATGAAAGGCGAGGTGATGCGCGAATGGGTGGACTACGCCAAGACCTACCCCCACCACTTCGGCCAACTGCTGACCAATGCCAACGCCATAGAGTTCGACGATGTGAACAAAGGCGACCGCCCGCAGATGGACATCCGCCTCTACAACAACAGCGAAAAGCCTATGTCGCCGCGACTGCTCCACCTGCCGCCCTATCTGAAGGCAGAATACGCTCCCGAACTATTGCCCGCATGGGCTGCAGGAACCGTTCGCCTGACGCTCGACTCAGAGCAGCTCCATGACTTCGGTCTCACCCAGAGCACAGTCTACATGGCACAGCAGCTCGGCGAGCGCGTCAGTCCGGAAACGGAGATTCCCGTCTCCGTAGTGCTCCTGCCCGACATGTCGTCATACGTAGGCAGTAACCACGACCAGGCACCGAAGCTGTACCTCTCGGCCGACTCCGTGGAGCTGGGCATGGTCAACGGCAAACTGCAGAAGAAAACCACCATCACCGTGGGCAACATGGGCAAGAGCGTGCTCAACATTTCGTCGCTACAGCTCTTCACCCGTGGCGTGACTGTCACCCTCGACAAGCGGCAGCTGAATCCAATGGAGACGACAACGATGAAACTTACCATCGACCGCGACGTACTCCTATCGGCCCGTTTGAAACCACGCGTGCTCATGATTACCAACGACCCCAAGCGGCCAAAGGTGGCAATCAAAATCAACGTTAATTGACTTTCATTACCACAAGAATATGGAACATCCGGAGAACAGTGAAGAATACAAAGGACTACAGGTGAACAGCGGTGTAGAGCAGCAGTCGATAGTCAATCCCTACCTGAAGCATGGCCGCTACCGCCGGCGTGAGATGACCGTCGGCGAGATGGTAGAGGGCATCGTCAAGGGCGACATCACCGTGCTGTCGCAGGCGGTGACCCTCGTCGAAAGCATCCACCCCGACCACTATGCTCGTGCCCAGGAGGTCATCGACCGCTGTCTGCCCTACAGCGGCAAGAGCGTGCGCATAGGCATCAGCGGTGTGCCTGGCGCCGGCAAGTCGACCAGTATCGACGAGTTTGGCATACATCTTCTTAAAGAGAAAGGCGGCCGCCTGGCTGTCCTCGCCATCGACCCCTCTTCGGAACGTTCAAAGGGCAGCATATTGGGCGACAAGACGCGCATGGAGAAGCTCGCCGTGCACCCCGACTCGTTCATCCGCCCCAGCCCCTCGGCAGGAAGCCTGGGCGGCGTAGCCCGCAAGACGCGAGAGACCATTATCCTCTGCGAGGCGGCAGGCTTTGACAAGATTTTCGTCGAGACTGTGGGCGTGGGACAGAGCGAGACGGCCTGTCACTCCATGGTCGATTTCTTCCTGCTCATACAAGTGGCAGGAACGGGCGACGAGCTGCAGGGAATCAAGCGCGGCATTATGGAAATAAGCGATGGAATCGTGATAAATAAGTGTGACGGCGACAATGTAGACCGCTGTCAGATGGCTGCCACGAACTTCCGAAACGCCCTGCATTTCTTCCCCATGCCTGAGAGCGGATGGACCCCTAAGGTGCTCTGCTACTCCGGCTTCTATGGCACCGGCGTGAAGGAGGTATGGGACATGATCTACCAATACTTCGACTTCGTCAAGGCCAACGGATATTTCGACTACCGCCGCAACGAACAGGCAAAATACTGGATGTATGAGACCATCAACGAGAACCTGCGCATGCACTTCTACAACAACCCCGAGATTAAGGAGAGGCTGATCACGGCCGAACAAGATGTGTTGCAAGGAAGACAGACGAGTTTCATCGCCGCCCAAAGACTGCTCGACAGTTATTTCAATTCACTATGAGCAAGCTGCAAATAGAAATAGACAGCGGCAGCGGTTTCTGTTTCGGCGTAACCACCGCCATTAAGAAAGCCGAGGAGGAGCTTTCCTCACATCCATCGCCGATAAAGGGGATTTGCAATCCCCGCACCCTCTACTGCCTCGGCGACATTGTGCATAACGGCGTGGAGTGCGAGCGACTGCGACAGATGGGGCTTATCACTATCAACCATGAAGAGATGGCTAGGCTACACGATGCGAAAGTGCTGCTCCGCGCACACGGTGAACCGCCCGAGACCTATGAACTGGCCCGCCGCAACAATATCGAGATTATCGATGCCACCTGCCCCGTGGTGCTGAAGCTGCAGAAACGAATAAGAGATAATTACGAATTACGAATGACGAATGACGATGATACCCTGAACCATCATTCGGAATTAGGAATTCAGAATTATCAAATCGTCATCTTCGGCAAGAAAGGCCATGCCGAAGTGCTCGGACTCGTGGGCCAGACGCAGGGAACGGCCATTGTCATCGAGAACTTTGACGAGGTGAAGAAGCTCGACTTCTCACACGACATCTATCTCTACTCCCAGACCACAAAAAGCCTCGACGAGTTCCATCGCATTATCGACTACATCCAGACACACATCTCACCCAATGCCACCTTCCGCAGCTTCGACACCATCTGCCGCTCCGTAGCTAACCGCATGACCGGCATCTCTGAGTTTGCGTCGCACCACGACCTCATCCTCTTCGTCAGTGGCCGCAAGAGCAGCAACGGCAAGGTGCTCTTCAACGAATGTCTCCGCGTGAACTCCAACAGCCACCTCATAGAGGGTCCCGACGAGATAGACCCGCAGTGGCTGAAAGACATCGAAACCGTGGGCATCTGTGGTGCCACAAGCACACCGAAATGGCTCATGGAGCAGTGTCGGGACAGAATCAACTCTTTAACCCCGAAAAATATATGCACATCAAGCGAATAGCAAAGCTGGCGGCAGTGCTGGTTGCCTGTCACGCCGCGTTTCTTCCTGCTCAGGCACAGCGTCCGCGCTACGACAAGCTGTCGCCGATGCTTCGGCAGATGGTAAGAACAGACGCCTCACAGACGAAATCTGGGCCTCATAAGGCTTACGCGCCGGCCGACCGTCGAGAAGTCTGTGCCTTCGTGCAAGTGGCACCCGGTGGTGAGGATCTGCTGGCAGCTAACGGCTGCCGCGTACTGGCCCAAGAGGGTGACATCTGCATCGCCAACATTCCGAAAGCCAGCATCGGGCGACTGTCGCTTGACGACCGCATCCTCCGCATCGAGGCCAACCGCAGCACCCGCCCGCTGACCGACTCACTGGCGTGGTACCTCAACGCACTTCCGGTCTACGAGGGCCAGCAGCTGCCACAGGCGTTCACCGGAAAGGAAGTCGTTGTGGGCGTGATGGATATTGGCTTCGACCTCACCCACCCCAATTTCTACAGCCGCGACACCACCGACTACCGCATACGCCGCTTCTGGGACATGCTCTCTGCCGACACTGTGGGTAGCACGTTGCCCGTGGGCCGTGACTTCACTACCCGCGACGAACTGCTCACCGTGGCCCATGCCCGCGACGGGCTACACCAGACCCACGGCACACACACTTTAGGTATCGCTGCCGGTAGTGGCTACGATTCGCCCTATAGGGGAATGGCCCCTGAGAGTGACATCTGCATCGTGGCCAACGCTGTCACCGATGACACCATCTACATTGACCCCAAGGACTACGACAAATACACCTTCGCCCTCGATGCTTTGGGCTTCAAGTACATTTTCGACTACGCTGAAAGCGTGGGCAAGCCCTGCGTTATCAATTTCAGTGAGGGCAGCATGCAGGACTTCTGGGGCTACGACGTTCTCTACTACGAGATGCTACGCCGCATCAGCGGTCCAGGACGCATCATCGTCTCCGCTGCCGGCAACTACGGTGCCCAGAAGAACTGGTTCCGCAAGACCAGCGGAGAGCCGTTCGCAGGAACATTTCTACGTTTCTCTACCCACGACGGCCTGGTGACACTGAAAGGCGACCGTGACTTCACGTTGCGCCTTGTGGCCTACGAGAACGAAGAGCGCGACACCATTCAGCTCTCTACTGCCGACATCGTCATGCAGGCCGACTCCGTAGTCTATGGTCGTCTGAAGACGAGCTATGACTCCTTGCAGGTAACTATCGAGGCCTATCCTTCGTGCTACATTGCAGGCGAGACGTGCTACGACATCACTTTCAAAAGTTCTCACAACGTGGGAGCCAGGCCCCTGCTCTCCTTGGAGGTGCTGGGCGAGGAAGCTGATGTGGAGGCCTACCGTATGGGCGGCATCTTCTATGAACATGCTTTCAACCCAAGCCTTAACGCCGGCGACAACTCCCACAGCGTGCTCTCGCCAGCCACGGCTCCGTGCATCATCTGCGTGGGTGCCACCAACTACCGTCAAGGCATCGTGAACTATCAGGGTGTGTGGCGACAGACGGGTAACGGACATTTCGGCGAAAGAAATCTTTCCTCGTCAATAGGCCCCACCATGGACGGACGTATCAAGCCCGACGTCATGGCACCGGGCATTAACATCATCTCCTCCTACAGCAGCTACTACCTGGAGAACCATCCTGGAGCCAGCGATATAGGGTGGGACGTGAAACACTTCGATTTCAACGGCCGCACCTATGTCTGGAACACCAACAGCGGCACCTCCATGTCTGCCCCTGCCGTAGCCGGCGCCATCGCCCTGTGGCTTGAGGCCAAGCCCGACCTTACGACAGACGACGTGCTCGACGTCTTTAGCCACACCTGCCGGCAGAACGACCCGTCGATCGACCCCTCGCTCCCCTACCCCAACAATTATTGCGGCTACGGCGAGATTGACGTTTACCGCGGCCTACTCTACCTGCTGGACTTCAACAAGATTACGGAAGTGTCTGCCTGCCAGTCTAAGGCTCATATCGGCTTTGCCGACGGCCGCCTCTCCATCGACTGCGGCTCAACCTTGAGTGCCGATGCCTATGTGCGCCTCTTCTCGCTCACGGGCCGACAGATACACGAAGCCCGCATCCCTGCCGGCCGGCAGACATACGGGCTATTGCTTCCCCGCCTGGCAGAGGCCATCTATGCTGTCCAGATAGACGGGCCTTCAGAAGTCAGCGGCTCACAGCTCATCAGGATAAAGAACTAATTGCTTCCTCCTTTGTAGCCTCCTCAAACCGTTTCAGGAGCCACTCGTTCTGTTCGGCGATAGTCATGTGACTATTGTCGAGCAGCAAGGCATCTTCGGCCTGACGCAGGGGCGACACTTCGCGGTGCGAGTCAATGTAGTCGCGCTCCACGACATTCTTCAGTATGTCGTCGTAGTCGGCCTCCATGCCTTTCTGCTTCAGCTCGTCGTAGCGTCGCTGGGCACGTACCTCTGCCGACGCGGTGACAAAGACCTTCAGCTCGGCATTGGGGAACACCACAGTGCCGATGTCGCGTCCGTCCATGACGATTCCGCCCTCCATGCCCATCTCCCGCTGCTGGCGTACCATGTCCTCACGAACGAAACCCAGCGCGGCAATAGGGCTGACATGGTTCGACACCTCTAATGAGCGTATCTCGCGTTCCACAAGTTCGCCGTTGAGGTAGGCATCGGGCCGGCCCGTCTCCTGATTGAACACAAATGTTATCTTGATGTCGTCCATAGCTTGCTGTAGCTCCTCGGTCTTGATGCTCCCGTCGTCCAGAAACAGTCCGTGGCGCAGGGCAAAGAGCGTCACACAGCGGTACATCGCGCCCGTATCAACATACACATAGCCCACCCGGCGGGCCAGGTCCTTGGCCATCGTGCTCTTCCCGCACGACGAATGGCCGTCAATCGCAACAGTAATCTTTTTCATTTCCCTTTCACTCCAATTAATAATCATAATATATAACTGAAGGTAAGCAGCAGCGAGGTACTGCTGACATGATATTTCGCGTAGGCAAGATGCAGCTGCAGGCGCTCCAGCGTCATGCCGGCACCCAGCGACAGGGCAGCCCCGTGGCTGCTCTCGCCGTCGCCGCTCTTAATCTTCATCTGAGCTGCCCTCAGGGGGTTATATCCGGCAGCGATGTAGAACTGGTCGCCCAGCAGCAGGTCGGCTCCCACGACAAGGTGCTTGCCCAGTCCGTACTGCCAGTCGTTGAGCCTGACAAGCGTTGCCGAGAAGCGCAGCGGTGATCCGACGAGACGTTTTGTC
Organism: Prevotella sp.; assembly: GCA_017645905.1. GTDB lineage: Bacteria > Bacteroidota > Bacteroidia > Bacteroidales > Bacteroidaceae > Prevotella. Next base: position 4,812 of record JAGCNO010000132.1, on the reverse strand, counting down.
ACACCCAGCTGCAGGTCCAGGGGCACAGGCTCGAAGTCATCCTCGTAGGCCTTCACCTGTCCGCCCAGGTTACGGGCCACGGCACTGAGGCTCCACTCGCGGTCGGCGTCATAGTAGTTCAACCCCAGGTCGACGAGTACGCCCAGCGAGCTGTAGTTACCAATAAACGAGCCCACCATCTTCGCCGTCACACCACCACTGAGATGCTCTGCCAGCCCGTAGGCAAACGAGCCGCTCAGCGCCACGTCACGCGCCCCGAAGGTGCCCGTCTGCTCGCCCGTTATGGTCGTCTCCTTCATCTCGCCGTAGCTGATGAACCGTCCCTGCACACCCCACGTGGCACGGTCGCCCAAGGCCTTCGTAAACGAAGCACTGGCCGTCACCGACCCCTCCATGTAGGTCATCGCGTTGAGATTTATCGTCTTGTCAGAGACATAGCTGATGAGCGCCGGGTTGTGAAACACCAGCGAGGCATCGTTTTCTACAAGCGTGATATTGTCGCCGCCCAGAGCCGACACATGGGCACTGGCCGGCAGACGCAGGAAATTGAACACGTTGTCACTGTCCTGTGCCGACATGGGCATGACGGCACACGACAGAAGGACAAGCGTTATGGCGGCTGTTCTATTCATTCAAATTATTAACGCCCTTTGCCCCAAAAATATTGCATTTGCAGCAGTCGCACTTCTTCATTAGTTTGAATTATGCGCCCACGAAATCCATCTGATTTCGCTTAATAACGAGTGGATAGCGCTCGGGGTGCTGTAGACTTTCGATTTCAAGATCTACGTCGAGGTCGGGCCACTCGATGGCTTCGGGGCCACTCATCTGAACGTTCAGCACGCTGCGAATAGGAGCGTCTTGCATCCACGGGATGCGATTGTATGACAGGAAATAGTCGTGCCCCAGAACAGAGAGCATAATGCCCTGTGCATTAATCATTAATACGCTTGCCGATGTGCTGGCAGAATTGTTCTTTAAAGCTGTCTGCATATTTCTCTACTAGTTGGAGTATATCTTGAAAGTGTATTCGCTCTCGCGTCTGAAAACAGGACTCATTATCTCACTTTGCTTTTGGGTGCAAATTTACACAAAGTTTCCCAAATAATGGGTGTTTCAAATGAAAAAGTGCAAAATAATCGGCATATTAACTAAATCACTTCTATAATTCATCATTATTTTGTAATTTTGTAGCCGCTATCACGAATTCATAGTTCAGAGTTTACGCCGATGTTATTAAGTCATTACTATCAGGGTCTTGTGGAGGCGGGCTGCGACGAGGCGGGCCGCGGCTGTCTGGCGGGCAGTGTCTATGCTGCTGCGGTCATTCTGCCTCAGGATTATGAAAATGCCGATTTCAACGACTCGAAACAGCTCACGGAGCACCGGCGATATGAACTGCGCAAGGTGATAGAACGCGACGCCGTGGCCTGGTCCGTGGGCATTGTCACGCCGGAAGAGATAGACCGCTTCAACATACTGAACGCCTCTATCCTGGCTATGCACCGCGCACTCGACGGGCTGAAGGTGAGGCCGGAGGCTGTCATCGTGGACGGCAACCGCTTCAAGCCTTACGGCGGACTGCCCAGCACCACGATAATAAAAGGCGACGGCAAGTATCTTTCCATTGCCGCCGCCTCGATATTGGCTAAGACTTACCGTGATGACTATATGAAGGCTCTCGACCGGGAGTTCCCGCAGTATGACTGGGCGGTCAACAAGGGATACCCCACGAAGAAGCACCGCGAGGCCATTCGCCAGTACGGCACAACGCCCTATCACCGCATGAGCTTCAACCTGCTGGGTGTTGCAAATCCCCTCCAGCCTGAGCTGCCGTTTCAGGATTAGCCATAACTCCTAACCCTAAATTTCCCCTGCCATGATAGAGATGACCGTCGAGATGTCGGCCACATCTACCGTGCCGTCGCCGTTCACGTCGGCACGGGTTGACATAGGCTCTTCGGCATCACCCGCCATCACACTTATAACAGACGAGATGTCAGCCACGTCTACCGTACCATCGACGTTCACGTCGCCCAGGATAGGGCCGTCGTCGGGCTTATCCACCTCTATCACCGACTTGGTGAGGCTGATGACGTATGTCAGCGTGTCGCCGAGAACAGCAGTAGTCAGTATGCCAGTAACGTCGAAATACTTGCCTGAGAGTGCATTTGTCTTCGGCGTGGTGATGTTCTTCAGTCCGAAAGTGTTGTACATTTGTGCCCGCTGACTGCCCACTTCGGCGAAAACCTTCTTGTTTTCCAGTATCAGCGTTACGCCCCTTAGCACCACGAGGTCGCAGAGCATGTCGTCGCTGAGCGAGTCATTATGGTGTACCTCTCGTGGCAGTGCCTCCTCGGCGCCGGTGCTGACGTCAATGCCTGTCGTGCTGGTGGAGTTCTCTACAGCCGAGAGCTGGGGCATACGGTTAATGTAATCCAAACGTCCGAAGAGCGGGCCGTTAAGCATGTCACTCTCTTTGGCCTGAAGGTCTGTGCCGCTGATACGCAGACTGCCCGAGGCATCGCGCACATAGAAGTCCTTGTTGTAAACAAATAGCACCTGGGCATCGGTGAGCGTCAGCTGGGCGCTGTTGCCATCGTCCATAGCGCGGAAGGCAGCAATGTCGGGAATGATGTCCAGTCTTCTGACCGTCACGACACAGGTGTCGGCAATGTCGTCGGTGGCCCTGACGATGATGTTTGCCGTTCCTTCGCTGACGGCACTTACCAGTCCCGTGTCATCGACGGTAGCCACCTCCGTATTGTCGGAAGTCCAGGTCAGCGTGGCTCCGGCATTTTCAGGAACGAGTGTGGGAGTGAGCTGGGTGAAGGTGCCGTAGCCCAAGGTCATGCTGTCAGGGAGGATGATGTCAGTGAGCACGTGGGCGAAGTAGGCATTGAAACTGATGATGCCGTTGCTCTCGGCGATTCCTTTCAGCGCGAAGTCACACTCCTTCTTGGCCCACGAAAGCAGACTTGCCGGGTAAGTCTCTGTGGGGGTGTTGCCGATGCTGGTCACACGGCCGAGGCCGGGGAAGGGGTCGCGGACCGACGCGGCGTTCAAAGTCTGTGCGCCCTTGGCCCTTATGAGCTCATAGTAGGGGTGCTTGGGGTTGTCGTTCACGCAGTTAGATGTCCACGCCCACGAGTTGGTGGAGTCGACGCGGAAGATGAGCATGCCGTGTCCGGGCAGTACTTCGTCCCACTTCTCCTTTTGGCGGTTCTCAAGCAGGAAGAACTCCCGCTTCACCGGCGTATCGATGCGGAAGCCCTCGTTGGTGTTGCCTATGTGACCCATAGAGTAGTCGCCAGGCTCTGTGATGACCTGCGGCGTGGCGAAGCCTAAGGAATAGCGCTCGTAGAGAGAGAGGTTGACGGGCGTGCGGCCGTAGTTGCCGTCGGCACCGTAGGCCATGACCGACCACATGCCGGGCGTCACGCACTGCTCATCGTCGAAGTTGTCGGTGTCGTAGAGGTCGGGGAGGCCCAGCACGTGGCTGAACTCATGCGTCATCGTGCCGATGCCTTCGAGTATAGTGTCCCATGAGTTGTCCAGCAGCTCCGTAGAGCAGGCATAGCGTCCCAGCTTGACCCTGTCCTTTCTCACGTTGGCGAAGTAGCTCAGGTCTGACTGGTGGGGCCATAGCAGACGCGCATCGTTGCCGGAAACGTGAGAACCCATGCCGGAGAAGATGAAATAAATCATGTCGACAACGCCGTCGCCGTTGACATCGTAGTCCTTGAAGTTCACAAGATCGTCGGCAGCGGTAGCCGCGTCGGTCATCAGCTGAGCGTAGTTGTTCGACTCCTGAGTGCCGTCGGGACGGGCATCATACATGCTGTGGTCAATCTGCACGGGGCCAACCACGTCGAAATGGGGAAGAAACACACCGTTGGAGTTGTCGCGGAAATAGTCGCGGATAGAGCCAGTGCAGGGTGTCGAGCCGATATTCGTGCGACTCTCGCCCGTATAGTTATCCTCATTAATCATCCGGTCCATGATTTCGCCATAGTCCTCGTATGTGAAAGGACAGTCGTTGTACTCCACCAGGATGACCAGCCCACGGAACTTGCTGTAGTCGTAGTTAGGAGCACGACGTTGGGCCAGCGCCTGAGAACGGGCAGCCATGTTGCGGCGCATGACGGTAGTCTGCTCCTCGCTCATACGGGGAGTGACACGCCGGCCAAGGCGCTGCAGCAACTCTAAGTCCTGAGGACTGCGCTCGGCAGAGTCGCGGGCAACAAACGAAGTAGGAGCCAGCCGGCCGTCGTCGTCGAGCTGGGCGTAGACATAGTAGCCGCGCTCGTTGCGCGTCAGCGTATAGCCGTCGGCGGTGGTGTTGAAACTGCGGTACTCGTCGCCCACAAGGCGGATGGTAACGAACGTGCCGTCGGGCTGCTGAACGCGTGCCGTGCCCGGATAGGCAGGACGGGAAAAGGCCGAAGCCGAAGCCAACAGCACCGACAGGAATATCAGTGAAAGACGTTTCATTTTTACTCTAAACTTTATTTTGGGGCTGCAAAATTACTCATTTTCTGCGAATTAGCAAACCATTTAGGAAAAATTTACTTTGTTTCAAAGAAAACAAACCCGCCAGACAACAAAAAAGGAAAGAAACACGGGTCAGTCAATTTTCCTAATGCATAACGGCGAAGCCGCTCCCCTCCCATCAAGGGGAGGGGCAGGGGTGGGGTCTGTAAATAGTTGTCAGCTATGAAGATACTGACCCCACCCCCAACCCCTCCCCTTGATGGGAGGGGAGCGGCTGCGCACCATATAGTCAGCATGCAACCATAATATCGACTGACC
>JAGCNO010000131.1 GCA_017645905.1 Prevotella sp. | reverse complement strand
GCTTCGAAGAGCGCTGCAGCCGCAGCTGAGGCAGCACAATAATAATACATGGATAAATATCTTATTTGTGGGCTTGGGAATCCCGGTGCTGAATACGCCGGTACCCGCCACAATACTGGCTACATGGTGTTGGATGCCTTTGCGAAGGCATCCAATGCTGTTTTCAGTGACAAGCGCTACGGCTTCGTGGGCGAGACGTCGCTGAAGGGCCGCAAGGTGTTCCTGCTGAAGCCCACCACCTACATGAACCTTAGCGGAAATGCCGTGCGCTACTGGCTGAATCAGGAGAACATCGACCAGCAGCGGCTCCTCGTCATCAGCGACGACGTGGCCCTGCCCCTCGGTGACTTCCGCTTGAAAGGTAGCGGCAGCAATGGCGGACATAACGGCCTGGGACATATACAGCAGCTCATCGGCCAGCAGTTTGCTCGTCTGCGTATGGGCATCGGCTCAGATTATCCGCAGGGAGGGCAGGTAGACTGGGTGCTCGGCCATTTCTCCGACGAAGAGCTTGGTGTCCTGCAACCCCGTATAGAGCTCGTCACCGACATCATCAAGAGCTTTGTCCTGGCTGGCATCGACATCACGATGAACCAGTATAACCGTTTAGGAAAGAATAGGAGTGAAAGGGAAGTGAAAGAGGAGTGAAGTTGGAGTCACTTCCCCTTCACTCCCCCCTTCACTCCCCCCTTCACTCCCCAATTATTATGGAAGAAGCAAGAATAGATAAATGGCTGTGGTCGGCCCGCATCTTCAAGACCCGCACCATCGCCGCCGATGCCTGCAAGAACGGACGTGTGGCGGTGAACGACGTAAACGTCAAACCCTCACGGATGGTGAAGGTGGGCGATGTCATCAGTGTACGTAAGCCGCCCGTGACCTATTCCTTCCGCATACTCAAGACCATAGAGCAGCGGGTAGGGGCAAAACTGCTGCCCGAAATCTACGAGAACATCACGCCACAGGACCAGTACGACCTGCTGGAGATGAACCGCATAGGCGGCTTCGTAGGCCGGGCACGTGGCACAGGTCGCCCAACGAAGAAAGACCGCCGGCAGATGGATGCCTTCGTAGGACCGGCAATGGAGGACTTCGGTGGCTTTGATTTTGATAGCTGGGATGACGAAGAGTGAAAAGTTTTTAAGTGAAGAGTGAAAAGTGAAGAGTGAAGAATTTGCTGCCGCAGTTGTAACAAATCGTAAATCGAAAATCCGTAAATCGTAAATAACTTTGCTGTTAGATTGTCTTTTAATTGTTGTTGGTGTGGCGATGGTGCTCTACGGCGCTGACCGCCTTACCGAAGGTGCTGCCAGCCTGGCACGTCGCATGAATGTGTCGGAGATGGTCATCGGCCTTACCATTGTCGCTGCCGGTACGTCGGCTCCTGAGCTGTTCGTCAGCGTGGTGTCGGCACTCAACGGAACCCCCGACCTGGCTGTGGGTAATGTCGTGGGTTCGAACATCATGAATACGCTGGTCATCGTAGGCGTCACGGCCATGGTGACTCCCATCGTAGTCAGCCGCGCCACGGTTAAAAAGGACATGCCCTTCACCGCCGGTGCCACCCTGCTGCTGGCCCTGCTCTGTGTCGACGGACAGGCCAGTCTCTCGCTCAAGGGCCATACCATAAGCCGCATGGACGGTACGCTGCTGCTGGTAGTCTTCGTAGTCTTCATGTTCTATACCTTCGCCGTTACGCGAAAGAGTGGCGAAGCTTCCGAGGAAACTGTGCCTGCTGTGACGCCTGTGTGGAAGAGCCTGCTGTTCGTTGCCGTGGGTCTTGCCCTGCTCATCGTAGGCTCTAACCTGTTTGTAGACTCCGCCACGTCGGTGGCAGAGACCCTCGGCGTGAGCCAGAGCGTCATAGGTCTGACGATTGTTGCCGGAGGTACCTCCCTGCCCGAACTGGCTACCAGCGTCGTGGCTGCCCGCAAGGGTCAGTCGGCCCTGGCCATCGGCAATGTCATTGGTTCGAACGTGTTTAACATCCTGCTCATACTGGGTCTTACCGCTGTCATCTGTCCCATGCAGATAGACGGCATCACCTACGTCGATATGGCCGTCATGCTCGTCTCCATCGTCATGCTGTGGCTCTTCTCCTTCACCAAGTTCAAGGTAGAGCGCTGGGAAGGTGCTGTCCTCACCCTCGGCTATGCTGCCTACCTGGCCTGGCTGTTCTCACAAATTGATTAATAAAAGAGCAAATCTTTTGCCGTTTCAGGGAAAAGCATTACCTTTGCAAGCAAAAACAGGAAAACCATATTTATGAATACAAGAAAAGAGGAAGGTCTGCAGAAGTTAGGCAAGAAGGTGGAGTTCTCTACCGACTACGACCCTTCGGTGCTGGAGACCTTCGAGAACCTCCACCAAGACAACGACTACTGGGTGCAGTTCAACTGCCCGGAGTTTACCACGCTGTGCCCCATTACGGGACAGCCCGACTTTGCAGAAATCAAGATACTCTACATTCCCGGCGAGCGGATGGTGGAGAGCAAGAGCCTGAAGCTTTACCTCTTCTCCTTCCGTAATCACGGTGACTTCCACGAGGACTGCGTGAACACCATCATGAAGGACCTTGTGAAGCTCATGGAGCCGAAGTACATCGAGGTCTACGGACTGTTCCTGCCTCGTGGCGGCATCAGCATCTATCCCTACGCCAATTACGGCCGTCCAGGCACCAAGTATGAGGAACTGGCCTGGCAGCGGATGAGCAACCATGTGCATATTTAACTTCCAACACTAATAACTTATGAAGAAACTACTAACCTTGATTGTCCTGACAGTCCTTACACTGACTGCTCAGGCTCAGACGGCTCCTGCATTTCCGGGTGCTGAAGGTCACGGCCGCTATGTGACTGGCGGACGTGGCGGAAACATTGTCCACGTGACCAATCTCAATGACTCAGGTACTGGCTCGTTCCGTCAGGCAGTCAGCGGGTCGACGAAGAAGATTGTAGTCTTCGACGTTGGTGGCGTCATTGCTTTGAAGAGCAATGTGAACATTGGTGCCAACACCACCATCATGGGACAGACGGCACCGAGTCCCGGCATCACCCTGCGTTACTACACCGTGAACCCCAATGGCGACAACATCATCATCCGCTTCCTGCGCTTCCGCCGAGGCCAGGAGAAGGACGTGAACGACGGAGCCGATGCCTCGACTGCCCGTCACTTTACCGGCATCATGCTCGACCACTGTTCCCTATCGTGGTCTATTGACGAGGTGGCCTCTTTCTACGACAACAACAACTTCACCATGCAGTGGTGTACCATTGGCGAGAGCCTTAACAATGCCGGACACGGCAAGGGCGCTCATGGCTATGGTGGCATCTGGGGCGGTAAGCTGGCCTCGTTCCATCACAATCTCATCCTCCATGTGAACAACCGCTCGCCTCGCTTCAACGGCGCACGCTACAACTGGGACGGATACACCGCCAACCAGCTCTACACGGAGTATCAGTGGGAGAATGCCGTGCAGGCCGAGAACGTGGACTTCCGCAACTGTGTGGTCTATAACTGCGGAAACGGCTGCTACGGAGGCCCCGGCGGAGGAAAGGTGAACATGGTGGGCAACTACTACAAGAGCGGACCGGCGGGCAACACCACAAAGCTGACACAGGTCACCGTCGGTGCCAGCGGAAACTCTGAAGGCTATCCCATTTACTGGGGCATGACCAGCCGATACTTCGTGGAGGGTAACACCATCGACGACGCTCCTGCAGGATGGGAGACCTTCGATTACGACAGCGGAACCATCACCCATGACGGCAAGCGGTGGTCGAAAGATCCGCAGCATTACAACGGCGCAAACGAGACATACTACAATAATAATGGCACCGACTATGTCTGCATGAAGCTCGACGAGCCTGCACCTACCGGCGAGGTGACCACCCACGATGCCGACATTGCCTATCAGCAAGTACTGGCCTACGCCGGTGCCTCTCTCCACCGTGACGATGTGGACGAGCGTTACATGGAGGAGACGGAGAATGGCACCTGCACTTACAAGGGTAGTGTGACCAATAAGCCCGGACGTATCGACAAGGTTGCTGACGTGAACGGATATACCGAGGCAAACTTTGGCACCGGAAGCCGTCCTGCCGGCTTCGACACCGACAAGGACGGCATGTCGGACGACTGGGAGAGCGTCAACGGGCTCGACCCCACGAAAAACGACTCCAAAGAATATACCGTCGACCCCTATGGGTTCTATACCAATATCGAGGTTTACTGCAACCAGCTGGTGCAGAAGATTATGCTCAACGAGAACAGCGATGCTCAGGAGGGACAGGCCGTACGTGACTACTTCCCCGCCTACTATGCCGAAAACGAGATGAAAGTGAAAGCCATCAACGAGGACGTTGCCAAGCCCAAGGACCCCGAGCCCGTGGAGGGTGTCGTCGCTACCGGAAGCATTACCTGGCCCCTGAACGCACTCACCGCTACAGAGGGACAGTTGAGCGAGGAGATAGCCCGCTACATCGGTTCCACCGACTACAGCGTGGGTAGTAACCTCACCGCCACCGCCGTGCGCAGCAATGTGATGCTTGAATTCAAGGCTGCTGCCAAGCAGGCCAGTCCGCAGGAAACCAATGCCCTGACCTTCGGCTTCACCCCCGCCAGCGGATATGCCTTCCAGCCTACGAAGGTTGCCTTCTATTGTGAGCGTCGCGGTACCGACTCAGGCACTCTCGCCGTCACTTGGGAAGGCGGAGAGCGAAAGTCGATAGAGACGGCCCTGGCTCCCACACGCGACGGATATAAAAGCTACGAGAAGGCGCTGGCCGACTTTGGCGCCTACGACGGTCGCAGCCAGCTCGTGCTCAATGTCTACGGCCTGAATGCAGGAAAGTCGATGGCCATCGGTAACATCGTCATCACGGGTAACGTCGTGGCGTTGGAACAGCAAGGTAAGAAGGGCGACGTGAATGGCGACGGTGCGGTCGATGTTGCCGACATCTCGGCCATCATCAGCGTCATGGCCGGTTCGACGGAGTATGACAAGGCCGACGTAAATGACGATGGAGCTGTCGACGTTGCCGACATCTCCACCGTCATCTCTATCATGGCCGGAGGGTCGGAGATTACAAATCCCCTCCAACAGTCTTAATCGTGCACGATGAGTGCTGACATGGGTGCCACGGTGAGGCTATTGCCTTCTGTGGTGCCCATTCCCTTTTCGTCTATGCGTTTGTCAGCGCACACGATGGTGTAGGTGCCCTGTGGCACGCTCACCTTGCAGGGCTTGCTGGCTGCGTTGAGGACGACGATGATGTCCTTCCACTCGTCGCCGCCGGCATTGTCTTTCAGGCAGAAGGCCACCTGACTGTCTTCCGAAGGCAGGAACTCCAGATGCTGGCGCACCTGTTCGGCATCGCCCAGGCGGAAGGCAGGATGGTTCTTGCGCAGGGCGATGAGGCCCTTGTAATAGTTGAATACCTCCGGGTAGCGCTCTTTGTTCGTCCAGTCGAGCTGGTTGATGCTGTCGGGCGACTCATACGAGTTGTGGACGCCCAGCTTTGTGCGCAGCAGTTCCTCGCCGCTGAGCATGAAGGGCACGCCCTGCGAGGTGAACACGGCGGTCTGGGCCAGGAGGTCAAGGGCAATCAGGGTTGTGGGGTTAGCCTTTGCTGCGGGGATGCTCGCGCAGAGACGGTCTGTGAGGCACATGTCGTCGTGGCAGGAGACGTAGCTCATCATCTGCGTGGGCTGCAGGGCGTAGGGCTCCTTCGAGTAGTTCACCTTCGAGTAGTCCACCTGCGGATGCTCAATCATTCCGGCGATACCGGCCTTGATGCTCTCCTTGAGCACGCTCAGGTCAGCCTTGTTGGCGGGGTTGCTGGCCATTCCTAACCATCCGGGCTGTGTGTCGTCTGAGAACGGGCCGCGCAGGGCATCACGGATGTCGTCGCTAAAGGCAGCAATGCCTGGCAGTTGCGGGATGTTAGCCTTCATGGCCAGCTGCTCTCCGGGCAGGGCACAGCCACCAGCACTCCAGCCCTCGCCGTAGATGAAGATGTCAGGATTAATCTCGTCGGCGGCAGCACGGATGGCGTTCATCGTCTCAATGTCGTGCACACCCATGAGGTCGAAGCGGAAAGCATCGATGTGGTATTCCTTCATCCAGTACTTCACGCTCTCGATCATGAACTTGCGCATCATGGGTTTCTCCGATGCTGTCTCGTTGCCGCAGCCCGAGCCGTTGCTGTACGTGCCGTCGGCGTTCTTGCGGTAGTAGTAGTCGGGGAAGGTGCGCTGGAAGTTGCTGCCGTCGATGTTGAACGTGTGGTTATAGACCACGTCGAGCACCACGGCGATGCCCTTCTCATGCAGGGCCTTGACCATCTGCTTGAACTCACGTATGCGGCAGGTGGGGTCTGTGGGGTCGGTGCTGTACGAGCCCTCCGGCACGTTGTAGTTCACAGGGTCGTAGCCCCAGTTGTACTGCGGTTCGTTGAGTCTTGTCTCGTCTACCGAGCCATAGTCATACGACGGCAGTATGTGCACGGCGTTGATGCCCAGGTCGGTGAGGTGGTCGAGCGCCCAGGGCTCCGTCAGGGCCATGAACTTTCCAGGATACTGTGCCTCCGGGCGGGCAACGGAGAAGTCGCGGTGGTGCATCTCGTAGACCACCCAGTCGCTGAACTTACGGGCACCCAGACTGTCTGTTGCCCATCCCTCGGGGTCGGTGTCGCTCAGGTCCACGATGACGCCCTTCTGTCCGTTCACCGTCACGGCCTTGGCAAAGACGCCGGGCGACGCCTGTCCGTCGACCACAAACTCGTAGGTCTTGCCCTTGAGGTCGCCCTTCACGGTAGCCGTCCAGATGGTTCCCTCGTCGACGGGGATGGCGGTGGGCTTCATGGCCACGCTGTCGCCGTCGACCACCACGAGGCAGCGGGCCTCAGTAGGGGCAAAGAGTTTAAATACTGTCTCACGGGGAGAGTAAGTCATCTCGTCGAAGTCGAACGTCGTCGGCTCCTGGGGGTCGCAAGCCATCATCATTGCTGTGATTCCTACAAATAATAGTTTCTTCATAGTAGTAGGGGATGTTATTTAGGGTTTATTCGGCAAAATTACGAAAAAAGGGAATAGGCAGTATATATTTTTAATAGAATTAACAAAATAGTCTTCGTGCTGCAAAGGTACATATAATAGTGTTCATACGCAATAGTTCTGAAAAATAGTGGTACCCCGCAGACTCCGACTTTAACATTCCGCAACATTTTTCAATCTTCAATCTTCAATCTCTACACGGACAATTCCTATAGAAATCACGGACAATTCTTATAGAATATGCCGTCGATTGAAATCCATTAATCGTAACAATCATAACAATCGTAACATTATCCGTACGAAGTCTACGCTCTTAGGAAAAGACATTCCACATCGATAATTCTTGCAGGATTCCCGGATAAAACAGAATCTGCATTTGCTGCATTTGCTGCATTTCTGCATTTGCTGCATTTCTGCATTTGCTGCATTTCTGCATTTCTGCATTTCTGCATTTCTGCATTTGCTGCATTTGCTGCATTTCTGCATTTCTGCATTTGCTGCATTTCTGCATTTG
>JAGCNO010000130.1 GCA_017645905.1 Prevotella sp. | reverse complement strand
GTAAATAGTTGTCAGCTATGAAGATACTGACCCCACCCCCAACCCCTCCCCTACAAGGGAGGGGAGCGGCTGCGCACCATATAGTCAGCATGCAACCATAATATCGACTGACCCAGAAATATTTGAAAAAATGTGTTGTGGAGAAAGAACGGCTTATTCCCATAGAAAGAACGGCTTATTCTCATGGAAAGAACGGCTTATGCGAATAGAAAAGACTATCTTTTCTCATGGGGATAGGGGCAAAAAAAGTCCGCCACGCCTTTCGGCGCAGCGGACAATAATAAAGTGTGTGCAAATTGGCATTGTGCCACGATGTGTGGCACGGTGCCGTGCTATTAGCTTGCAGCCATGATGGTGATGATAGCCGAGATGTCGGCCACGTCGACAGCACCGTCGCCGTTGACGTCGGCAGTGGCATACTCAGCGCTGCCAGCCATCTGGCTGATAACGGCCGAGATGTCGGCCACGTCGACGGTACCGTCGCCGTTGACATCACCCTCTAAGGGCTGCTCACCGTCTGCAGTCTGATTGATGGTGACCTTCAGGCGTGCACCCTCCTGCCAGAACACGATTTCCACGTTGTGGCTCTCTGCATCGGTCAGGGCTTTTACGCCAACGCCGAGGTAATAGTCGATGCCATCAGATTCAGTTTCCTCGGTTTCCTCGTTCTCCGACAGCGAACTCGGGTCGATAATGCCGTATGTCAGCCACTCGGGCAGGTTGTCTTCGCCCGTCTCCTCGTCGACCTCATAGTCAAGGGGCTCGCCGTCGATGGTGATGCTTTCTATGAACAGGCGGATGGAAGGAACAGTTTCTCCGGTTTCCTCATCGGTAGACGAGCTGTAGAGCATCGGGTAGACGTGCATAATACCGGCGCCGCCTTCCTTACCAAACTGGAAGGAGGTGGGATCCTCTGTATGCAGATAGCCGTAGATGGCACCGTTAAAGCCAGCAAAAAGGTGAGAGAACCATGAATAGCGATAAATGTTGTCATCGTTGGCAACCTGACAGTAGATGGAGTTGGTACCGTTGGCGTTTTCGTTGCTCTCGCCTGTTGGAGCGCAAGAGAACGTTCCGTTGTCCCAGCCTTCGAAGACGATGGCAAACTCATCCTCGATCATGAGATAGTCGAGTGTCTCAGAGAATCCGTATTCATCAACGGTGTAGAACTCCGTCCAGTTGAGCTGCCAAAGGTCCCAGTCTCCTCCGTTGTAGCCCTGAATGATATCTTCAGCCTTGGCGTCGGCCTCAGCTATAACATCGCCGAGCGTGAGTTTTTGGGTTTCCGGGTCTTTCGTGACTTTCTGAATCTTGCACTTCAGGGTGAAGTCTTCATTAAATTGGAGATACTCGACAAGGAAGTTCACGCCTTCGAAATAGAAAGGCGTTTCAGGCTTGCCCTGATACAGGATTATAGAGGTAAGCGTGTCTTTACGGCTGTTTATATCGGGCGTAGCCATCGATTTATAGGTGGTAATGAGATTTGAAAGGTCGCATTTGGAAATGATGACATCTTCGAAGTTTTCGCCCAAGAAACCGGCATAAATTCTTGTATCGGTAAATAATTCGTTTGAATCGTGAGAACGACCCCAGATATATGGGTCGCTGGCATGTCCCTCTAATGACGCAACGAGTTCTGGCGATGTATAGACGGCATCAACAGTGTTGATGGAGAAGTCCTTCGTGTCGGCAGTGATGGTCTCGGCCTCTTCATAGTCTCCATTGTCTCCCAGCTCGGGATTCCACTGCAGTCTCTTTACCGTCCATGCCCATGCATCTGCTTCATCGGTGGTGAAGTTCTTGAACGACTGCGTTGCGTATGCGGGCATGAACTGAAGATTAATAGAATAGCTCTGAAGTTGAGGATTGATGCTGGCGTGCAGGAAGAGTCCCTCGGGCTCGTACTCAGGCTGCGGTACGTCGAAAGGCTCTTCGCCTGGTGTGAAGTACTGCACCCTCTGCATACGGATATAATATCCATTATAGCCTACCCAGTTGTCATCATCATCGTATTCAATATTAGGAGTGTCCCAATCACCATAGGTGATTACATCGTTTTCGTTTACCTCTAAGTTGCCGTCATCTCCAACGTTGATGATAATGGAACCGTCATCTTCTAATTCGCTGAATACCAGGATGTAAGATTCTGAACCGTCCGCGTAAGAACGTGTCAGTACTCTCTGAGCCGGGACAGTAATAGTCTTCTCTTCCTCATCATAGGTGTACTCAACGGGGATGTTCGTAATGCCGGCGTTGGCAACAAAATCGGGTACGGGAATGATGTCCCAGAGCACGTCAGCTTTCTTTACCCCTAAGCTGTCCTCTAACGTTCCAGGAACCATAGACCACTTCACCTTCTTGTTATCGCCGTACTTAATACCATAGCCCACGTATTTTTCAAGCATGGAGAGCTCCTTGCGCGGTGCGGCGGCAATGCCCTGCAGCACGGGGGAGTAGGTACACTTCTTCTGCTGCGCAACAGCCTTTGCGAACTTGTTATTGCTATAGCCGGCAACGGTCCTGAAGGCCTTGCTGTCATCAGCAATTTTCGGAGCCGGAAGGTTTACACGCTGGGTAGCCATGGTCGGGAGAGCCCGCTTCGACTGCGGCTTGCCAGAAAGCTTGGTGCTCAGTGACTGTGCACTAACTGCACTTGCCATGAATGCGGCAAGGGCGAGAGTTAAAATTTTCTTCATAGTTTTCTTTGTTTAATTAATTGGTAGCTATTTTAATTGGAATTTAGTTCCCTTTTCTATAGGAGTGAACAAAGCTCCTGTGGGACAGAAGTAGTTATTCGGTGCAATGGTGTAAGTACCATCCAGCGTGGCGGCGAAATTCTGCAGCAGTTCGTCAAGCCCTTCGACACCGTTCTTGATGAAAGCGGACACGTTTGAGTCGAACGAGGGATTCTCGGAGTTTATCTTCATCTGTCCGAACTGTGTCCTTTCAATGTTCATTGACATGCCGGCACTACGTGTCGAGGTCTTCTTTGCGTTAAGATAGGCGGTAAGGACTAAGCCGGAGACGCTTCCCGAGCCTGTGGTGCTTCCCAGTCCAAGACTTGCCAGGCTCCAGTTCTTGTTGGCCTTGTTAATGACTGTGGCAATACTGTCGTAGATGACTTTCTGCTGTTCAGAGAACATTTCTGTGTCAAAGGTCCAAGGTGAGGTTTTCGATGACGTGTTAGTCAACCTTTTCACGATGTATGTATCCCAGCAGGCAATGACGTGCACGCTGTCGTCCTCAGACACGAGGCAGGTGCTGTCAGCTGCCATGTGGAACTCCTGGAACTTCGTGCCCTTGATGTTGTTCTCATGGTGCAGACGGAAACCCTGCGGCGTGAACACGCAGTTGACAGTGCTGGGGAAAAGCGGATCGTTGATGCGCTCGCAGTAGGTGAAGGAACCGTTGCGAAGGTCCTTGAAGTAGAGCGTGTCGGTACCGTTGGTCACGTAATAGTTGGTGACATCCGTCGTAGCGATGTAGTTCTTCATCGTGGTGGTGGCGGAGATGTAGTCTTCCCAGGAACTGCTACAGGGTATGAGGCGCACGTTGGCACTGTGGCGCTCGCCACGCAGCAACACCTCGTCAGCAGAACAGGAAATCACTACGAAGTTATGGTCGCCCATCATTCCCTCACCATCCTTGACCAGGCTGCCTGGGGCTGACGTGTAATCAACGGGGTCGACGAAAGGCGTCAGAACGTCGTTCCACGTGTTGAAGGCCAGCACGGGGCCGTCCTCCTTGAGCATCTGATACAGGCTGGCATACTCCGTGTACCTGTTGGCCCGGCCGCCGCGAAGGTAGCGATGGTCGCCAGCAATGGTGACCTTTCCGCTGTTCTCGAAACGGGCAAAGAGGTTGAAGCCCTCAATGTCGTCAATGCCGGTGAAGAACTGCATCACCCAACCGTTAGGCGCATTGACAAGCGTCTTCTGTATGTCGTCAATGGTGGTCTCGATGCGCTGGGCTGCAGGCTCGTCGAAATAGTCATCGTCCTCAAACTGACAGGAGGTCAGCGCTACGCTAAATGTTAAATGACAAATGATAAATGATAAACCTATTTGCCATTTCTTGCTTATCTTAGTCATAATCTTCAATTATCTGTCTTAAAACTCAAATCTCAAATCACTTCAGGTCATAGATGGTCACATTGTCGCTGTGTATCCATTCGTTGATATGGTCTTGGCGGTAGCGCACCTCGTTACGCAGCTCGAAGGCGTGCAGCCCCCAGCGCTCAGTGTACCATTCTGTGGCGATATTGATTTTCTTCAGCAAGGCATTGATGCCGTCCACTTCGTCGTCTTTGGTGTACTCCACCCAGTCAAGGAACTCGTTGAAAGTGTTGAAGGTGCGGAATTTCTCGTACTTGTACTTGGAAACGTTGGAGCCTGACTTGGAGTTGTACTCCATGGTGCGGTTCAGATGAGCCTCAAGGACATAGACCTCGGTGTCTTCATATTCGTTGCTGTTGGTATTGAACTCACTTATCTGTTTGTAGAGCGTGAAGTGGTTCCAGGGCTTCGTGCGGTTGTTGAAGTCGGGAATCTGCAGCGAGTCAACGAGCACTTTCACTTCTTCCTTGTCGCCCTGGCGCATGCCCTTACAGCAGGCGCTGATGATGCGGTTCATCCATCGCACATCAGTATCGGTAATGATGCAAGAGAGGGTTTCTACGAAATCCTCGTAGGTGGCACTGGAGCCGTAGTGGGTGACGTAGCCCAACTGATGGGTAACCACAGAGTCACGCTCCTGCCAGGTCATGGGGTCGTAGGTGCCCGATGTCACCTGTCCGAAGGTAACGGGATATGCCTTCGTCTGGTGGAGGATGTGTGAAAACTCATGGTGCATGGTGTGGAAGAAACGCTCGTTGAGCACCGTGATGTCGTCATCGTTATATTGCACATCACTGCTGTAGGGTTTCATCTCGTTGATGTTGTAGAGCGTGATCTTCACGCCGCCGGCAGCCGTTCCCAACACCTCGGTACCTGTGGTGGCATTGTAGCCTGAGGAGCCGATGAAGTGGAAGATGCGGGGGCCGTACAACTTCATAAATTCCTCACCAGCGTACTTCGTATATACGTCGTAGAACAGGTAACGAATCATGTGAGCCAACAGCTGTGAGCGGTTGTAGTCGGCGGGTGCCAACTGGAAGCTGAGGTCAGAAGCTGGGAAGTTGAACTGATACTGCACCTCCACGTTATAGGGCTTGACGAAGTTGTCGAAGAGCCACTGGTCGAACTCTGCAGTAGTCTTGTTCGGGTCTACTTCCGGCACGCTGGTGTCAAAGATGCTCTCCGTAAGGTCATCCTCCTTTCGGCACGAGGTGAGCACTATACTGAACGATAGTGCAAAAATGACATATGGTAATATTCTTATCTCTTTATTTCTCATAATCCAAATATATTTGTTGTTCACCATATCGGTAGCAATTTTTCACTATTCACTGAAGACAGAGTGTGCTGGAGTCTGATAGCCGCTCTGGTTAACGGTGTAGGGCTCTCCACGGTCATTACCGGGATAGCCGGCATTTATGACATTTTGCGGTATCTGCAGCACGCGGCGCGGGTCGTTCCACTTCAGCCAGTCGTGGTGAATCTCGTCCTCCTGCGGGCCACGGTAGGCGTGGTGTACGGTGATGCCGTAGCGCTTTATGTCAAACCAGCGCAGACCCTCAAACATGTTCTCGATGCGGCGGAAATGCAGTATGCAGTAGAGCACGCGCATCTCATCGTCGGTGAGCTGCTTGAACTCGGGGCTCATATCCTGCATGTGAAGGTCATCAACAAACTGTGTGCCCGGCTCACCGTTGTACTTGTTGTTAATGCCTCCCTGAGTGAGGGGTTTCTCCACCATCTTCGATGCCGTCCAGTAATCCAGGTCGGTAATAGCACCTTCACGGTCGCCCAGGAAGAGCTTGGCCTCGGCACGGCAGAGCAGCGTCTCCTCAGCAGTGAACGGCTGATAGAGCATGTGCACGTAGCCGATACCGGCAATCTTGTCGGTGTACTCAAAATATTCATAGACACGGAACAGCCAAAGCCCATAGTCCTGATTGCCCCAGATGAAGAGGTTACCGGCGTAAGCGGGAACATAACCTGTCCAGTTGGGGCCGCCACCGTTGTAAAGGATGGCATCGGTACCATAAACGGTATGTTGCTTGATATACTCGTTCTTTTCGGCGTCACTGTCAAAACGCATGTTGGCAACATCGGGGGCCTTGCCGTTGTTGATACAGAAGCGACAGGCGCTCATCATGCGATCCTGAATACTATAGGTAGGCACGATGAGGAAGTTACAGGCAGCCTTCTCGTCGTTGTAGTCGTTCAGACGCGTGTCCATGGTGTTCGTGTTGAGCGATGCCCACTTGCGCAGCATGGATGCGGGGTTATTGCCCAGTGCGGCATTGGCGTGCTCTAAGCACTTGTCGTACTTGCGCCAGAAAAGGTAGAAGCGTGCTGCGAGGGCGTGGGCGGCGTTCTTGTTGAAGTGGTAGGCGGGCACCTTATACTTCGAGTCGTCAATGAGATCGATACCCTCTATGATGTCCTTCTCAATAAGGCGATAGCACTCGGCCACGCTCTTGCGGTACTCTGAAGTGCTGTAGTCCACATTGACCACGGTCTCAGGGACTGTGACGTAGGGTATGCCAAAGTCCTTCTCGCTCTGGGTATCGTCCTTGTATGCCTCGGCGAATACATTTAGCAGGGTGAAGTGTAGCCAGGCTCGTAGCATGTGTGCCTCACCCCATGAGTGTGAGAACTGCGGGTCGTTCTTTGGGTCGTCGCTCATCTTCTCCATAGCCTCAATGGCATGGTTGGCCACGGCGATGCCGCCATAGCAAGCCTCCCAGGTCTGATAGGGGGTGTCCTGCTCGCCAGTGCTGTAGTTGGTGATGTCCTTCCACATGTAAGCCTCGTCGTGCCAGGCGGAGTAGGCACCGTTGTGAGTAGCGGGTACCACGACGTTGTTGTCTACGAGGTTGTCGCCGCTAAGCTCGCAGATGACGTTGGGCAGACCACTGGGATAGGCCGACACGAGCAGTTTCTGCACCTTGTCGGCATCATCAATCTCCGTGCGATTGTCGGGCACCTCGTCAAGATTGTCACTACAGGACACGAGCGCTGCGCTAAATGATAAATGACAAATGATAAATGATAAACTTATCAGCCATTTCTTATTTATCTTTTTCATATATTCTTGTTCTTTTATTTCTGTATCCTAAAGTCTTCGGTCATAAAGTCTAGAATCCCAGGCGGAGGGTAGCAGTGAGCTGTTTTGAGATAGGCGATGCCACACCGCCTGAATTGATGAACTCCGGGTCCTGTCCGTTCAGTTTCTTGTCGGCATAGAGCAGACAGATATTGGTTGCGGCAAGCTTCAGCGAAGCACTGTTGATAAAGGTGTTCGCAAGCCATGTCTGCGGCAGTGCGTAGGTCAGCGCCACCTCTTTCAGACGCACGAAGTTACCTTTGGCAATGCGCGCTGTGGAGTAGTTATATGCGTTATAGGCCGTGCTCATGGAGTATGAGCCGTAGCGGTCCAGCTGGTTACGCGATGCAATAGTTGGAATGTCGGTCTTCAGTTCGTCGCCAGCCATCATCCAGCGATTCTTAAACTCACGCGGTAGTGCCGAGAGGTCGCTGTAGCCAGCGTGGAACACCGGGTCGAGACGCACGACGTTGCCGCCACTGTAGGTAATGAACACATCAAGATTCAGGCGGCCCCATTTGTCGGTATAGGTAAAGGTGTTGTTGAATGAACCGTACCATGTCGGGTCAGACGGGCCTTCGTAGACGAGGAAGTCCTTCAGGTCTTCCGTCTCCTGGAAGTTCACGTCGCCAACGGTGGTGATGCCTTCCTCGTTCTTCACCTGGGGCAGACCTTCGCTGTTCAGTCCCATGAACTCATAGCTGAAGATGGCGCGAACGGGATAGCCTTCAAGGGCATAGCCCTGTCCGCTCACCAAGTCAACAGCACGGCTGGCCACATCGAGCGATGTGATTTCGTTCTCTGCCTTCGAATAGATGAAGTCGGTAGTCCACTTGAACTTCGGATTCTGTACGTTCACCGTAGAGAGTCCTATTTCAATACCGTTAGACTTCATGTCGGCAACATTGGCATACTTGAATATCTCGCCGCCAACACCCTGAGTATAGGTGGGGCCTATAAGGTCGAAGTTGTTACGCCAGTAGATATCGAAGTTCAGTGCAATACGGTCGTTCAGGAAGCCCATATCTACACCGAGATTCAGCTCGTGCTTCTTCTCGTATGTCAGCTCTGAGTTTCCGAGGTTTGAGATATAAATCTGTGACTCCTGTGCAGAGGTGTAAGGACGCCATGCCGTCTGGGGCATGAAGATGGCGTTGGCATTGGTCACCCATGAAGGACCCGTGTCGGCAGTCAGTGAGTAGCTGCCGCGCAGCTTCAACTGTGACAGCCAACTGCTTAGCGACTGCATAAACGGCTCGTTGGTCATGTCGTAGGCAGCTGAGGCGTTCCAAGTGGGCAGCCAGCGGCTTGAAGTTGCCTTGCCTAAGCGGTTGGTACCCTCGTAGCGGAATGTGCCATTCAGGGTGTAGCGCTGTGCAAAGCTGTAAACGGCCTGACCGTAGTATGCCAGCGTATTGGTGCGGGTGAACGACTCTGAGAAGTATTTCGTACCTTCCAGATTATATTGTTTCAGCCACAGATAGGGGGTGTATACTATGCCGCCATTGTCGTACTGGTATCCCCAGCCGGTCCATGCGGTAGGCGTGCGCTTCACGCTGCTGTACTCCGTTCCTAACATCAGGTTCACCGTGTGCTTGTCGGCGAAGACATCGCGGTATTCAGCCATGAAACGATAGTTGTTCGAGCGCATGTGGTCGTCATACTGGTACTTGATACCGCCTTCTGGCAGCACGCTTTCCGGCAGTGCCAGCTCGTCGTCGGGGTCGGTGAAGAGCAGGGGGTTGCTGTAGCGGATGGTGGAGTTGTCGTCCTGTGCGTCGGTACCGGCACGATAGGCGTTGGCCTGGTTCGACTTGTCCATCACGTTGTGCTGGCGCTTGGTGTGACTCATACGGGTGGAGATGAGTCCGCTCAACGTTACTGTCTGTATGGGCTTATACTCCAGCTCGGCGCGGAACATCAGTTCGTCTACGTTGATGTCATTGTAGTTGTACTCCAGCTCGTCGAAGATGTTGAAAGGCGAGTAGAAGCGTGTGTAGTTGATGTTCGGGTCCAAGCAACGGCTGGTGTTCAGTGCGTAGCTGAAGGGGTTGATATCGAAGTCGCGCTTAACCTCGCCCGTCACCACGTCAGTTGTCTGGTTCAGCGAGCCAGGAGCCTCCTGTTCACGGTGGCTTCCCTGTGCGGCCAGCTTCACGGTGAGGTTCTTCAGAATGTCATACGAAGTGTTGCCGTTGAATGTGTAGCGATCCACCTTGGCGCGGTTAACATACTGGCCTGGGTCGTGCATCAGCGACATTGAGAAATAGCTCTGCGACTTCTCAGTACCGTTTGAGATGCTGACGGAGTGGTTTTGCGACACGGCTGTTGAGAAAAGCAGGTCGAACCAGTCGGTGTTGCGGAACTCGGCATCTTGCAGGTACTTGTTGCGGGCAGCCTCGGTGTTCTGCAGACCATAAGTACCTGTGGCTGGGTCATACTTGCGCAGCTGCTGGAACATATAGCCGTAGATACCCGTGTTCTGAGAGTTTACCATGTTTTCCAGCTGCAGCCAGCCCTTATCGGCCATTTCCTTGTACACACCCATGATCTCTTGCGAGTTCATAATGTTGTAGTCGTTGTACGAAGGTTTCAGGCGTGTAGTGAACTCACCGGTATAACCCACACTGGCGCGACCTTTCGTTCCTTTCTTCGTGGTGATGACAATCACGCCGGCCATCGCGCGCGCACCATATATAGATGTGGCGGAGCCGTCCTTCAAAATAGTGAACGACTCGATATCATCAGAGTTCAGTCCAGCTACAGCACTCGAAATCAGCGTTTTGGCATCGCCAGAGGCCAGTTCGTCTGCGCTTACATCGACGTTGTCCTCGTAGATGACGCCGTCGATGACCCACAGCGGCTTGGAGTTACCATAGATGGAGGTAGCACCGCGGACGCGGATCTTTGGTGAAGCGCCGAAGGTGCCACTCACGTTGGTCACCTGCACGCCAGCCACGCGGCCTTCAAGCGAACGGCTTACGTCGGCCATACCGGAGAGCTTCGTCTTGTCGGCATCAATTTTCGACGACGAGCCGGTGAACAGGCGCTTGTCCTGCTTCACTATACCCGTCACGACCACCTCGTCGACCAAGTGCTGGTCGGATTTTAAAGTAATCTTCATGCCGTTCTTCGGTGTCACGGTCTGAGAAACCATACCGATGTAACTCACGACAATCTTCTTGCCTTTAGGAACGGTGATGTTGAAATGTCCGTTCACGTCGGTCTTGGTACCTTGTTTTGTGCCTTGTATGAGCACAGTGGCTCCGATACATGGGTCGCCACTATCCTCATAGACCGTACCGCTGATTTTTTCCTGAGCGACGGCTGCTCCAACCATGAGGAACAGCCCCAACAGGAGCGTCAAGAGTCTTTTTTCCATTTGTGATAATATCTTCTTCTTACTTTTTTGCGAATTTAGCTTGCAAAATTACTGCAAAAAATCCTAAACGGCAAATAAATTTAGAAAAATCATTCAAATTGGGTGAATATTTTTAGAATTTTATGCAAATTGTCGTTGTTTACTGTAAAAAATTGCTTACCTTTGCAGGAAATTATATCATTCTTATCGTTAGGATGAATTATGATTAACGAGGCGACATTACGATACGTTCTCCAGCATGCTTATGACGATATTCGTATGTTGGCCCTGCGCGGTTGCAAAGACCCGCAGGTAGACCTGACCTTGGCCCTGCAACAAATACAAGGACGGCAGACGGCACGCCGAAAGCTGCCCACCTGGGCTGCCATTGACGGTATCGTTTATCCTCCCCATCTCAACATGGAGCAGTGCTCCAGCGAGCTCACCGCACGCTACAAAAGAGAAGTTGCAGAAAATCTCATAGTATCTGGCCGGCGTAAATTCCTTGACCTCACCGGCGGTTTCGGCGTTGACTTTTCCTTTATGGCTGATGTCTTCGATGAGGCTGTCTACGTAGAACGTGACCCTTACCTCTGTGAACTCGCCGCCCAGAACTTCACTCTTCTTGGCAAAAGAAATGTCAGCATCATTTGTGCTGATGCCACCGACTACCTCAAATCCGTCGCATCTGTCGAGGAAACTCCTTTTACGCTAATCTTTGTAGACCCTGCCCGCCGCGACAGCCACGGTGCCCGCACCTACGCTCTTGCCGACTGCACCCCCGACGTGACAACCATGATGGACGAGTTGCTCCGCCGTTCCTGTCATGTGCTACTGAAGCTTTCTCCCATGCTCGACTGGCGAAAAGCCGTCGCAGACCTTGCACCCCATCACGTGCAGGAGGTTCACATCGTGGCTGTCGACAACGAGTGCAAAGAGCTGTTGCTCCTGCTTACACGTGAAACTTCCGACACACAGCAAACCGAACCTTGCCTTATCTGCACCGACATACATTCCCGCGACGGCTCCCGCACAGTTTACAGGCCCTCCCCCTCTTGTCCTGTAGACTGCGACATCGTCGCAGTATCCTCTGCTCAGTACCTCTACGAACCCAACGCTGCTGTAATGAAGGCAGGGTGTTTCCGCGAGCTGGCCGCCGACTTTAACACCGCTCAGCTGGCCCCCAACAGTCATCTGTTCACATCCTCCGCCCCAGTCAAGGACTTTCCTGGCCGCAGCTTCCACATCACCGCTATCGCCACCATGAACAAGCGCGACCTGCGATCCACGCTGGGCCATCTGAAAACGGCAAACATCTCCGTTCGCAACTTCCCGCTTTCCGCTGAGAAGCTACGCCAACGGTTGAAACTTGCCGACGGCGGCACTGACTACATCTTTGCCACGACACTGTCAAACGGTGACCATATTATCATGTTGTGTACAAAATTGTAGCAAGAAATCGGAACACCGCACAAAAAGAACACACTTTTTTTGGTCAGTTCGCGCAAAATGCGTAACTTTGCAGCCGAAAATAAATTATATCAATAAATTATGATTAACTCACAAGACATTAAGAAGGGTACCGCCATCCGCATGGACGGTTCCATTTGGGTTTGCATCGACTTCCAGCATCGCAAGCCGGGTAAGGGAAACACCATTATGATCATCAAGCTGAAGAACGTCAGCGACGGCCGTGTGCTGGAGCGTCGTTTCAACATCGGTGAGAAGCTCGAGGACGTCATCATCGAGCGCCGTCCCTACCAGTATCTTTACGAGGACAACTCCGGACGTATCTTCATGAACCAGGAGACCTTCGAGCAGATTCCTATCGACAACGACCTCGTCATCGGCCATGAGTACATGAAGGAGAGCGACATCGTGGAGGTTGTCAGCGACACCACCGACGGCACTATCCTCTACGCCGAGATGCCCGTCAAGACCATCCTGCGCGTCACTCACAGCGAGCCCGGCATCAAGGGCGACACCGCCACCAACACGCTGAAGCCCGCCACAGTGGAGACCGGTGCTGAGGTGCGCGTACCCCTGTTCATCAACGAGGGCGACCTCATCCAGGTGGACACACGCGACGGCAGCTATCTGGCTCGCGCAAAGGAGTAAGTATGAACTATAGCATTATCGTTCCCGTCTACAACCGCCCAGACGAGGTCGACGAGCTGCTGCAGAGCCTCTGCCAGCAGACGGAGAAAGACTTCGAGGTGATTATTGTGGAAGACGGGTCGAAAAAACCATGCAAGGATGTCTGCGAACGATACGCAGGCATCCTTGATTTGCATTATTACTTCAAGGAGAACAGCGGCCCCGGCCAGAGCCGTAACTACGGGGCAGAACGTGCTCGCGGCGAGTGGCTCATCGTGCTCGACAGTGATGTCGTCCTGCCAGAAAACTATTTAGCGGCGGCAAATTCTTCACTCTTCACTCTTCACTCATCACTCCCATGCGATGCCTGGGGTGGCCCCGACGCTGCCCATCCCTCATTTACGCCTGTACAGAAGGCCATCAGCTACAGCATGACCTCCTTCTTCACCACAGGCGGCATACGCGGTGGAAAAGCAAAGCTTGACAAGTTCTATCCCCGTTCCTTTAACATGGGCATACGCCGGGAGGTCTACCAGCAGCTGGGAGGTTTCTCGAAGATGCGCTTCGGCGAGGACATCGACTTCTCCTACCGCATCGTGGAAGCAGGCTACAAGACGGCCCTCATCCCCGAGGCATGGGTATGGCACAAGCGGCGCACTGACTTCCGGAAGTTCTTTCGGCAGGTGTACAACAGCGGTATCGCCCGTATCAACCTCACAAAGCGTCATCCAGGCACGTTGAAGCTCGTCCACCTGCTCCCCACCGTTTTTACGCTTGGTGTTATCGGCCTGCTGTTGCTTTCCTTGTTCTGCGTGCTGGCCCTTATACCTATTATAATATATTGTGCCGTCATCTTCATCGACTCCAGCATACGCAACCATAACCTTTGGGTGGGCCTGCTCTCCATCCCTGCAGCCTTCACCCAGCTCATGGGCTATGGCCTGGGCTTCATCGAAGCCTGGTGGAAACGCTGCATACTGGGTCAGGACGAGTTTACTGCCTTCGAAAAAAACTTTTACAAATGAACGAAAAGCTGACCATAGCCAACTGGGCTGAAGACGACCGACCGCGTGAGAAGCTGGAGCGCTTGGGGCCCAGTGCGCTGAGCGATGCCGAACTGCTGGCCATCCTCGTAGGCAGCGGGTCGACCAAGGAGGATGCCGTGACGCTGATGAAGCGTATTCTCGGTGACTGCAACAACAACCTGAACACCCTTGGAAAGCTGACCATTCAGGATTTGTGTCAATATAACGGCGTTGGACCGGCGAAGGCCATCACCATCCTCGCGGCCTGTGAACTGGGCAAGCGGCGGCAAATGGAGAAGGCCGAGGAGCGGCCTGAACTGACCACCGCCACGCGACTCTACAACCACATGCACCCCGTCATGCAAGACCTCGACGTTGAGGAATTCTGGGTGCTTTACATGAACCAGGCGAACAGGCTCATCAAGAAGTTCAAGATAGCTCACGGCGGCATTTCTGAGGTGAGTGTCGACGTGCGTATCATCATCCGTGAGGCAGTGCTATGCAATGCCACCATTGTTGCTGTCTGCCATAATCATCCCAGCGGCAGCATCAAGCCCAGCAAGGCCGACGATGCACTCACTCAGCAGATAAAGCGGGCCTGCGACGTCATGCGCCTGCATTTCATGGACCACGTCATCATCACCGACGGGCAATACTATTCCTATCACGAGATGGGAAAACTTTAGACGCTGACCTCGGCCTTGATGTGTGGCCAGGGGTCGTAGTTCTCCAACTGGAAATCTTCATACTGGAACGCGAAGAGGTCTTTCACCTCGGGGTTAATGCGCATGGTGGGCAGCGGTCGCGGCTCACGTGTCAGCTGTAGCTGTGCCTGTTCCAGATGGTTCAGGTAGAGGTGTGTGTCGCCCGTGGTGTGGATAAACTCCCCTGGCTCCATATCGCATACCTGCGCCATCATCATGCACAGTAAGGCGTATGACGCAATGTTGAAGGGCACGCCCAGGAAGGTGTCGGCGGAGCGCTGGTAGAGCTGCAGCGACAGGCGCCGCTTCCCTGTTGCAGAGGATTCGGGTGAGGTATAGAACTGAAACATCGTGTGGCAGGGCGGAAGGGCCATCTGGCCTACCTCGGCCACGTTCCAAGCCGAGACAATCATTCGGCGCGAGTCAGGCGAGTGGCGCAGCTGGTCCAGCACCTGGCTGATCTGGTCGATAGTGCCGCCGTCATAGTCGGGCCACGACCGCCACTGGTGGCCATAGACGGGTCCCAATTCGCCGTCGGCATCGGCCCACTCGTTCCATATCCTCACGCCATGCTCCTGCAGGTAGTGCACGTTGGTATCGCCCTGCAGGAACCACAGGAGCTCGTAGATGATAGACTTCAGATGCAGCTTCTTCGTAGTCAGCAGGGGGAAGCCCTGACTGAGGTCGAAGCGCATCTGGTGGCCGAATACGCTCTTCGTGCCCGTCCCCGTGCGGTCGCTCTTCTCTGCGCCTTCACGAAGGATGCGGTCAAGTAATTCCAGGTATTGTTTCATATTGGCTGCAAAGTTACGACTTTCTCCCGACATGACCAAACATAAAAGTGAAAAGTGAAGAGTGAAGAGTGAAAAATCTGCTACCGCACTTCATTTGGCGAAATAATGTCGGCAGCAAACTCTTCACTTTTCACTCATCGCTTTATCACTTACCGGCAGGCAGTCACGCCGAGTGCGGTGAGTAGTGCGGTAAGAGCCGCTATCAAGGCCTGGAGGCCCAGTTTGACGAGTTGTTTCTTAAAGTTGTTCATCGTTCTAATAGTTTTTGGAATGTTTTCGAATTGGTGGTGAGTGGTGAGTGGTGAGAGGATAGTTTGGGGGATGGTGAAGTAACCTCTCACCCCTCACCTCTCACCTCTCACTCTTCATTAGCGAAGCGCATCATCCTTCACTGTTGTTGTTGTCGTCGGTATTGTCGTCGCTGTCGTCGTCGGCAGTGTAGTCCACGACCTGACCGTCTACGACCTTCTTGGGCACACCGTTCTTGTCGAAGATCATGTTCTGGCTCATGGCCACCCTGCTCTTCATGGCACGGCTGGTGATGCGGTCCTCCTCGCAGTCCTCGGGCAGGAAACGCACGTGAACACCCTTCAGGTAGTCCTGGATGTTGTAGCCCACGGGGCTCTCTGCGCCCTTAGCCTCCAGCGAGGGATAGAAGGTTCCCAGACCGTCGAGCTTCACGGCGGTGCCCTGTGCTACGAGCTCCACGAGACAGTCCTTGAACTTGGTAAGCACACCCACCACCACGTCGTTGGTGTAGATAGAGCCGTGGTTGGCGATGTGGTCCGACAGGCCGCGCAGGCTCAGAGTGGAGTGGCGCACGGCGCGGGGGAACCAGAGCAGGTGGGCGTTGTTGTGCTCATTGTTGAACTGACGCAGGTTGTACTTCATTTCAATCTTCTTAGTTGCCATAATTTGTTTTCCTTTCTTTTTTGATTAATTGTCAGACTTTGTGTTTGTTGTTGTGCTATCTTGGCCAAGATTTGCATTTTTAGTAGGTAGTCATGGTGAATACCGCCGTTTTGCGGTCATCGCCAGTCTTGAGAGCCACGTGGAGCCAGTAGTGTGCTCCGCGTTTCGAGAGTATCACCTCTGCCACAGGCAGACGTTCGTCGCGGCACGTCAGCGCGAGCCTCATGGCCTTTGCCAGGTCGCTCCCGCAATCGATGTCAGCGGCCAGACCTCGCAGATGGTAGCTGTTCCGCGAGCCGTGTACACGGGTGTTCACCAGCAGCGAGCGATAGGCACTGTTCACCTTCAGCGGCTGTCCCCAGGCATCGCGCAGCGGCTGCAGCACCAGCTGAGCCAGCCGTCGGAGGTTCTCCTTTTCCTTCACACCGGGCGTGTTGTCCAGGTCGGTGTGGTTCGTCCGTGTCAGCTCTTGCAGGGAAAAATTCTCCGAGAGCATTTCGGGACAAAGTTCTTGTTCGTCCATTTGCATCATTGTTTAACTGTATGGGTGTGAATGTTCAACTGTATGGGTTATCATCAAGTCAAAGAGCGCTGTCGGCTTGTCGCTCAGACCGCGTTATGTCTGATTGACGATGCAAAGGTACGGACAAAATGAGGCCCGGCGAAGGAAATCATCGCCGGGCGGGAGTTTGCGGGAGTTTACGTGGGAGTTTCTGTCTTTTTTGCCTTTTCGGGGAGAGTTTTCACTCCGTTCCCGCAGCGTTTAGAACAGTTTTCATTACAATATCTGCCCCTACCGTAGAGCCAATACCCACTCGACAGCAAAATCTGCCCGAAAGGAGAATAAGCCGTTCTTTCTGCCAGAAAAATCCGTTCTTTCGATAAGAAAAATCCGTTCTTTCAATGAGAAAAAGCCGTTCTTTCTCCGCATCGTCACGAAAGCGTTTCTAAGGGGCCGGGCACCCTTCCTTTTGGGGGATAGTCTGCTTGTGTCAACGACCATTATTGGAGTTAAAAAGGTGCAACTTTATTAAAAAACATCAAAAACATAGCCGTTTTGTCATTTTTTTAGGGCAAAATGAAGTCTTTTTCTGATTTCTTCGTACCTTTGCAAGTTGTGAACCTGAACAAGGACACAAATATTATTGTGACCCTCATACTCCTGACGCTGTCAATACCACTATTTTGGGCATGCGTGAACTACGATTCCTATTATGTGGATGAAGGAGGAGAAGGGTTTGTCCTACACGTCTCCCTTTCGGTTAACGTGCAGGGCAATAACTCTGCTGCCACTCGAGCCGACGTTCCTAATGGCGGTGAAGAGGGTGACGGATGGCAATTTGGAAAAGACAATGAAAATCGTCTGCACAATTTTACCGTCTTCGTTCTAGCCAACAACCTTAATGTCAACTCCCCCGACAACGTCGAATTTGCCGGCAGCCGATACTTCAGTGATGAGGAAGTGGCAAGGGTTGACTCTATTATTGAAAATCTTAAATTGAAAGATTATAACGTTTGGAAAGACGTGGTTACCTACGACTTCACCATCCCCATTACGCAATATACGGCCAGGGAAGTCTCGGCAGAATCTTTCCGTTTCATCGTTATCACCAACTACGGCGATTTGACAGAGCAGTTTACCACGCTGGGACAGCTGCGCAACGCCATTCCCACTGCCACATGGTCTGTTGGCAGCGACGGGACGGCCGAACGCTTCGTCATGGCCAACGAGAACGACCAATATTACGGCAGCGGCACGGGTTCTGAGACAGACCCCATCAGGTTGCATGTCACTGTTGAGCGTATGGCGGCACGCATCGACTACAATCCTACGGGAGCTGCTCTGACGGAAGACGGCCAGCTGTATTACAACATCATCTCGGACACTCCCACCGCTTCGGATGAGCCGACCCCTCCTGACAACGCTTCGAGCACCCCCGACACTTTGGCACAACTCTACATCGACAAGATGGCTATCGTGAATGCCTGCCAGAAGCCGTCGTACTACATCAAGCGCGTGGCCAGCGATATCAACGGGACGGGTCTCATCTATCTTGGCGACGAGACACCCACACCGCGAGGCATTGCCACAAACGTGGTCATCGACCCATACTCAACGCAGAAGACAGCCGCCAACACCACCAACACGACACTGCTCACAAACCTCTTCGGCGACACCCGTATGAGCAACGTAGAGCAACTGCTGAATAGCGATAGCGCGCCGGTACCTGGCCAAATCGTGACCGATGTAAGCAAGTCGGTCATCCTGGGTTATGTCAACGAGAACACCTACGCACCCAATATGGCGCACTCGGCCTACACCACAGGAATGGCATTCAAGTGCCGCTTCGTTCCGCTGCACAACTACTATACCGCCTACAACAGTGAAACCGATGAGCTGACCGAGGGCACCTATACCATAGACGAAACCTTCTACATGGTAGAGCCTAATCAGGCCGATATAAGCGAGGCCGACCGCCTCTATTTCAAAAACCAAGCCGACGCACAGGCATACGCCTCCAACACCGCCCGCAAGCATTTCTGCAAGGTGGTGGAATATGTGGGAGGCATCTGCTACTACTTCGCCTATTTCCGCCATTCGAACAACGTGGCCGTGATTCACGACACCATGGAGTTCGGCATCGTACGAAACAATATCTACACCTTCACACTTACACCCACAACAGGTCCCGGAACGCCCACTATTGACCCACGTCACCCCGAGGAACTGAAAGCTCGCATCTACGTCAAGAAGTGGTACCTCGTAGAGCACCCCACGATACTGATGAGTTAGGAGTTAAGAGGTAGAAGGTAGGAGTTAGAAGGTAGGAGTTAAAAGGTAGAAAAAGAGATGAAGATG
>JAGCNO010000129.1 GCA_017645905.1 Prevotella sp. | reverse complement strand
TTCGAGGAGCAGTTCCGTACACAGATTCTTGCTAAGTATGAAGGACAGGTGCCCTGCGAACTCTGCTTCCAGGCCCTCGATGCACTGCCTGAAGGCTTCACGGTGCCAGAAGGCCGTGTCAAGCCGTGGGGCACGAACCACGCCGTGCTCATGGGCAAGGACGTGATTAAGGAGCCCTTCTGTGTCATCAACTGCGATGATTTCTATGGTCGCGATGCCTTCATGCAGATAGGCAAGTTCCTGAGCAATCTGCCTGATGATGCCAAGAACGAGTACGCTATGGTAGGTTTCCGTGTGAGCAACACGCTCTCGGAGAACGGCACCGTGGCCCGTGGCGTCTGTGCCTACGACGAGAAGCGCCACCTTACCGACGTGGTGGAGCGCACCGAGATTGTGCGCTGTGCCGAGGACGGCTCTCAGGCCGGTGCTGCCGACCAGCCCATCCGCTTCAAGGACGAGGAAGGCAAGTGGCAGCCGCTGGGTGAGAACGTTCCCGTGTCGATGAACATGTGGGGCTTCACGCCCGACTACTTCGGCTATTCGGAGGCCTACTTCAAGGAGTTCCTCAGCGACCCGAAGAATATTGCCAACCTGAAGGCCGAGTTTTTCATCCCGCTCATGGTGAACAAGCTCATCACCGACGGCACCGCCACCTGCGAGGTGCTCGACACCACGAGCGTCTGGTTCGGTGTCACATACGCCGCCGACCGCCAGGCCACCGTGGAGCGTATCCAGAAACTGGTTGACGAAGGTGTTTATCCAAATAAGCTGTTCTAAGCTTATCTCTTCCGCCATTTATCCTTTGCCAACGGGCCGTTGTCCTTCCATGTACAACCGGGCCCGTTGGCATTTTGTAGGTATTTCTCGCTGGGCGTCCAGTTGTTACGCACGGTGATGTAGGCGCTCCCCTCGTCGGTGTAGAGGTAGAACCAGTGGTTGGGGTCGTGGACGTAGGAGGGCGAACAGATGCTGTCGACGACGTTCTCCTCGATAAACGTGTTTGGTTGCGCTCCGAGGGTATAGATGCCGGCGCAGTCGTAGTTATGCTTGGCGTAGTGGTGGATATAGTTCCCCTTTACCAGGTTGTCGGCCATTGCGCAGGGCTGCCGGTTCCATCCCCAGCCGAGCGAGATACCGGTGTAGGAGACATTTGATATTTCGTTATTCGTGATGCTGATGTCTCTCACAAAACCTGCGCCGATGCCCAAGCATCCCCAGTCCTCATTGGCAGCATCGTCAATGCGGTTGCCGTCGATGACGAGGCCTGTGCATATCTCCCGGCGGTCGGTAGGGTCGTAGGGCTTGTGCGCCTCGTGACCCTCGGGGCCGAAGGAACCTGCCAGGATGGCCGTGCCGCCGATGTCTTGGAAGCGGCAGTCGCTGACCTTTCCGCCGCTGATGTAGAGATGATAGTCGAGGGCGGTCGACGCGCAGTGCTCGAAGGTGCAGTCCGAGAAATACAGCCCCTCGGCGCAGTTCACCGCCACAGCTGCTGCCGGCCGTCCCACCCATCCCTGGTTGTCCAGCTTATGGTCTCCGTTAGGCCGGCTTATCTGGGGCCTGATCTTGTAGGCCTCGGTCATATACATGCCTGCCTGCAGGGGAGCATGTCCCATGAGCGAGGGTCTCAGCCACGTGGAATGACAGAAGGTGATGCCCTCGAGGGTCACGTCGCTGACGGGCTCGTCGGGTGTGCCCTCCACGCGTAGCAGCGTCTCCAAGGCCGGGGCGATGACCTCGGCGGTGGTCATGTCCTCGCCGTTGAGCGGCATGTAGTAGAGCCGCTGCTCACGGATGTCGAGGTGCCACTCGCCCGGCTCGTCGAGCAGTTCGCGTGAGCCGGTGAGGTAGAAGGCGGAGTTATGCTTGCCGTCGGGCGTGACCATCGGCGACGGCCAGGGGTGCATGAAGTGTATGTGGCTCTCGGGGTTGTGGAAGGTCAGGGCTACGGAGTCGCCCTGCACGGTGGCCGACTTGATGCGCAGGTTGGCCACGCACCACATCTCGTGGAGGACCATTTCTGGAAGTGAAGAGTGAAGAGTGAAGAGTGAAGGATTTGCTACCGCATTTCGGGGGATATAGATGGTCTCCTTCTCCTTGTCAACGCTCAGGATGCGGTTCATCTGCTCAAAGGGGTCGCTGCCGTCGGGCATGGCGGCAGGCACATCACGTGCCCGGACAGCCTTGCGGCCGTTCACCCACAGCTGGCGGAACTCCAACGGCCGGCCGTTCCACAGGGGCACGTCGGCCACCCACAGGCGTCCTTCCTTCTTCCAGCCCGTTATCGGCACGCCGCCGCTGATGACGACACCCTCGCCGCCCACGATGCGGGTGCCGCTGTCCTCGGGCCTGAGCACGATGGGCTGAGACAGGCGGTAAGTGCCTGCCTGCAGACAGATGACGGTCGTAGGGTCATGGGGACAGGAACGCTGACCCAATACTGGGTCAGGTGCCTGTCCCCCTGACCCGTGCAGCCGTCGCAGCCGGGCCTCCTGCAGGGCCTTCTCGATGGTGAACTCGCCGGGCGTGACGCTCACGGTAAACGGCTCTGATGCCGACAGCACCAAGGGAACCGTCAGCATCAGGAAAACGAGGACAGACGCGGCCGTCCATCGGCTATGTTTTCTGTTATTCATATCACCAGTTCATTTGTTTTCACGGGCAAAGTTAGCAATAATTCTTCATACAGCCAAATCTTGAACCCAGTTTCTTTCTACAGGTCCGAAAATCGGCCGGCGGAGAAAGAACGGCTTTCTCTCATAGAATAAGCCGTTCTTTCTACCAGAGAAAGCCGTTCTTTCCATGAGAGAAAGCCGTTCTCTCTCCGCCACCCTCCTGGTAGGGAATCTCGCTCGTCTAATTCCGTCCCCTTTTATTTACGAATAATTCGTGGACATTCATGGTCATTCGTGTTAGAAAAAAGCCATCGTAGTTTTATCTTTAACATAAATGTCCACGAATGCCCACGAATAACTCATAAATATTTCACACAGATTTCACAGATTATGGCTGCGCGTCGTTTATGCCATTACCCAGATTTCACAGATTATGGCTGCGCGAAGGCAATCTGTGAAATCGCGGCTTTAGCCGCTGAAATCTATAGAAATCCGTGTGATCCGTGTAATCTGTGTGAAATATTAATGATTCAAGTTACGCTTGTTCGTTTTTGAACGCAGAGCCGCAGAGTTTCAGAGTATTATACGGCCTTAGTTGGAGGGCACAGAGGGTGGCAGAAGCCACCTGCAAAGCACGCAAAGGTCAGAGTAGCCACTCTGCGAACTCTTCAACTGCTTTAGCATTTCTCTCCAAACTATCAAATACTCTCATCCTCTGCGTCTTTGCGTTCAATGAATATAAAGGGAACGGAATTAGACAAGTGAGATTCCCTACAGGCGCCCCAGGAACAGTTTTTCGAACAATTATTTTGCTGATTCAGAAATAAATCGTAATTTTGCACGCAACAATCATTTAATTTGTTCCGCAAGCCATGAAAGCCCCGTATAGGAACGGCCGTCATAGCAGAGCTTACGGAAATTGAATCAATAAACTTAACGTTTAACCTATTACACATAAACATTATGAAACAACTTATTCTTCTTGTCACCGCCCTCCTGGCCGTCGCTACGAGCGCAAAGGCCAATGTGAATATCAACAGCACGAACTTCCCCGACGCCAACTTCCGCAACTACCTCCTCAGCCAGAGCTACGGCAAGGACGGCATACTATCTGACGCCGAGATTGCCAACATCACAGAGCTGAGTGTGTCCGTCATGGGCATTCAGAGCCTCCGAGGCATCAAGTACTTCACCGCCCTTAAGGCGCTGTTTATCCATCGCAACATGATTAACGAGAACGAGATGGAGCACCTTGTGAGGGAACTGCCGGTTCAGAGCGGCGCCACACTCTTTGCCTATTACTTCGGCGCCACCGACGAGTACAACTACATGAACTACTTTCAGGCGTCTGCCGCCCAGGCCAAGGGCTGGAGTGTCCTGATGTGGCAGTATGCAGGAGATGGCATGGCGTATCAACTGCCCCTCTTGCAATATCCCCCGAATATTGTGGCCGCCTACATCACGCCGGACTATTTCCCCGACGAGAATTTCCGCAACGCCCTGAAGGAGAAAGGCATCGGCAACTTCTACAGTAGTCTGCCCTACATCACCTTTGAGGACGTGGATAACACGAAGGAGCTGGACGTCAGTCAAAAGGACATCGCGTCGCTGACGGGCATTCAGTATTTCACGGCATTGGAAGTGTTGAACTGCTCTCAAAACAAACTCACCTCCCTCGACGTGTCAAAGAACACCGCATTAAATGATTTGAACTGCTCCTATAACCTGCTCACCTCCCTCGACGTGTCGAAGAACACCGCATTAAATGGTTTGGATTGCTTCGACAACAAGATCACCTCCCTCGACGTGTCAAAGAACACCGCATTAAATTATTTGAACTGCACCTATAACCTGCTCACATCCCTTGACTTGTCAAAGAACACGGCCTTGAAATTGTTGTACTGCGCCTATAACCTGCTCACATCCCTCGACTTGTCGAAGAACACGGCATTATTATATTTCAACTGCTCCTCCAACCAGCTAACTGCTCTCGACTTGTCGAAGAACAGGAACCTGTTAAGTGTGGAATGTTTTTTCAACCAGATAAATGGCATTAACATGGACAACCTCATCGCCAGCTTACCACAAAATTTTACCGATGAGGAGTATCCGTTCTACGTCGTTTTTTACGATGAGGCTGAGGGCAATGTCTGCACGAAGCAGCAGGCGAAGGCTGTTGCAAATCGTGGCTGGACAGCCTATGGTGTCAATTCCGAAGGTGACTGCTACAAACTTTACGATGGCTCCGACTCTAAAAAGGGCGACGTGAATGACGACGGTGCTGTCGACGTGGCCGACATCTCTACCATCATCGACGTGATGGCGAAGGGCACCAACGACCCAGTAGCCGA
>JAGCNO010000128.1 GCA_017645905.1 Prevotella sp. | reverse complement strand
GTGCCCTCATCGCCCTTCTCCTCGAAGTCCTCCTCCGAATAACTATCTTCCGTAGAATACCATAGCCATGTTAGAGAATTTCCGATTCGAGAGTCCAGAATACCTGTGGTGGCTGATTGCCGTGGCCGTGCTGGCCTTGGTACGCTTCATCACCTATTTCAATCAGCGCAAGCGACTGAAGAAGTTTGGCGACCCAGAGCTGTTGAAGCAGCTCATGCCCGATGTGTCTCGCTGGCGTCCGCTCATCAAGTTCTGCTTGTTGGAGCTGGCGCTGGTGTTCATCATCATCATGCTTGCCCGTCCGCAGGAGGCCGGCAGCATCAGCAGCGAGGAGCGCAAGGGCATAGAGACCGTCATCTGTATGGATGTGAGTAACTCCATGCTGGCACAAGACGTGAGCCCTGACCGTCTGACACGTGCCAAGATGATGATAGAAAACATGATAGAGCGGTTCAGCAACGACAAGATTGGCATCATCGTCTTTGCCGGCGATGCATTCCTGCAGATGCCCATCACGAGCGACTATGTCTCTGCGAAAATGTTCCTCAACAGCATCGACCCCTCGATGATTCGCAATCAGGGCACCGACATCGCCGCTGCCATCTCGATGGCCAACCAATGCTTCACCCAGCAGGAGGAGGTGGGCAAGGCCATCATCGTCATCACCGACGGTGAAGACCATGAGGGTGGTGCTCTGGAGGCTGCCAAGGGAGCGAAGGAGAGCGGCCGCAGTGTCTACGTCATGGGCATTGGCTCTACGAAGGGCTCGCCCATTCCCAGTCCCGATGGTCGTGGCTTCATGACCGACAATCACGGTGAGACCGTCATGTCGCGCCTTAACGACCAAATGTGCCGCGACATTGCTCAGGCCGGAGGTGGTGCTTTCATCCACGTGGAGAACAACAGCAGTGCCCAGCGACAGCTCGAAGAGGAACTCGACCAGTTGCAGAAGGGCGAGACCACCATCTATAGTGACTTCGAGGACCACTTCCAGATTTTCGGCATCGCCGCCCTCCTGCTCATCATCCTCGAGATTTGCATCCTCGACCGCAAGAACCCGTTGCTGAAGAACGTCAAGCTGTTTAAGAAATGACCGTCAGAACTCCTGCCAGACTTTGAGCCGTCCAAGCTCATAGAAAGAACGGTTTTTTCTCATAGAAAGAACGGCTTTTTTTCCCAGAAAGAACGGCTTTTTCTCATGGAAAGAACGGCTTTTTCTCCCAGCCCTCTCAGCCGAGAACTTAAAACGGACTGCAAGTTACTGATTATAAAGTTATTAGGAGACTATTATAAGTATAAATGAAAAACAGACTTTTGATACATGGTTTTGTCATGCTGGCGGCATTGACAGCCTGCTCGTCTGACGATGACTCGCAGGCCCCTGTCAACGATACCCCAAAGCTGCGACAGCTCACCATAACCCCCGTTATTACCCGTGCCACGCTCAGCGATGTCGGTGACATACTGAGAGGGTCGTGGTCAAACGGTGACGCTATGACATACGTTAACTTCAGCACATCGGTCAACAATACTCATGGTCCCCTCGTTGTACAGTACGACGGCACCATCACTTCGTTTACCGGCACCGTAACCTGTGCATACGGCGACCGCCTGGCTGTCATCTATCCGGCAACAGACACCTTTTCTATTAACAGCAGTATAGGGAAGATTTCGGGCTACACTATCGACCTCACCGGCCAGGACGGCACACTTGCGACGCTTGCAAACAGGTATCACTACATCTATGGCGAGGGCACTGTTAACGATGTGACAGAGACAACCGCCACGGCAACGGTGTCGATGAAGAGTCTGCTCACTGTTGTCAAATTCATTTTCTTCGATGAAAAGAATGACGATACTCCCCTTAATGTGTCGTCTATGTCC
This sequence comes from Prevotella sp., assembly GCA_017645905.1. Lineage (GTDB taxonomy): Bacteria > Bacteroidota > Bacteroidia > Bacteroidales > Bacteroidaceae > Prevotella. Next base: position 7,585 of record JAGCNO010000128.1, on the reverse strand, counting down.
ATCATTTATGGTGACCTGTCGAATGGTTATCCACAAAAGGCAATGGTAGACCTGACGCAAAGTGATGTCCATGCAGAGGGTGAAGCCCAAGAGAGTTATAGAAATCACAATCTTAGTATAATCCTCCCCAATGCCACCAAAAACGGTGTCTATGTGGCATTGCTTCCCGGAGGCTTTCCAAAGTTGGGAGATACGGACGGCCGTCTGTCGTTTACCATCACCGTTACCGACGACAAGGGCAAATCCTACACAGGAAAGGCCAAGGCTGCACTCGTGGAGGGAGAGTTCGCAGTTGCACAGATTAATGTTCAGTAAGATGAAAGCATTAGGTTTATTCATTATTGTTTTTTCGCTATGCATAAGCGGAGTGCATGCCGATAACCGTCAGGCACGCAAGTACATACGTCAGGGCAACAGCCTCTACCGTCAGGGAAAGCAGCATGAGGCCACTGTGGCCTACTTCAAGGCTGTTGCCGCCGATACCACCGATGCACGGGCCCAGTATAACCTTGCCACGTCGATGTTCCCTGAGAACTGGAAACTGGTACAGAAGGAGCAGGCTGACACTATGGTGCAGACGCTCATCAAGGCTGCTGAGCTGGAGCAGAACCCCATGCGACGCTCGAAGGCTTTCCACAATGTGGGAACCATCTTCCAGAACGCCAAGGAGTTTAAAATGGCTATTGAGGCCTACAAGAACGCGTTGCGCACCAATCCCAACGACGACGAGGCCCGCTATAACCTCGTGCTCTGCCAGCGCCAGCTGAAGAATGACAGCACCAGCCAAGACCAGCAGCAACAACAGCAGCAGGAACCGCCCATGAGCAAGGAAAATGCCGAGCAGTTGCTTAATGCCGCCATGCAGGAAGAGAAGAAGACGCAGGAGAAGATGCAGCAGATGCAGCAGGGTCAGCGTCGGAAGATTGAGAAAAACTGGTAAACAATAAACGTATATACATGAAGACAAAATTATTCTTTGCCGCTTTGCTGTCGCTTGCAACGGCAACGGGTTTTGCGCAGAGCGAACTCTATCCCAAGCACTTCGACCTGGAGCAGGTGGAGTTACTTGACGGGCCGATGAAGACGGCCATGGACCTAAACATCCAGATGCTGTTGCAGTATGACACCGACCGGCTGCTCACGCCCTTCGTTCGTCAGGCAGGACTGGCACAGACCACCGATAAGACATCGCCGTACTACCAATGGCTCTCAAAGCATCCTAACTTCAAGAACTGGGGCGGCGATGCTGGTTTCGACCTTAGTGGTCATGTGGGTGGGCATTACCTCTCGGCCCTGGCCCTTGCCTATGCAGCCTGTCACGATGAGGCTGTTCGCTCGCAGTTGAAGGAGCGCCTGGATTACATGCTCCAGGTGATGAAAGACTGCCAGGATGCCTACGACTCGAACACCGAGGGACTCTACGGCTTCATCGGCGGACAACCTATCAACGACTCGTGGAAGAAGCTATACGCCGGCGACCTCTCCGGGATTCAGAACAACTGGGGCTGGGTACCCTTTTACGTGCAGCACAAAATCCTCGCCGGACTGCGCGATGCCTATCTCTATGGCAACAGCGACGTGGCTAAGGAGCTGTTCCGTAAGCTGGCCGACTGGAGCGTGAACGTTGTGAGCAAGGTGAGCGACAGTGACTTCGAGGGTTTCCTGAACTGTGAGCACGGCGGCATGAACGAGAGTATGCTCGACGCCTATCAGCTCTTCGGCGATGCCAAGTACCTCACCGCTGCAAAGAAATACACCCACAAGTCTATGCTCAACGGCATGCAGACGCTCAACAAGACCTTCCTTGACGGCAAGCACGCCAATACGCAGGTGCCGAAGTTCATCGGCATGGAGCGTATCTTTGAGGAGAGCAGCACGCTGACCAGCTACAAGAAGGCTGCCGAAAACTTCTGGCAGGATGTGGCTATGAACCGCACCGTCTGCATCGGAGGCAATAGTGTGGGTGAGCACTTCCTCTCCGTGGAGAACTCGAATCGTTACATCGACCAGTTGGACGGCCCTGAAAGCTGTAACTCGAACAATATGCTGAAGTTCTCAGAAATGCTCTTTGACCATACCGGTGATGCCAAGTACGTGGACTTCTACGAGGGCACGATGTGGAACCATATCCTCTCCACCCAAGACCCCAAGACTGGCGGCTACGTCTACTTCACGACCCTGCGCCCCCAGGGCTACCGCATCTACTCCCAGCCTAACCAGGGCATGTGGTGCTGCGTTGGTACGGGCATGGAGAACCACTCGAAGTACGGACACTTCATCTACACCCACGACGGCAGCGAGACGCTCTACGTGAACCTCTTCACCCCGTCCCGTCTCTTAAGTGACGATTTCATCGTCACCCAGGAAACCAGATTCCCCAATGACAACACCGTCGAACTGACCGTTGGCAAGGCCGGCCATTACACCATTGCCATCCGTCACCCGGAGTGGGCCGGCAAGAACTATAGTATCGACGTCAATGGTTCCGTTTGCAGCGATATCGCTGCCCTCACCATAGGCAAGGCCAGCTTTGCCAACATCACCCGCGACTGGCAGGTGGGCGACAAGATTACCATCACACTCGACATGCAGCTGCGCTACGAGACCTGCCCTAACTACACCGACTACATCGCCTTCAAGTATGGTCCCATCCTGCTCGGCGCCGCCACTACCGCCCTTGCCGAAGGCGATGATTCCGGCCTGCCCTACGAGAAGCTGCAGAACGTCTATGGTGGTGAGGGTCGCATGGATCATGCCCCCGGCAGCCGTGCAACGTCAAAGAGTCTCGTCGACGCCCCCATGCTTATCGGCGATCGTGCTTCCGTTCTCGACCGCATACAGCGTCTGCGTAGCCTTGACCTCAGCTTCGTCATTGACGTCAGTCGTCCTGATGTCAGCAGTTACAAATGGTCAAGTCTGAAGCTCGTCCCCTTCTACAAGATTCACCACCAGCGCTATATGTGTTACTGGTATCAGCAGACCGCCGAGAACTATGCCGCCAGCACTATGGCCAAGACCGAGGCCGAGCGCGAAGCATTGGAGCAGCGCACTCTCGACTTCGTGGCTCCCGGTGAGCAACAGAGCGAGGCAGGGCACGACGTAAAGTACAGCAGCGACTCCTCGACAGGCATGTACAACTCTGAGCGCTATCGTGATGCCCGTGCCAACGGCTACATCGAGTATACATTATATAATAATAGCGACGTGAGGGAGAACCTCAGCGTGATGTTCCGCTTCAACCTTGCCGATAAGGGTCGCCAAGCCACGCTTACCATCAACGGGCAGAAGATAACTGACATTACCATTCCGACATCGTTCAAGGGAAGTGACAACAACGGCTTCTACAATGTGGAATATGCCATCCCCGCTGATATGGCCCAGGCTAATACGAAGTTTACGGTTCGTCTCACTGCCAGCAGTTCAACGCTCTGTCCTGGAGTCTATTACGTGCGCCTGATGAAGGATTACAACGCTGAGGCCAACGCCTACCGATTTCGCTGTACCGACTGGACTACGGGCGATGCCAACCGTGTGGCTGCCAGTAAGTTCAATTACGATACGGAGAACAATACCCTGACCGTCAATGCCGGAACGGGAGCCAACAATGTGGCGCTGATGATGAAGTGGCAGGAGCTGGACTATGATATTTCAAAAGACCAGATCTACCTCGTCGTCCGCGGCACAAACCTCAAGACCACCAGCGGTGCCAACTACCTGTGGTGGCTTAACGGCACCAACCGTGGCTCGCAGGTGCCACCCACCAGCGTAAAGACCACAACCCTAAACGGGGAGAAGCAGCAGATCATTGCCTTCAACATGAAGACCAGCGGCCTTTACGACAACTTCACGCAGGAGCGCAACAGCGTGTGCATGGGTCAGACCATTTTCGGACTGACCTCTACAACTGGCATGAGCACCATACACGACATCAACTTCGTGGCCGACGTTAATGACTACATGGATGTCGTGACAGGCATCAATACACCCAAAGAACTGCCGGTCAACAGCAGCAAATACACCCTCGACGGGCGTAGGGTTGCAACTCGCAATGCCAACGTAGGCAACAGAATAACCATCACAAACGGGCAAAAACAAGTCTGGTAACAAAAGACCATAATGGATAACAAAACCGAACTGAAACTGCTGCGTCCTCGCAGCCTTGCTGCCGTCATCAGCGACGGTTATCGTCTCTACATGGGCACCTTTCGCTCATTGTTCCGCTCTTCGTGGCCAGTGGCGATAGTCTATGCTATAGCCTTCGCTTTGTTCATGGGCGATTTGGTGAACAACGTCATACCCATGCAGATAAGCTTGGCAAGCTCAGGCATGACGACATTGCCTCCCACCATTATTTTCTCTTCCGTCCTCGTCCTGATCTACATGCTGGCCGTTTACCTGCTGGCGGCTCAGGCGGTGAGGGCTTTTCGTGAGCATAAGGCCACCGACGACATTACCCGTCCGGCGAAGTGGTACGGACGGCTGTGTCTGAAGTGCTTCCTCCGCTTGCTGGTCGTTGGCTTGTGGATGTTCCTTCTGGGTATCGTCATCAACATCTTTTTCGCCGCCGTGGTCATGGGCATCCTTTCGCTCGGCGTGGTTGGCAGCATCGGCAAGTCCATAGCGTCGCTGGTGCTACTGTTGATTCTTGTGGCTCTCGTCATCGCCCTCATCATACCTCTTTATTATACTATCATGCGGGCGCTGCTCATTGACGGCAAGATACAGATAGCACCGCCCGTACGGGGCTATGGTCGTGGACTGCGCCATTGGGGACTTCTCTTTGCCACAGTCTTCGTGGTCTGCCTCTTCACCGGACTGCTCACGCTGGTGTGCGAGCTACCTGCCGTCATCATGGCCACTGCCAACACTATGGCCTATGTGGGACTGGCAACGGGTGACCCCTTAGGAATGCCTGAAAACATGGTGCCGCTTACTTACGTTGTATTCTTCGTGGCAGGATTCATTCAGGCCTACGTACACCTTTCCACGCTTTACCCCATCTATTATGCCTATGGCTCCATCGAGCAGCAGGAGGCAGAACGGCAGCAAGTTATAAACGATAAGAGATAAGTGATAAGTGATGAAACGTATACTCTTTATAGACCGTGACGGTACCCTCGTGGAGGAGCCTCACGACGAACAAGTAGACGCACTGGAGAAAGTGCAATTCAAGCCCGGTGTATTCCGCTGGCTTGCCTTCCTTCGTGAGAAAACTGACTTCCTTTTTGTTATGGTAAGCAACCAGGACGGATTGGGCACGTCCTCTTTCCCCGAGGACACCTTCTGGCCAGCACATAACTTCATACTGGAGACGCTGCGCGGCGAGGGCATCACCTTTGAAGATATCCTTATCGACCCTCACTTCCCCGAGGATAACGCTCCTACACGAAAGCCCGAGACGGGACTCGTGGAGAAATACATCAACGACCCTGACGTGGACATTGCCAACAGCTATGTCATCGGTGATCGTGAGACCGATGCGCTCTTTGCCAAGAACATCGGCTGCAAGGCTCTGATATTGGGCAGCTGGCAGACAGTTGCTGAGACCATCTATGCCGGAGAGCGCACCGCCTCGTACCGCCGTACAACGAAGGAGACTGACATCGACGTGCGCCTGACCCTTGACGGCAGCGGACAGGCCGACATTCAGACAGGCCTCGGTTTCTTCGACCACATGTTGGAGCAGATTGCCCGCCACGGTCAGATAGACCTATACATACACACCAAGGGCGACCTGCATGTGGACGAGCACCACACTATCGAGGACACAGCCCTGGCCTTGGGCGAATGTCTGCTGAAAGCTTTGGGCGACAAGCGTGGCATCGAGCGCTACGGCTTCTCGCTGCCCATGGACGACTGTCATGCCCACGTCTGCCTTGACTTCGGCGGACGTCCCTGGCTCATCTGGAAGACGGAGTTCCACCGCGAGCGCATTGGCGATGTGCCCACGGAGATGTTCTTCCACTTCTTCAAGAGTCTCAGCGATGCCGCCCGCATGAACCTCTACATCGAGGCCGAGGGCGACAACGAGCACCACAAGGCTGAGGCCATCTTCAAGGCCCTGGCCCGTGCTATACGTGCTGCTGTACGCCGCGACGTATACCACTATCAGCTGCCCTCAACAAAAGGAATGTTATAATAATCTCAGCCCCCTATCATTTTTCATTTAGCGCAGCGCTCGTATTCTGTGGTGTCGGTAATCCCGGCTAACGCCAGGGCCTCACGCCGCTCTACACACGTGCCGCAGCGTCCGCAATGACGGTCGCCGCCCTTGTAGCACGACCACGTACGGCTGTAGTCTATCCCCAGTTCCTTCCCCCTTCGGGCAATGTCGGCCTTGGTCCAGTTCGTATAAGGTGAGACAAGGCGCACACCCTCGTAGGTTCCTGCCTGTGCCGCACGGTCGAAGGCTTCGACAAATTCTGGCCGGCAGTCAGGATAGATGGCATGGTCGCCGCCATGATTGGCCATCATCACAGCCTTCAGCCCTCGGCTCTCGGCCATGCCCACGGCCACGCTGAGCATAATGCCGTTACGGAAGGGCACCACCGTACTCTTCATGTTCTCGTTGTCGTAACTGCCTTCAGGAATGTCGTCGCCGCCTTGCAACAGCGAACTCTGGAAATACTGGGCCATGAAGTGCAGGGGAATGACCAGATGCTCTATACCGAGTTTCTGACAATGCTCGCGGGCAAAGGCTATCTCACGGTCGTTGTGCTTCGAGCCGTAGTCAAATGAAATGGCCAGGGCGATGCGCTCCTGGAAGTCATAGAGCAGCGTCGTGCTGTCCATGCCGCCGCTCAGTATCAAAATAGAATCTTTCATTTCTTCAATCTTTACTCCGGTATTTTCCCTCCTCCTTGTCGTCGAGCATGGAGAGGTAGCTCTGGTATCGGCTGACGGCGATGAGGTGGTCGTCGAGTGCCTTGAGCACGGCACATCCAGGCTCGTGGGTGTGGGTACAGTTGCTGAAGCGGCAGCCCTGCGAATAATGGTAAATCTCACGGAAATAGCTTGTCAGCTCCTCGCGCTCCATGTCGAACGTTCCGAAGCCCTTCACGCCCGGGGTGTCGATAAGGAAGCCTTTTGTTTCTATGGGAATCATTTCCGAGAATGTTGTCGTGTGCATGCCCTTCTCCCAGGCATCGCTAATCTCCGCCGTTCGCAGGTTTACTCCGGGAACCAGGCGGTTGATGAGCGTGGACTTCCCCACGCCGCTGTTTCCGCTAAGTAGCGTAATCTTGCCTTCTAAAAGAGGCCGCAGCTCTTCAACGCCACTCCCTGTAGCCGCAGAAATCTGCCGGCACTCGTAGCCGATGGTTTCGTAGAGCGTGACCATCATCTGTTGCAGCCGTAGCTCGTCGGGTGTGAGCAGATCGGTCTTGTTGAAGACCAGCACCACCGGTACACGGTAGGCTTCTGCCGAGGCGAGGAAGCGGTCGATGAACGTGGTGCTTGTCTCGGGGTGGCTCACGGTGACGATGAGCAACGCCTGGTCTACATTGGCGGCCAGGATATGGCTCTGCTTCGAGAGGTTCTGCGACTTTCGGATGATGTAGTTGCGGCGGTCCTCAATCTCGGTGAT
>JAGCNO010000127.1 GCA_017645905.1 Prevotella sp. | reverse complement strand
ATGAAGTGTGATGGGTGAAGAATCGGCCTGCGCCGTCGGGTGTGCGGTAGCAAATTCTTCACTCTTAACTCTTAACTCTTCACTCCACAAGTAGTGGCCTGGCAGGAAGGGTTCGTAGTGCTCACACTGGCCTTCAAGAGCCTTGAGTTCTGAGGCAACATAGACAGTGCCGTCACTGTCATAACCGATGTAGAGGGGTATCACACCGATAGGGTCTCGGGCTATCAGAAACTCGTCACGCTCCTCGTCGTAGAGGACAAAGGCGAAGATTCCGCTGAGGTCCTCCAGCAAGTGGCATATCTGTTCATGACCGTAATCACCGAGGTTCCTATAGAGGGCCAGTATCACCTCACAGTCAGAGCCCGTCTGGAACTCATACTGACCGGCAAAACGACGGCGAATCTCCTGGTGATTATAGATTTCGCCGTTCACCGCCAGCACCTGTTTGCGGTCAGGGCTGAAAAGAGGCTGTCCGCCACTCTCAGGGTCGACAATGCTCAGTCGCTCATGAGCAAGGATGGCACTGCCGCCACAGTAGATTCCACTCCAGTCAGGTCCACGGTGACGGATCTTCTGGCTCATTCTTAACGCTTTCTCACGGAGCTCATGCGTCTGCTCCCTGACGTTCAATATTGCTACAATTCCACACATAATGATTCGTTTTTTCTTTCTGTCAGCCTGCAAAGGTAAGACTTTTTGAAACAAGAATAGATATTCTTCTTTCCTTTTTAATTGTTAAAAACCACGTTATGTGTCATTTTGTAACTAATTGTCCTATTTTGGCAACATTTTGTAATGTTGCTTATTTACAAATCTTTCGTTAGATGACAAAACGAAAGTTCTACAGGTGTGTTTCCTTGTCCTCCACCTCATTGTTGATAATCTTGAAAGAATTCAAGCGCGGCTCCCCGTTCAACAGCGAGAGGATGGCATAGCGGATTGTGGGGTCGTTGGCCAGGCGCAGATCCTCTTCCGAAGGACGCGAAGGTGAGGCAGGGTGCGAGTGCCAGTTTGCGAGAATTCTCAGTCCCTTCTCGCGGGCATATCGCAAAGCGGCAAACTGGTCTTTCGGTGCGAAGGAGAAGTGCTCGGAAGAGTGGTCGATGTTCTCCATGGGGTAGTTCTCGGTCACGATGCCCCCTTCAGCCTCCCATGAAGGGGAGGGTTTGCCCAGCAGATACCCACACGATTCATTTGGTGCTTCCTGCTGGGCTTGTTCTATCATCTCTATAATAATATTCGGTGGAATCTTCATTTGGTTGTTCGGCGTATTAGTGGTTTTGTTTCAAGTCGCAAGCGGCCTGTTCGTAGTCGATGAGTTCCGTGATGGTGGGATTCTTACCGCAGATGGCGCATGAGGGCCGCTGGCGCACGGGGATAGTGCGGAATTGCATGGTCTTGGCATCGAAGGTGAGCAGACGGTTGGTGAGCAACTCCCCAACGCCGGTAAAGTATTTCAGCGTCTCGGCAGCCTGGATAGTGCCGAGCATGCCGGCGATGGCACCCAGCACACCCGCCTGACTGCATGTTGGCACGGCACCAGGTGGAGGCGGCTCCTTGAAGAAGCAGCGGTAGCAGGCTGTTCCTGGCAGATGGGTGAAGGTCTGCCCGTTAAAGCGAAGAATACCACCGTGGGAGAATGGTTTTCCCGCCATGACGCAAGCATCGTTGATGAGAAATTTGACGGGGAAATTGTCGGTACCGTCAACGATGAAGTCGTACTCCTTGATGATGTCGAGGGCATTGCCGGAGTAGAGGAACTCGTGGTAGGTGACCACCTCCACGTCGGGGTTGATGGCGTGTATCTTCTCTTTGGCACTCTCTACCTTGGGTTTTCCCACGTCTTTAGTGAAATGGATAATCTGGCGTTGCAGATTAGAGAGGTCCACCACGTCGGCATCAATGATGCCAATGCGACCAATGCCAGCTGCGGCGAGATAGAGCGACACGGGAGCACCCAGTCCGCCTGCACCCACCACGAGCACACGCGCATTCATGATCTTCTCCTGGCCCTCAACGCCCACATCCTGCAACAGGATGTGGCGTGAGTAGCGCTGGATTTGTTCTTCTGTAAAGTCAATCATAATGTGCCTCCTCCCATGAAGTAGAGGAAATCGACGCAGTCGCCTTCCTTAATCTGAATGCTGTCCCACTCCGTGCGGTCGGCAAAGTCCTCGTTCACCTGAACGCTGACCATTTCGGGCTGCCGCACATCGTTCTGCTTGATAAGTTCTGTGAGCGTCAGGGGTAGTTGCACTTCCTGCGCCTCTCCGTTTACTGTTATTTTTGCCATAGTTCTATCTTCCTGTTATTTTCTTGATTGCTATCACTAATCTGTCGACATCCTCGCGGGTGTTATAGAGGGCGAAGGTGGGACGGACGCTCATCTCGTAGCCGAGGGCACGGAGGGCGGGCTGGGCGCAGTGGTGACCGGCACGGACGGCTATGCCCTCTTTGTCGAGCAGGGTGCCCGTCTCGGGCACGGGGATGCCGTCGAGAACGAAGCTGACCACTGATACACGCTGCTTGGGATTCCCGATGAGCGTGAGGCCTGGTATCTGAGCAAGTTGCTCGCGGGCGTACTCCGTCAGCTTGTGTTCGTGGGCCTCAATGTTGCGGATGCCGAGGTGGTTCACGTAGTCGAGGGCGGCTCCCAGTCCGATGGCATCTGCCACATTCGGCGTGCCAGCCTCGAAGCGGGCAGGCGGCACGTTGTACTCCGTGCGCTCGATGGTCACGTCTTTGATCATGTTGCCGCCCCCTTGCCAAGGCTGCATCTTGTCAAGCAGCTCCTTGCGGCCATAGACCACGCCGATGCCGTTAGGGCCATAGATTTTGTGTCCGCTGAAGACGAAGAAGTCGGCTCCGAGCTGCTGAACGTCGACGGGCGTATGGGCTATCGACTGAGCACCGTCGATGAGCACTGGGATATTGTGCGAGTGGGCGATGTCGATGATGCGCTGCACGTCGTTGATGGTGCCAAAGGTATTGTTCACATGCCCCACCGAGACGAAGCGTGTGCGGGGAGTGATGAGTCGCTCAAATTCCGAGAGCACCAGGTCGCCGTTCTTGTCCGTGGGGATGGCTTTCAATGTGGCCCCCTTCTCCTGGCAGACACGTTGCCAGGGCACAATGTTGGCGTGGTGGTCAAGCTCGCTGACGATGACCTCATCGCCAGGCGTGAGGTACTGCCGTCCGTAGGCCTGCGCCACGAGGTTGATGCCCTCGGTGGTGCCGCGCACGAAGATGATCTCCTCGCTGGTGGCGGCATTGATGAAGTGCTGTACCTTTTCGCGGGCCTCTTCGTAAGCATCGGTGGCGCGGGCGGCCAGCGTATGAGCACCACGGTGGATGTTCGAATTATAATTCTTATAGTAATCCGATATCTTGTCGATGACCTGGATTGGTTTCTGTGTCGTGGCACCGTTGTCGAGCCACACGAGGTCGTGGCCGTTCACTTTCTGGTTGAGCACGGGGAAGTCCTTCTTTATCTCCTCGGAGTTCAGGGTGTCCACCTCGTCGTAATGGAGGTCCTTCAGTTTCTGCGACTCAGGAATACCGATGCCGAAGCCCTCCCCGATGTTGGCCGAAGGCGCATGAGGTGCCTCTGATTCGGGATGAGGTGCGGCTGCGTCATACTTCGGCCGCCCATCCCCTATGTATGGTAAATCCGGGAAGGGAGACCCTCCGCTGAGCAAGGCCCTGAAGCCTGCCTCCAGTTCTTCCAGATGCAGTTCCTCGTCAGGCAGCATTGCCTGTCGCTCTGCCTGGTAATCCTCAGGGCAGTATTGCTGGGCCAGTGCCTTCAGCTTCTCCAGTGCACCACCGTCTGGCGATGGTGCCTGGGTATAGCCAAATCCCGGATCAGGTACAAATGACTGTTGTATATTTATCATAGAGGGTCAGGCTTTTTTTATTTCTCTATTGCGTTACGATGCTGATAGTCGTGATAGTAGCCCACCTCAACGTTCTCCAGAACGGCAATGGCGTCGTCGGTGAGGGCTGCCAACGAGAAGTACTTCGTGAGCAGGTATGCTGCCACGCCGAACTTGTCGAGGCCCATCAGTCTTGCGCTCAGGCTTGGGGCAATCTCGCCAGGGATGCCGCTCTGGTGCAGGCCGATGACGCCTTGGTTCTGTTCGCCGACTCGCACGAGGATAATCTTCGTTGTGCCTACGCCGCGGCCTGTCAGGTACTGGCCTTCCACCTCTACCTTGTCAGAAGGGATGATAGGCACGCCGCGCCACAGGATGACTTTCGTGCCGAAGAGATCCGTTGTCACAGGCGGCACACCACGCCACGTACACTCGCGCTCGAAGGCGGCGATGGCACGTGGATTGGCCACGAAGAATGCGGGTTCCTTCCACACTAACGACAGCAATTCGTCGAGGTCGTCGGGAGTCGGCGAGCCGTAGCGTGTTGTGATGCGATAAGCAGGATTCACTGCAGCCAGCAGACCGAACTTCTTGTTGTTGATGAGTTCCCACTCCTGGCGCTCCTTGATGCTCTCGACGCTGAGGCGCAGCTGTTCTTCAAGCTGGCTGTAAGGATTGTTGTAGAGGTCGGAGACGCGGGTATGCACGCGCACCACCGTCTGAAGCGTGTTCAGCGAGTACTCCGTGGGATTCTCCTCATAGTCGATGTAGGTCTCAGGGATGATGTTGTCCTCTTCGTGGCCGCTCACTAAGTCGATGTGCTTCTCGCCGTTGTCGTTGACCGAAGCCTTCAGGCGTAGCTGCTTGTCGACGGCTTTGTTAAACGTCTCGCGGAAATCGGGCACTTCCTTGATGAACTTGATGAGTTCCTTCAGCTTCAGGCCGAGGAATACCGTTGGTGTGACAGCACGGACGCTGACCGTCGACTCCTGCTCGTCAAGCAGGTCGGCCTCGCCGAAGTATTCGCCGTCGCCTAAAAGGGCTATCCGTAAGTTTTCGCCGTGAGGCCCCTTGCTGACAACCTCAGCCTGTCCGCTGGCCACGATGAAGAAGCGCTGCTTGTCCTTGCCCTCCTCCACAAAGAGCTTGTCGACATCTACTTCCTGTGTCTCGAAAGCACTGACGAGGCGGTTCAGTATCTCGTCGTCGAACTCGGAGAACAGTGGAATGGACTTCAGAGCCTTAGCCGAAAACGAGGGTACGCCATTGACGTACTGTATCTGCAGACGGTCGTTCTTGCGAAGCTCCACCTTCGTGCGGTTCACGCGGAAGGTGCCGCCTGAAACCTGCACCCAGGGCAATAGTTTCAGGAGCAATCGGGGTGTGATACTGCCCATCTGAGGGGCTGTCTTGGTGGTCGTTGCCAGTCTTCTGGCGGTGGCAGTGGTCACACTGCGCTGGAGATTTGATTCTGCCATAATGTGAAATATTTAAGTATTAAAGAACTAAAGGATTTTACTTTCTTATCACGACCTTGTGAGTTGTTCCTTCCACATGCTCTACGCTAAGTACATTGTAACCTTGTTCCTTCGCATTGCGTGGAACGTTTTCCAGAGGTTCACCCTCGGCGAGCAGCACTTCCAGGATGTCGCCACTGTTGAGCTTCGAGAGCTCAATCTTTGTCTTTACGAAAGTCATCGGGCAATGCTCTTTCGTGATGTCCAATACTTTTGTTGCCATAGTTTTCTTGCGGTAATTGAGTTAAATGAATAGTGTCCTGCCACCCTCCGAGAGATTCAGAAACGATGCCACACCCAGCACGTCTTTCACCTCTGGGATAAAGTCCTCTTTCTTCAGCCCCAGCACGTGCATCGCCATCTCACAGGCGTAGAGGTTGATACCGAGCACCTTTGCAGCCTCCACCAGTTCTTCGAGCGTGGCCACGTTGTTCTTGCGCATCAGATAGCGGAAAATCTTCGGCCCTGCACCGAGGAAGTTGAAGCGGCTGGTAGGAGTGGTGCGGAGTCCGCCCATCATGAAGCCGAAGATTTTGGTCAGCCAGTTGCCGCCCGTGAACGAGCGTCCCTGCTTCTTCTTGATAGCATCCAGTCCCCAGAAAGTGAAGAAGATGTTCACCTCGTAGCCTACTGCTGCCGCGCCAGTACCTAACGTGAATACTGCCGTCAGTTTGTCGAAATCGCCACTAAAGGCGATGATGCTCAGTTTCTTTGTCTCTGCCATAGTTGTTTTTTATGTTCAATGCTTAAAAGAAAATCGGTTATTAGAAAACGTACCAAGACTTTGAGCCGTTCTTGCTCCATTTCATTACGCAAGCGTCTCCTTCGTCGCCGAGCGCTTCATTTCTCATTTTTCATTTCTCATTTCTCATTTTTCATTTAGCGTAGCGCAGAAAGCCGTTCTTTCGATTCGAATAAGCCGTTCTTTCGATTCGAATAAGCCGTTCTTTCGATGGGAATAAGCCGTTCTTGCTCCATTTCATTACGCAAGCGTCTCCTTCGTCGCCGAGCGCTTTGCCGCTATGCGGCCAAGTTGCTTACGCTCTGGAAAGAAATTTCTTTCTTTCCTCTCGCTTAACCGCAACTTTCTCCCAGAGTAAGTCAGTAAACTAATGACCGATTAGGGTTAAATGTTTTTAAGTGCGTTCTCTATGTCGGCCAACAGGTCATCGACGGCCTCAAGGCCTACAGAGAGCCGTATCGTTGTCTGTCTCACGTCCATCTGTACCAGTTGCCGCTCTGGGAAGAGTCCGAAGATGGTCGATGCGGGATGTATGGCCAGCGTACGGCTGTCGAACAGATTGGTGGCGCGGTGGATGAGCTTCAGGTTGTTGAGGAACCGGAAGCAGTCGTCGCGCGATGCCAAGTCGATGGTGAGCATGGCTCCCGCCGTAGGACCGAACTGCCTGACGGCCAACTCGTGGAAGGGGTTTTCCGGCAGTCCGATGTAGTTCACTCTTTCTATGCCCTTTATCTCGCGCAGTACTTCGGCCAGTGCCAGCGCGTTGGATGCCTGCCGCTGATAGCGCACGTCGAGCGTCTCAAGCCCCAGGGTCTGCATATATGCCGTCTGTGGCGACATGTATGCACCCAGATTGATCAGCAGGTCATATTTGATGCGTTGGTTGATGGCAGGAAACGTCCCGTAGTCTATCACCAGTCCGCCGAGCGATGTCCCGCCACCCGACAAGTATTTAGTGCTCGACACCACTTCCACGTCAACACCCAGCTCGTGAAGCGATGTCTCTGTGAAGGGAATCACCGTCGAGTCAACTATCAAGGGAACGCCCTTGCTATGGGCTATAGCTGCCAGTGCCTGTAAGTCGGCAACCTCCAACTGCGGGTTGGTCACAATCTCCAGGAACACGCAGGCCGTCTGCTCGTCGATGGCTTTCTCCACGGCCTCCAGATCGGTAAGGTCGCGCAGACGCGGCTTCACGCCAAGTCGCAACAGCGTCCCGCTAATCAGGGCCAGCGTATTGCCGAACAGGTGGCGCGAGGTCACGATGTTTTTACCTTGCTCCACAACAGCCAGCAAGGCATTGCTGATGGCTGCCATCCCAGAGCAGAAAGCAGTCACGTGACTGGCACCGGTCAACGCCCGCACCCGCTGCTCAAAGTTCGTCACCGTAGGGTTGGCAATACGTGCATAGTCGGGTGCCTTCACACGGTTGCAGAACACGTCCGACATCTGCTGGGCATCGGCAAACTCAAATGAAACATTATTATATATAGGCACAGCCAGTGCCCCGTATGCATCTGCCCGGTCGTATTTTGTATGAATTGCCGCCGTCTGTTTTTTCATTTTCCAGTTATTATATTTTCGATGCAAAGGTATGAACAATGGGTAAAACCTCCAAATTATCATTATAATTCAGAAGAATCAACTTAATTTTGCAGAATACAAGATTATTATTCTGTTATTTCCGAATACGAACATCGCTGACAGAATTATTTTCTGCCAGCGATGCGTTAACCCTTGATTATCAGCCGTTTTTACAGATATGACAGATATAGGTAGTTGGTTTGGGCGGGATATTCCGCTGCAAGGGTGTCAATCTGATTGACGGTAGGAACGATGCCGAGGGTCTTGCGCCACTTACGGACGGTGAGACCTGCCTGCTCCATCTTCATACGGTTCTCCAAGCCTATGGCACGGCCTATCTGGAAGTCGGAGAAACCGTAGACCTTGGCAGCCCGTAACAGCGGGAACACTTCAGGCGACTGCAGGTACTCCATGAATTCGCTTGACTCCATATACTCAGAAACCTCGGAAATGAGGCTGTTCTCCTTCAGCTGCCGGTCAATGTCGACAATGTGCTTCAGCTTCTGCAGGAACCAGCGGTCAATCATCGTCAGCTGATGAATCTGCTCCACCGTGTAGCCTATCTTCAAAGCCTTCGACACAACAAAAATGCGCATATCTGTAGGCGCGTGAAGTGACTTCTGGATGTCGTGAATCTTGATCTCGTGGTTCTCTACAAAGCCATGCATGCCCTGGCCAATCATACGCAGGCCTTTCTGCAGAGCCTCCTCGAAGGTGCGTCCGATGGCCATCACCTCGCCTACGCTCTTCATGCTGGAGCCCAATTCGCGGTTCACGCCGTGGAATTTCGTCAGGTCCCAGCGCGGAATCTTCACCACTACATAGTCGAGGGCTGGCTCAAAGAAGGCTGAGGTGGTCTTGGTGACGCTGTTCTTCAGGTCGAAGAGTCCATAGCCGAGGCCAAGCTTTGCGGCCACAAAGGCCAACGGATAGCCAGTTGCCTTTGACGCCAGTGCTGATGAACGGGAGAGCCGGGCATTAACCTCAATGACACGATAGTCCTCACTGTGGGGGTCGAGGGCATACTGCACGTTACATTCGCCCACGATGCCGATATGACGGATAATCCTGATGGCCAGCTCACGGAGTTTGTGGTACTCGCTGTTCGAGAGTGTCTGACTCGGTGCTACCACTATCGACTCACCGGTATGGATGCCCAGCGGGTCGAAGTTCTCCATGTTGCAGACGGTGATACAGTTGTCATAGCGGTCACGTACCACCTCGTATTCTATCTCCTTCCAACCCTTAAGACTTTTCTCCACCAACACCTGCGGAGAGAAGGAGAAGGCTTCTTCGGCCTGTGCCAACAGCTCCTGGTCATTATCACAGAAGCCTGAACCAAGACCGCCGAGGGCGTAGGCAGCACGTAATATCACAGGGAATCCTAATTCATGGGCAGCCTTCTGAACTTCCTCAATGGATGAACAGGCCTCGCTCTTGATGGTCTTCACGCCAATCTCGTCAAGGCGTTTCACAAACAGGTCACGGTCTTCTGTATCAATGATGGCCTGCATGGGAGTGCCCAGCACCTCGACGCCATATTTCTCCAAGATGCCCTTCTCGTACAGCTCTACACCACAGTTCAAGGCCGTCTGGCCTCCAAAGCTCAACAGAATGCTATCAGGACGCTCCTTCTCTATGACTCGTTCCACAAACGCTGCCGTCACAGGCTGGAAATAGACCGTGTCGGCAACATCTTTTGAGGTCTGTACCGTAGCAATATTGGGATTGATGAGCACCGAGTGGATACCCTCTTCCTTCAGGGCCTTCAAGGCTTGTGCACCACTGTAGTCAAACTCTCCGGCCTGACCTATTTTCAGGGCACCGGAACCTAACAACAGAACCTTTTTTGGTTGTTTGGTTGTTTGGTTGTTTAGTTGTTGGGGGATGTTAGTTACTTTTCCTAAACGACTAAACGACGAATCACTTAAACAACCAATAAACTCATCAAACATCCATTCCGTGTCTGTCGGTCCTGAGCAGGCCTCTGGGTGGAACTGAGCGGAGAACCAAGGCTTTGACTTGTGGCGGATGCCTTCATTTGAACCGTCGTTCATGTTCTCAAACAGCGGTTCCCAGTCCTCCGGGAGTGTCGTGTCGTCTACTGCGTAGCCATGATTCTGCGAAGTGATGAAACACTGGTTGGTGCCTATCTGCCGCACAGGTTGGTTGTGCGAGCGATGACCATATTTCAGCTTGTAAGTCTTAGCCCCTGCAGCACGTGCCAACAACTGGTTGCCCAGACAGATTCCCATACAGGGCCGTACATGATCATTATTCAGGAAGGTTCTGATATGCTCCACCGTCTTGCCGCATTGCTCCGGGTCGCCAGGACCGTTGGCCAAGAACAATCCATCGAAGTCAAGCTGGTTGAAATCAAAGTCCCAAGGCACACGAATGACCTCCACACCTCTCCTAATCAGGCAGCGGATGATGTTCGCCTTCACGCCGCAATCCACCAAGACTACCTTCTTTAGTTTAGAGTTTAGAGTGTAGAGTTTAGAGTTTGCCACCGCCGTCATATCAGGTTTGTAGGTAATCACTTCTTTGCAACTTACCTTCTCCACCCAGTTCACATCTCCGTAGTCAAGAGCGGTAGCAAATTCTTCATTCTTCATTCTAAATTCTTCACTCTTCACTCTTAACTCTTCACTTAGAATGATTCTCCCCATCATCACGCCATGCGCTCTCAGCACCTTGGTCAGCCGTCGTGTGTCGATGCCGGTAATGGCAGGAATCTTTTCACGCTTCAGCCACGTGGCTAATGACTCCTTTACATTCCAATGAGAACAGGTCTCACTATAGTCGGCCACTACCAGCGCCTTGGGGTGTATCTTCTCGCTCTCCATAAACAGCGGCAGGCCATCACTGCCCATACCAGTATCTGGCACGCCATAATTGCCTATCAGCGGAAAGGTCGTCACCAATATCTGCCCTGCATAGCTGGGGTCTGTCAAACTCTCAGGATAGCCCGTCATCGCCGTATTGAACACCACCTCGCCTGTTGTACCAGCAGCATAGCCAAACGAGCGGCCTACGAACTCCGTCCCATCTTCGAGTATTAACTTTGCTTCTATCATAATTGTTTTTTCAATATATCTTCAACGTAATGAACAAATGCCTGGTTCACCATGCGGATGCCACCAGGTGTGGGGTAATTGCCCGTAAAGTACCAGTCGCCAGGATGGTTGGGACAGGCGTGGTGGAGGCCCTCGATGCTTTGGAACACCAGTTCGACGGGAGCCTGCATACCCTCCGGACGAAGCATCTCCACAATCTTCGCGTTTATTTCCCTGGCGGTGAAAGGGGCATAGATATTGCGCACATGGTTCAACGAGGCTGGCGAATACTTACAGGCCTTGTAGGTGTCGGCAATCAGCTTCTGCCTGCCTCTTTCCTTAATCAGGGCAATGGCAGCACGGAAGGCACAGAGCTCTTCCAGCCGCGACATGTCAATGCCGTAGTAGTCGGGATAGCGGATTTGTGGCGAACTGGACACCATCACGATTTTCTTGGGGTGCAGGCGGTCGAGAATCTTGAAGATGCTCTCCTTCAACGTGGTGCCTCGGACTATAGAGTCATCGATGATGACAAGACTGTCCTCAAAGGCTTTCAGACTACCATAGCTGACATCATAGACATGGGCTGCAAGGTCGTTGCGCTCACTGTTGTCTGCAATGAAGGTACGCAGTTTGATGTCCTTCCACACCACCTTTTCTGTACGCACATTGTAGCCCTGCTGACGGAAGCCATCCGTCATGCCATAAAAGGCCACCTCGGCAGTGTTGGGGATGTAAGAGAACACGGTGTTGGCCACATCGCCGTCGACAGCTTTCATAATAGCAGGAGTCAATTGCTCGCCCAGTCGTTTGCGCTCCTGATAGATGTCACGGTCCGAGCCGCGGCTGAAATAGATACGTTCAAACGAGCAGGCGCTCAAGGGTTGGGCAGGCATAATCTGTTCCAAACGGCTCTCTCCGTTCCTATGCACAATGAGCGCTTCGCCTGGCTGAAGTTCACAGATGTCTTCTGCCTGAAGATTGAAGGTCGTCTGCAATACAGGACGTTCGCTGGCAAGGGCAATTATCTCGTCATCCCGGTAATAAAAAGCTGGCCGAATGCCCCAGGGGTCACGCATGGCAAACATCTCGCCAGAGCCCGTCAGCCCACACATCACGTAACCACCATCGAAATGTGTCATAGTAGTCTTCAGAACATTCGCCATTTCAACATGATTGTCAATATAATCCGTGATGTCCGTACCCTCAAGGCCCTGCTCCTTAGCCTCTACATACAGCCGTTCCACCTCACGGTCCAGACGGTGGCCCATCAGTTCGAGGGTGATATAAGAATCGCCGTAGATACGTGGCGACTGGCCCTGCTCTGTCAGGAAATGGAATACCTCGTCGATGTTGGTCATGTTGAAGTTGCCGCAGAGACAGAGGTTCTTGGCACGCCAGTTATTACGGCGCAAGAAGGGATGCACGTATTGCAGTCCGCTCTTGCCCGTAGTCGAATAGCGCAGATGCCCCATCAGCAATTGACAATTGAACATTGAACGATCACCATCATAGGCTACACAATCGTCCGATGTGGAGGAATGGTCAATGGTCAATGGTGAATGGTCAATGGCCTTGAAAATCTCTGTAATGGCATCCTTGCCCTCGGCCTTTTCACGGAACATATACTCCGTGCCCGGCTCGTTGTCCAGGCTTACCGAGGCAATACCAGCACCCTCCTGTCCACGGTTGTGCTGCTTCTCCATCATCAGATAGAGTTTGTCGAAACCGTATCGCCGAATACCATATTTCCGCACGTAGTAACTCAACGGCTTCAGCAGACGAATCATCGCCACACCACACTCATGCTTTAGCTCTTCCACCATGCCAATTTACGATTTACGATTTACGATTAGATACAAGCACGGATAAATGACATAAACAGTGGATGCGGATGAAGCACCGTTGAGGAGTATTCCGGGTGGAACTGCGTACCGATGTACCAGCGCTTTTCAGGGATTTCGACAATCTCCACGAGGTCAGCGGTGGGGTTGATACCCACACACTTCATGCCGTTCGACTCGTACTCGTCCTTATAGGCATTATTAAACTCATAGCGGTGACGATGACGCTCCTTGACAAGTGTATCCTTACCGTATGCTTCAAATGTGCGACTGCCCTCAACAAGCTTACAATCGTAGGCGCCCAGTCGCATTGTACCACCCATCTGCGTGATGTTTTTCTGCTCTTCCATGATATCAATCACATTGTGTGGCGTATCGGGAACCATTTCCGCACTATTCGCATCCTTATATCCTAAAACGTTTCTTGCGAACTCTATCACCATCATCTGCATACCCAGACAGATGCCGAAGGTAGGAATATCTTTTGTCCGGCCATATTCGGCCGCAATAATCTTGCCCTCAATACCACGCTGTCCGAAGCCTGGACACACCACAATGCCCGCCATTCCTTCCAGCTTCTCGCCAACGTTCTGGGGTGTAATCTCCTCGCTATTGACAAAGTGCAGCCGTGCCTTCACGTCGTTATAAATACCAGCCAGGTTCAGGCTCTCGCGGATGCTCTTGTAGGCATCTTGCAGGTCGTATTTGCCCACCAGTCCGATGTGTACCTCGCGCTTGGCATTACGTTGCTTGTCGAGGAAATCGTGCCACAGCTTCATGGCAGGCGTCTCGCCGACTGGTATTCCAATCTTCCTCATAATTGCCGCGTCGAGCCCCTGACGCTGCATGCTCACCGGCACCTCGTAGATACTCGGCATATCCTCACTCTGCACCACGCACTCCAGATCTACATTACAAAACGACGCCACCTTCAGGCGTAGAGAGTCACTGAGATGGCGTTCGGTTCTGAGGACAAGAATGTCGGGCTGGATACCCATCCCTTGTAGTTCTTTTACTGAATGTTGCGTAGGCTTCGTTTTCAGTTCGTCGGCGGCCTTCAGATAAGGTACGTACGTCAGATGTACACACACGGCATCACGTCCCAGTTGCCACCGCAACTGACGGATGGCCTCCATAAACGGTGCACTCTCAATGTCGCCAATGGTACCTCCGACCTCGGTAATTACGAAGTCCAGCCCTTCGTCCAGACCCTCACGCAACATGCGCCGTTTTATCTCGTCCGTGATATGCGGCACTACCTGAATCGTCTTACCCAGATAGTCGCCATGCCGTTCGCGGTCTATCACCGTCTTGTAGATACGACCAGTGGTAATCGAGTTGTCACGCGTGGTGTGGATGCCCGTAAACCTTTCATAATGCCCCAAGTCCAGGTCGGTTTCGAAACCATCCTCTGTTACGTAGCACTCACCGTGCTCGTAAGGGTTCAGCGTCCCAGGGTCAATGTTAATGTACGGGTCAAATTTCTGAATCGTGACCTTAAAGCCACGTGCCTGCAGCAGTTTACCGATACTGGCGGAGATGATTCCCTTGCCAAGCGAGGAAACCACACCGCCAGTTACGAAGATATACTTTGTGTTCATTCTATGTTGTTCGGAAGTTTGCATTATTCACTTATCACTCTTCACTCCTCACTTTCTGCCTGATGTGTTCTTCGTATTCTGCCAACTCTCGCTCGCCGATGTGCGCCAGTCCGTAGTGTTCGTCGTGCTGCGAGAAGTCGAGTCCCACCTTTTCGCTATAGGCCGACACGCGCATGGGGATGAGACTGTCGATGAGTTTATAGCCCAGCCAGCTCATGGCGAAGGTATAGACAAACACGATGACAATGGCCAGCAGATGGTAGAGGAAAATCATAAAACCATCCCAGGTGCCGGCAATCAGTCCCTCCTGAATAAAGATACCCGTCAGCACCGTGCCGAATATACCGCCTGTGCCGTGTGTCGGAAATACGTCGAGCGCATCGTCAATATTGGAATGTGAACGCCAATAGACGGCGATGTTACAGATCAGCGTGATGACAAAGGCGATAAAGATGCTCTGACCCACGGTGACATAGCCTGCCGACGGTGTGATGGCCACCAGACCGACTACGCAACCCACGGCAGCACCCATAGCCGACGGCTTGCGGCCACGCAGACAGTCGAAGAATATCCACGTCATCATGGCCGTAGCAGAGGCCGTGTTCGTGTTCAGGAATGCCTTGATGGCCTGACCGTCGGCATGCAGCGAAGAGCCCGCATTGAAGCCGAACCAGCCTAACCACAGCAGTGCCGCTCCAAGGAGCACAAACGGGATGTTGGCAGGCTCGCTCTTCTCCCCGCTGCGTCTCCCCAGAAAGATTGCTCCCGCCAAGGCCGCGATACCCGAAGAAGCATGCACCACGATGCCACCGGCAAAGTCGATGACACCCCACCGGCAAAAGAGTCCCTCAGGATGCCACGTCATGTGAGCCAGCGGGCAGTAGATGACGAAGAAGAAAAACATCATGAAGAACATGTAGGCCGAAAACCTCACACGCTCGGCAAACGAGCCCGTAATAAGCGACGGCGTGATGATGGCGAACTTCATCTGGAACAGCGCGAACAGGGCCAGCGGTATCGTCGCCCCGCCCAGCACGTTGCCAGCCGGAGTGGTATAGACCTCGCCGCCCACACCATGAAACATCAGGAACGTCAGCGGATTGCCAATCACACCGCCGATGTCGTCGCCAAAGCACAGCGAGAAGCCGACCGCTACCCACAAGACTGAAATCAGTCCCATCGCAATGAACGACTGCAACATCGTGGAGATAACGTTCTTAGCACCCACCATTCCGCCATAGAAGAACGACAGGCCGGGCGTCATCATCAACACGAAAATAGTGGCGGTAATCAGCCAGGCCACATCGGCTGCGCTGATTACCGACCAGTCACATTCAAACGTAGGCTCCCCTACGCAAAGCCCTGCAACGGCTATTAGCGTCATTGCCGTCATCAGGATTTTCCAACGCTTCTTAATCTTCATACCTTATACCTAATTATATTTATACACCTTTGTTTTCATTTATTATTTTGGCCGAAGGCCGCTTATACACCATGTTCAAAATTGCCGGCAAAGATAGTACATTTTGCAAGAACAATGCTTGCTTTGGTTTCGTTTTGATTGTTAAAAACCGACACAGCTATCATTTAGTAAAGCGTTAGGTATTTTTGCCTGCCGTTTTGCTTACGTTTTGTACTGAAAACCTGTCATTTCGTTACAAATCGTCAAAGTTCAAAAAACACTCCTTAAGAAAGGGGACTGATTACGCAAGCGTCACCTTTCGGGATGCCATGCGCTTTCTATGAGAATAAGCCGTTCTTTCTCATCGAATAAGCCGTTCTTTCTATGGGAATAAGCCGTTCTTTCTCATCGAATAAGCCGTTCTTTCTCATCGAATATGCCATTCTTGCTCCATTCCATTACGCAAGCGTCACCCTTCGGGATGCCGAGCGCAAACTTGAAGATTGAAAACTGAAGCATTTTGGAAGAATGACAATGTGTAAATATTCACTGGCTTACAACGGGCGATTTGTTTCAAAATGTAAGAAAAAGGGGCAATAATTGAGCAAAATGTAACACAAGGAAATATTTAAGGATAAAAAAGGAAAGAAAAAACTTGTGCAATATAATAAATTGATATACCTTTGCAGCCAAAAATGAACAAAAAGATAGTAAAAGTAAGGATAATATGACAAAATGTAAACTTCAAACAATACAGAGTACACGGCGTAATCAGAGGACACACTGTTCGCAGAAAGGACTTTATCAGAGTCAGTACGAGCACGATGCTTGTGGCGTAGGTATGGTTGTGAACATTCACGGCGGGAAAAGTCACGAGCTGGTGGACAACGCGCTGAAGGTGCTGGAGAACATGGAGCACCGAGGTGCCGAGACCCGCGACAAGACGGGCGACGGTGCCGGTATCATGGTGCAGATTCCGCACGAGTTTATCTTGTTGCAGGGTATCCCTGTGCCTGAAAAGGGTAAGTATGGTACAGGTCTGGTTTTCCTGCCTAAGGACGAAAGGGCGCAGCAGGACATCCTCTCAGTAATGATCGAGGAGATTGAGCGTGAGGGTCTGTCGCTGATGCACCTTCGTGCCGTGCCTACGAACCCGGAGGTGCTGGGGGCGGCAGCACGCGAGGTGGAGCCAGACATCAAGCAGATATTCATCACGGGCGTCAAGGATGAGGAGGTTCCCGTGTTCGACCGTATATTATATAAGGTACGCAAGAGAATAGAGAATCGCATCGATAACAAGGATTTTTACATCTGCTCACTATCGAACAAGAACCTCATCTATAAGGGGATGCTGACCAGCGGACAGCTACGACGTTTCTTCCCTGACCTGTCGAGCCTTTATTTCACAAGCGGACTGGCGCTGGTGCACTCACGATTCAGCACAAACACATTCCCAACGTGGTCATTAGCCCAGCCCTTCCGCTTGTTGGCCCACAACGGCGAAATCAACACCATTCGAGGCAATCGCGGTTGGATGAAGGCGCGTGAGAGCGTACTGAGCAGCGAGGCATTGGGAGATATCAAGGACTTAAGGCCGATTGTGCAGGAGGGTATGAGCGATAGTGCTTCGCTGGATAATGTCTTTGAGTTCCTGATGATGAGCGGACTCTCGCTGCCACAGGCGATGGCCATCTTGGTGCCTGAGAGTTTTAACGACAAGAACCCTATTTCTGAGGACTTGAAGGCATTCTACGAGTACCACTCTATCCTGATGGAGCCGTGGGACGGCCCTGCTGCACTGCTCTTCAGCGATGGACGCTATGCCGGCGGCATGCTGGACAGAAACGGCCTGCGCCCCAGCCGCTACACGATTACCAAGAGCGGTATGATGGTAGTGGCCAGTGAGGTCGGCGTCATGGACTTCGAGCCAGGCGACGTCGTGAGCAAAGGCCGGTTGCAGCCAGGTAAGATTCTGCTGATTGATACTCAGGAGGGAAAGATTTATTATGATGGCGAGATCAAGGAGCAGTTGGCGAAGGCGCATCCTTACCGTGAATGGCTGAACGAGAACCGCGTGCAATTGGAAAAGCTGAAGAGCGGCCGTCACGTAGAGAACGGCGTGAGCAACTTGGAGCAGAAGCTGGTGACCTTCGGCTTCGGTCAGGAGGATATCGACAAGACCATTGTGCCGATGGCAACAGCCGGTCAGGAGCCTGTCGCTGCGATGGGTAACGATACGCCACTGGCAGTCATCTCCGACCGTCCGCAGGTGCTGTTCAACTATTTCCGTCAGCAGTTTGCACAGGTCACCAACCCTGCCATCGACCCCATCCGTGAAGAGTTGGTGATGAGCCTGACGGAGTATATCGGTGCCGTAGGAACTAATATCCTGACGCCTGATGCGAGCAACTGCAAGATGGTACGTCTGCCGCAGCCCGTGCTGACCAATACACAGTTAGACATACTATGCAATATAAGGTATAAGGGCTTTAACACCAAGAAACTCGCCATTCTATTCGAAATGAGTAAGGGCGAGGAGGGCTTGCGACAAGCATTGGACAACCTGTGTCATCAGGCCGAGGCCAGCGTGGATGAGGGCGTGAACTACATCATTTTGAGCGACCGTGACATCGACGAGAAGCACGCTGCCATTCCATCGCTGTTGGCCGTCTCAGCTGTTCACCACTATCTGATTAGCGTAGGTAAGCGTGTGCAGACGGCGCTGATTGTGGAGAGCGGTGAGATTCGCGAGGTGATGCACGCTGCCCTGTTGCTGGGCTATGGTGCCAGCGCACTCTGCCCATATATGACCTTTGCAGTACTTGATGACCTCGTGAAGAAAGGGAAGATTCAGGAGGAATATGCTACTGCCGAGAAAAACTACATCAAGGCAGTGGATAAGGGCTTGAAGAAGATTATGAGTAAGATGGGTATCTCGACCATCCGCAGCTATCGTGGCGCTAAAATATTTGAGAGCATCGGCCTGAGCGAGGACCTGTTGCGCCGCTATTTTGGCACAGAGGTGAGCACCATCGGTGGTGTAGGATTGAAGGAGATTGCACGCGATGCCATCCGTCTGCATGAGCAGGGGCGCAATAGTGTTGCGTCGAAGATGACATTGCAGAACCAAGGTCAATTTGCTTGGCGCAAGGATGGTATCAAGCACGCATGGAACCCAGAGACGATTGCCAATCTGCAGTTGGCCACCCGTTTGGGCTCGTATAAGAAGTTTAAGGAGTGGGCTGCACAGGTTGACGAAAAGGAATCGCCTATCTTTATCCGCGACTTCTTCAAGTTTAAGAAAGCAGCCAAACCAACACCTATCGACGAGGTAGAGCCAGTAGAGAGCATCGTGAAGCATTTTGTTACTGGTGCCATGAGTTTTGGTGCCCTGAGCATCGAGGCCCACGAGGCACTGGCGCTGGCTATGAATAAGCTCGGCACACGCAGTAATACTGGCGAGGGTGGCGAAGACAATGCCCGCTATCATACGGAGGTGGACGGCGTGAGCCTTTCAAGCAAGACTAAGCAGATTGCATCAGGACGATTTGGCGTGACAGCTGAATACTTGGTGAATGCCGAGGAGATACAGATCAAGGTGGCGCAGGGTGCCAAGCCTGGTGAGGGCGGTCAGTTGCCTGGTTTCAAGGTCAACGAGATTATCGCTAAGACACGTAATGCCATCCCCGGCATCTCGCTCATCTCGCCACCGCCCCATCACGACATCTACTCGATTGAGGACCTGGCGCAGCTCATCTTCGACTTGAAGAATATCAACCCCACGGCTGCCGTGAGCGTAAAACTGGTTGCCGAGAGCGGTGTGGGAACCATCGCCGCCGGTGTGGCCAAGGCCAAGGCCGACCTGATTGTTATCAGTGGTGCCGAGGGTGGTACAGGTGCCAGCCCTGCCAGCAGTATGCGATTCGCTGGAATCTCACCTGAGATTGGTCTCGCCGAGACGCAGCAGACGCTGGTGATGAACGGACTGAGAAATCAGGTGCGCCTGCAGACCGACGGTCAGTTGAAGACCGCCAAAGACGTGATCATCATGGCGATGCTGGGCGCCGACGAGTTCTCGTTTGGCACGCTGCCGCTCATCGTACTGGGCTGTGTGATGATGCGCAAGTGTAACACCAATACCTGTCCGATGGGCGTTGCTACGCAGAACCCGGAGTTGCGCAAGCACTTCGAGGGTCGTGCAGAGTACGTGGTGAACTTCTTCACCTTCCTGGCAGAGCAGGTGCGCGAGCATCTGAGCGAGATTGGCGTTCACAGCCTGAAGGAGATTATCGGTCACACAGAACTGATAGAGGTTGATACCACCAATGCTACTGATAAGCAGAAGACTATCGACTTTGCCCGCCTGCTTCATAAACCCGAGACTGACAAGGCTCTTTATTGGGATCGCGGCGCATTCACCAAGGTGAGCGGCGTGAAGGACGAGGAGATTATCAAGGCTGCCGAGAAGGCTATCAACGACGGCGAGGAGGTGACGCTCGATTACGCTATCAAGAATACAGACCGTGCCGTGACTACGATGCTCTCTGGTGTCATCGCCAAGAAATGCGGCGAGGCTGGTCTGCCCGACAACACTATTAACATCAAGTTCAAGGGGGCGGCTGGTCAGAGTTTTGGTGCCTTTGCCGTTCATGGTGTCAACCTGAAGCTTGAGGGCGAGTGCAACGACTACTTCGGCAAGGGACTTTCAGGTGGTCGCATCTCGATTCTGCCGCCAGCCCGAAGTGGTGAGGACTTCCATGCCGAGGACAACATCATCGCAGGTAATACCGGCCTTTATGGTGCCACCTCAGGCGAACTATATATTAATGGTAAGGTGGGTGAGCGCTTCGGCGTGCGCAACTCTGGTGCCATCGCCGTCATCGAGGGTGCTGGCGACCATTGCTGCGAGTATATGACTGGCGGGCGTGTGGTAGTGCTCGGTAAGACGGGGCGTAACTTCGCAGCCGGTATGAGTGGTGGCGTGGCTTATGTCTACGACCCTGACCATTCGTTCGACTACTTCTGCAACATGGATATGGTGGAAATCAATCTGGTAGAGGACAGCGTCAGTCGCAAGGAACTTCTCGAACTGATTCGTCAGCACTACCTGCATACAGGTTCGGCCTTGGCAGGTCGGATGCTCGACAACTGGCATCGCTACATCGAGGATTTCATCCAGGTTGTACCTATCGAGTACAAGCGCGTGCTTCAGGAAGAGCAGAACAAGAAACTTCAGGAGAAGATAGCTAACATCCAGCGTGACTATTAAATGGTAAATGGTAAATTGTCAAATTGTAAATTACAATGGGAAATCCGAAAGCATTTCTGGAGATACACCGCCAGGAGGCGGGATACCGTCCGATACAAGATAGAATCCACGACTTCAGCGAGGTAGAACAGACGCTCAACACTCGCGAACGTAAACTGCAGGCATCGCGCTGCATGGACTGTGGCGTGCCTTTCTGCCATTGGGCATGTCCGCTGGGCAATAAAGCACCCGAATGGAATGATGCACTGTATAAGGGTGACTGGGAGCTGGCCTATAAGCTCCTGACTTCCACCAATCCTTTCCCTGAGTTCACAGGTCGTATCTGTCCTGCTCTTTGCGAAAAGGCCTGTGTGCTGAACCGCTTCAACCACGAGCCGACAACTAACCGTGAGGACGAGGCTGCCATCATCGAGGCTGCCTTCCGCGAGGGTTTCATCCAACCAATGACCGACATTGTGCGCAATGGCAAGAAGGTGGCAGTTATTGGTGCCGGCCCTGCCGGACTTGCCGCCGCCAACGACCTGAACCTGATGGGCTATCAGGTAACCGTCTTCGAGAAGAACGAGGCCGCAGGCGGACTGTTGCGCTACGGCATTCCAAACTTCAAACTCAACAAGGCCATCATCGACCGCCGCATTAAGTTATTGGAGGCTGAGGACATCGAGTTTAAGTACAACTGTCCCGTTTCTTCAGATGCGATTTCATCGCATCTCTCCGCCGAGTTCGACGCAGTGGTATTAGCATCCGGCACCCCCACCGCTCGCGATCTCAAGGCACCAGGCCGAGAACTGAAGGGCGTCCATTTCGCACTCGAGCTCCTCTCCCAGCAGAACCGCGTCCTCGCCGGCATCGAGTTCTCTAAGGATGAGCGCATTACTGCCAAGGGCAAGGACGTCCTCGTCATCGGCGGCGGTGATACCGGCTCCGACTGCATTGGCACCGCCCATCGCCAAGGTTGCAAGAGCGTAACACAGATTGAGATTATGCCCAAGCCCGTTGAAGGTCCTGAAGACCCGCAGAACCCCTGGCCCAACTGGCCTCGCACACTCAAGACAACATCGAGTCATGAGGAGGGCTGCACCCGCCGCTGGAACATCAACACCTTGGAGTTCCTGGGCAAGGATGGCAAACTTATTGGCGTCAAAGTGCAGGAAATCGATTGGGAGCCGAATCCCAACGGCGGTCGCCCCATCATGGTAGAGAAAGGCGAGCCTGAAATCATCAAAGCCGAACTCGTTTTGCTGGCTATGGGCTTCCTGAAACCAGAGCATCCAGAGTATCCTGAGAATGTCTTCGTATGCGGCGACTCCGCCAACGGTGCTTCGCTTGTAGTTCGCGCTATGGCCAGCGGCAAGCAGACAGCAGCAAAAGTCAATCAATTTCTTTCGAAATGAGTAAGATCAGATTCACCAAGATGCACGGTTGTGGCAACGACTATATCTACGTCAATGCCATGCAGTACCCCATCGCCGACCCTGTGCAGGCATCCATCCTTTGGAGCGATCGCCACAAGGGCATCGGCAGCGACGGACTGGTGCTGATTGGTGCATCGCCGATCCCCGAGGCCGACTACAGCATGCACATCTTCAATGCCGACGGCTCTGAGGCGATGATGTGCGGCAATGCTTCGCGGTGTATAGGGAAATATCTCTTTGAGAGAGCTATCACAACACAAAGACAAATACGATTGCTTACAAATTCAGGCATCAAGACGCTCAACCTCCACGTCAGCGACGGCGTGGTGGAGAGCGTCACCGTTGACATGGGTACACCCCAACTCGAAAACCCAGAGCAGTATGTAACGTCATGTGGACTGGACAAGGGAATCTTTGTCTCTATGGGCAACCCCCATTACGTCATCTTCACAGACAATGTTGATCAAGTCGCCGAGACGGGGCGCGTCCTTGAGCATCATCCCGCCTTCCCACAGCGTTGCAATATCGAGTTTGCTCGTATAGAAAATGATGGAATCATCCGCACTCGAGTCTGGGAGCGTGGCAGCGGCATTACTCAGGCTTGTGGTACAGGCGCCTGCGCCACAGCAGTTGCAGCCTTCATCACGGGGCGTGCTGGTCGCCAGTCACAGATTGCCATGGACGGTGGTACGCTCAACGTAGAACTGCGCGAGAGTGATAATCACGTCCTCATGACCGGTCCCGCCGAATTCGTCTTTGATGGCGAAGCCTATGCCCCCTACGTTAGGGGGTGACGGGGGGCTGAACAGGCGCAGTCCCCTGCGAAAAGTAGTAATTAAAAAGGTCTGATAAACGCTTGTTCAGATCCCCAACCTCCTAACTTAGGGGGCTCGAAATATGGCATTAGTAAACATTCACTTCCTGAACCTCCAGAACAACTACCTGTTCGCTGACATTGCCAAGAAGGTCAACGCCTTTAAGGTGATGCACCCAGGTGCCGACGTCATCAGTCTCGGCATCGGCGACGTCACCCAACCGCTGTGTCCTGCCGTCACCGAGGCCATGCACAAGGCTGTCGACGAGATGGCTACCGCCGAGGGATTCCGCGGCTACGGTCCTGAGCAAGGTTATGACTTCCTTCGCGAAGCCATCCTGAAGAACGACTTCCTGCCGCGTGGCATCCACCTCGATATCGACGAGGTCTTCATCAACGACGGTGCTAAGTCCGACACAGGCAATTTCCAGGAGTTGCTCCACTGGGACAACTTTATTGGCGTGACCGACCCCATCTATCCCGTCTACATCGACTCCAATGTAATGATAGGCCGTTGCGGCACCTTTCGCGATGGGCGTTGGACCAATGTACGCTATATGCCCACCCATGCAGAGAACGGTTTTGTGCCGGAACTTCCCAAGGGCCGCCCCGTCGATGTCATCTATCTCTGCTACCCCAACAACCCAACAGGTACGGTTATCTCCAAACAGGAACTGCGCAAGTGGGTGAACTACGCCCTAAAGAGCGATGCCTTGATTCTTTACGATGCTGCCTATCAAGCCTACATTCAGGACCCAAAAATACCGCACTCCATC
Source organism: Prevotella sp. (assembly GCA_017645905.1). GTDB lineage: Bacteria > Bacteroidota > Bacteroidia > Bacteroidales > Bacteroidaceae > Prevotella. The sequence goes on along the minus strand of JAGCNO010000127.1, from coordinate 50,085 downwards.
TACGAGATTCGCGGAGCCCGCAAGTGCGCCGTCGAGTTCCGTTCCTATTCCAAGACGGCGGGCTTTACAGGCGTCCGTTGCGGCTATACCATCGTGCCGAAAGAGGTCACCGTCAGCACTTTTGAGGGCGAGCGCATATCACTCAACCAGTTGTGGCTGCGCCGTCAGTGCACCAAGTTCAACGGCTGCAGCTATATCTCCCAGCGTGCCGCCGAGGCCATCTACTCGCCAGAAGGCAAGGCTCAGGTCAAGGCCACCATCGGCTACTATATGCAGAACGCTAAGAAGATGCTCTCCGTTTTAAGAAGCCTCGGCTACGAATGCTACGGCGGCGAGAATGCCCCCTACGTCTGGATGCGCTGTCCCGATGGCATGTCGTCCTGGCAATTCTTCGAGGCCTTGCTCTATGGCGCTAACGTCGTCTGCACCCCCGGTGTCGGCTTTGGTCCCTCCGGCGAGGGCTATGTCCGCTTCACCGCCTTCGGCAGTCACGAGAAGACAGAAGAGGCCCTGAATCGCATCAAGGTTTGGAGCAAAGGTTGACAAAACGCTTTATCACTTAATAGCTATTCCGCGAAACTTATTGAGGTTTCGCGGATTTTTTTGTTGTCATACAAAACGTTGTGTCCGCACACATTAATATAATATTTGACACTTTGTAACGAAATAGCAGTTTTTGTACGCAAAGTGATAATGAAAAGAAAGGAGAAGAACCTTTCTTTTTACAAAACGATAGTTTGTGATGTTTTTAACAAACAAAATGAAAGCACCTTCTTGTCATATTATGCAAAGTGTCGTAACTTTGCACCATCAAAACAACAAAGTGTAACCCAATGATAGGGTTTAGTATTAATTTAATAAGGTAAAAAGGTATGAAAAAGATTGAAGCAATTATCCGCAAGACGAAGTTCGAGGAGGTGAAAGCTGCTTTGCTTTCTTCAGACATCGACTGGTTTGAGTACCACGACGTGCACGGCATTGGCCAGAGCCGTCAGGAGCGCATCTATCGTGGCGTGCAGTACTCCACCGATGTCATCGAGCGAGTCGCCATTACCATCGTTTGTCGTGACATTTTTCTCGACCCGACGGTGAAGGTGATTCTCAAGGTTGCCCACACGGGCGAGGTCGGCGACGGTCGCATCTTCGTGAGCGACGTGATAGACACGTGGTCTATCCGTACGGGCGAAAACGGTGACACGGTGTTACGAGACAAAAAGTAACTTTAGCCCCCTAAGTTAGGGGGATGGGGGTCTGAACAAAGGCAGACTCTGACTTAATTACACTAACACAAATTATTAACACTTAAACGGGGCAAAGAACGCCTGTTCAGACCCCCAACCCCCTAACTTAGGGGGCTTAGAAAGATTATGGATAACTTATCACTTGATACTGTATGGATGCTATTGGCAGCCATGTTGGTTTTCTGGATGCAGCCGGGCTTTGCGCTGTGTGAAGCAGGTTTTACGCGTAGTAAGAACACGGCGAACATCCTGATGAAGAACTTTGTCGACTTCATGTTCGGCTCGTTGCTGTTCTTCTTCCTCGGCTTCGGCTTTATGTTCGGAAGCGAAGGCGCAGGTTTCATTGGCGCACCCAATTGGGGCGACCTGAGTTTCTACAAGGGCGACCTGCCCGTAGAGGGTTTCCTGATTTTTGAGACCGTATTCTGCGCCACCTCTGCCACCATCGTCAGCGGTGCTATGGCCGAGCGCACGAAGTTCTCGATGTACCTTATTTATAGTGCAGTTATCTCGCTGTTCATCTATCCTATCGAGGGACACTGGACGTGGGGCGGAGGCTGGCTCTGCAATGATGCTGCTGACTCGTTTATGATGACAACCTTCGGCGACGTGTTCCACGATTTCGCAGGTTCTGCCATCGTGCATAGCGTAGGTGGTGTGCTGGCTCTTATTGGTGCTATCGCCCTTGGTCCCCGTATCGGTAAGTACAGCAAGGAAGGCAAGAGCAACGCTATTCCTGGCCACAACCTCATGATCGCTTCTTTAGGTGTGTTCATCCTCTGGCTCGGATGGTTCGGTTTCAACCCCGGTTCGCAGTTGGCTGCAAGTGGTGAAGTGAACCGCATCGCAATCTCGCATGTGTTCCTGACCACGAACCTTGCAGCAGCCGCAGGTGGTGTGGCAACGATGTTCCTCACCTATGCGAAATACGGCAAGCCCTCACTATCACTGACCTTGAACGGTGTGCTGGCTGGTCTCGTAGGTATCACGGCTGGTTGTGATCTTGTATCGCCATTCGGAGCCGTCATTATCGGCCTGGTATGTGGTATCGTACTAGTCTATGCCATCGAGTTTATCGACCACAAACTGCATATCGACGATCCCGTAGGTGCCAGCTCAGTACACGGTGTCTGTGGTATTCTGGGTACGCTGATGACGGGTCTGCTGTCTACCAGCAACGGTGCCTTCTACGGCTTCGGCTGGGGATTCTTCGGTGCTGAGTGCTTTGGTATTCTGGTTATCGACCTTTGGGCTGCCGCCTGTGGTGTCGCCTTGTTCTACGGCATTAAGAAACTGCATGGTCTGCGCGTGGACAAACGCATTGAAGAGGAAGGCCTCGATGTTTATGAACATGGTGAATTGTGTTATAACTAAGAGACCCACCCCCAGCCCCTCCCTAAATGGAGGGGAGTGATTAGTAAAGAAACAGAATAATCAAAAAAAATGAATTATGAAAACAAGAATTATTATTAGCGTATTTGTATCAGCGATAGTGTTTCCCATGTCAGCACAGGTAACTACTCCCCTCCCTTCACAGGAGGGGTCGGGGGTGGATCTCTCGCTTAGTGGTGATATCGTTAGTAGTTATATCTGGCGTGGTCAGGATTTAGGAAGTGCTGCCGTTCAGCCGATGCTGGGCGTGGAGTATAAGGGATTGTCGCTGTCAGCGTGGGGCAGCTACGGACTTGTAAATACCGCCGACACGAAGGAGTTCGACCTGACGCTGGCTTATACCATTGGCGGTTTCAATATTGGCATGACCGACTACTGGTTCGACAGAGGTGGCCTTGACCCAGAGGGACGTTACTTCAAGTACGACACCCACGGTACGAACCACGTCTTCGAGGCCAACATTGGTTACGATTTTGGAGTAGCTTCTGTACAATGGTTTACTAACTTTGCTGGCAATGACGGCATAAATAAGGACGGCAAGCGGGCCTACAGCAGTTACGCGGAAGTAGTTGTCCCATTCAAACTGTCTGCCATAGATTGGACTGCTACGGTCGGTGCCGTCCCCTTTGCCACCAGTTTCTATAATGGCTGGACGTCGGGCTTTGCTGTAACTAATGTTTCGCTGACAGCCACGAAGGACATCAAAGTGACAGACACGTTCTCGATACCCGTTTTCGGACAGGTGGTCGGCAACCCGTGCTCACAGAAAGCATACCTGGTCTTTGGGTTTACGCTGCAACCTTAATCTTCCAGGTGCGAATCCTCTCCCTGTCTTGATGATAGGGGGAGGATTTTTTTCTGTTTTGCATCTGATGACAGAATGTAACGAAATGACAGGAATTGAGTGCAAAGTGTTAGCAAATGGAAAGCAAAATAGTCTTAGAATTTTACAAATTGTAAGACAATAAGGTTTTTAACAAACAAAAAGTAAAAACGATAACAGGTTTCTGCAACAAATTGTAGTACCTTTGCACCATCAAACAATCAAAATGATATTAATTCTAAAAAAAGTAACATTATGGAAGCTTTAAGATTTCAGGTTGTCGGTGAGGCATTCAAGAAGAAGCCGCTCGACGTAAAAACACCCAGTGAGAGACCTTACGAGTATTTTGGCAAGAAGGTCTTCAACCGTGAGAAGATGTACAAGTATCTGCCGAAGCAGGTCTATGAGAAGATGATTGACGTGATGGACAATGGTGCCCGTCTGGATCGTGATATTGCCGACGCAGTGGCAGCTGGCATGAAGCAGTGGGCAATAGAGAGCGGTGTGACACACTATACCCACTGGTTCCAGCCGCTTACGGAAGGTACTGCCGAGAAGCACGACTCGTTTATCGAGCACGACGGAAAGGGCGGTATGGTCGAGGAGTTCACGGGCAAGCTGCTTGTTCAGCAGGAGCCTGATGCCTCATCGTTCCCTTCTGGCGGTATCCGCTCAACTTTCGAGGCTCGCGGCTACTCGGCATGGGATCCGACATCGCCCGTCTTCATCATCGACGACACACTCTGCATCCCCACAGTATTTATAAGTTATAGCGGTGAGGCACTCGACTATAAGGCACCGCTGCTCCGTGCCCTTCATGCCGTCAACGTAGCCGCCGTCGATGTATGCCATTACTTTGACCCCGCCGTGAAGAAGGTAACCTCAAACCTTGGTTGGGAACAGGAGTACTTCCTGGTTGACGAAGGTCTCTATGCCGCCCGTCCTGACCTGCTGCTGACTGGACGTACGCTGATGGGACACGACTCTGCCAAGAACCAGCAGATGGACGACCACTACTTTGGAAGCATCCCCGAGCGTGTGGCTGCTTTCATGCGTGACCTGGAGATTCAGGCGCTGGAGCTGGGCGTACCCTGTAAGACGCGCCACAACGAGGTGGCTCCTAACCAGTTTGAGCTGGCTCCTATCTTCGAGGAAACGAACCTGGCCGTTGACCATAACATGATGCTGATGTCGCTGATGAAGAAGGTGGCCCGCAAGCATGGATTCCGCGTGTTGCTCCATGAAAAGCCATTTGCAGGCATCAATGGTAGCGGTAAGCACAACAACTGGAGTCTTTCTACTGACAACGGCATCCTGCTGCATGCTCCTGGCAAGACCCCAGAGGCAAACCTGCGCTTCGCCACGTTCATCGTCGAGACCCTGATGGGTGTCTATAAGCACAACGGACTGCTCAAAGCCTCCATCATGAGTGCCACTAACGCACACCGTCTGGGTGCAAACGAAGCTCCTCCCGCCATCGTGTCGTCGTTCCTTGGCAAGCAGGTCAGCGAACTGCTCGACCATATCGAGAAGGCCGACAAGGACTTCCTCGCTATGACAGGCAAGCAGGGCCTGAAGATGGACATCCCTGAGATTCCTGAGCTGCTCATCGACAACACCGACCGTAACCGTACGTCGCCTTTTGCCTTCACCGGTAACCGTTTCGAGTTCCGTGCCGTAGGCTCAGAGGCAAACTGCGCATCGGCAATGATAGCCTTGAATAGTGCTGTGGCTGAAGCCCTTGTTAGCTTCAAAAAGCGTGTGGACGCCAAGATTCCTGAGTTCGAAAAGAAACTCGCTGGCACAGAGCACAGCGCTAAGTACCACGCCATCATCGACGTGCTGCGCGAGGACATCAAGACCTGCAAACCCATCCGCTTCGACGGCAACGGCTACTCCGACGAGTGGGTCATCGAGGCAGAGAAACGCGGCTTGGACGTCGAGAAGAGCTGTCCGAAGATTTTCGAGCGTTATCTCGACAAGGAGAGCATTGATATGTTCGAGAGCTTAGGCGTGATGACGAAGAAAGAACTCGAGGCCCGCAACGAGGTGAAGTGGGAAACCTACACCAAGAAGATTCAGATTGAGGCCCGCGTACTGGGCGATCTCTCGATGAACCACATTATCCCCGTCGCCACCCGTTATCAGAGCCAGTTGCTGAAGAATGTCGACAGCGTCTCTACCGTCTTCCCGATTAATAAGGCCGAGAAACTCAACGCCCGTAACCTCAAGATTATCGAGGAGATCGCTGAGCGCACAAGTGCCATTGAGAAAGGTGTCGAGGAACTGGTCAACGCCCGTAAACTGGCCAACAAGATTGAGGGCGAGCATGAGAAGGCTATCGCCTACCACGACAAGGTGGAGCCGAAACTCGATGAAATCCGCTACCAGATAGACAAGCTGGAACTCATCGTCGACGATGCTCTCTGGCCACTGCCGAAATATCGTGAGCTGCTATTCATAAGATAGTAAAGACATCAAACAATTCTTTTGGTTGTTTGAAGTTTGCAGGGGACCCGACGCTGTGATAGCCTCGGATCCCTATTACTTTTTCGCGTTATTCTTCCACCATCGCGCTCGCTACCGAACTTGAAATTTACGACGATGGCCTCTTGTTCGTCGGTCATCACACGGTCGGGACGGAAGGTCTGACCGTTGGGCGTGAGGATGTAACACTCGTTGTAAATAATGAAAGCTACGACCTAAGGATGGTGAAGATACGTTGAAAGTGTCAGAATAGTACGTTCTTGCTCTCAGAACAGATAGGTGTAAAGTTAAAACTACGTCGATGTTTGTAGAAACGCCGACGTAGTTTGTAGAAACGCCGACGTAGTTTATAGAAACCACGTCGACGTTTTGACTTTTTCATTCAACCCACACGATTTCCTGAACACAGATTATGTTATACTGCTAATGCTTCCTCTACCTTCTCCTCCAAGGTATCCTTGATGTAGGCATTGATAGAAACGCCGGCCTGAAGGGCAAGCATGGCTATCTGACGGTGGATGGCTGGAGTGAGCCGCACGTTCAGCATGCCAGTATAGCTCTTGTCCGGTTCAATGCCCTCGTCCTCGCAATAGGCCAGATAGTCGTCCACAGCCTCGTGGAAGGCTGAAGTCAGTTCCTTGACGCTTTCGCCCTCGAAGTTCACCAGACCATTGATGCCCTCAACCTTTCCGAAGAACACCTGGTCTTTGTCGCTGTAGTTCACTGACCCCAAATAACCTTTATAAGACATTGTATTCATGTTCATTCCTCCTTTTCTTATTTGATATATCCTGCTTCGCGTAACTCTTCCAATACCTGCTTCATAGCATACTCCTTCACGATATTGCCAGGATGTGGCTTGTGCAACATGATGGGACGTTTGTCACCGTTTTTGAATATCAGTCTGGAACCTGACGTTCTGCCTTTATTGCTACGTTCGTAACCAAAGCCCTCCAGCAACCTTTGCATTTCTTCAAAAGTAAAATCGGAAGGCAGTTTCAGAAACCTTTCTCGCAGTTTTTCTCGTGTTCCCATATTGATAGTATCATTATTTGCCTGCAAATGTAACTATAATTTAGTTACAAAACAAATTTTTTTGCATGTTTTAGCTTTAGGAAAAAATAAAAGGTGTAAAATAGGAAGGCATTAACTGGTCGATCCTGTTCCTACTTTGGGGTAACGGGAACTATCTGGTTGGAGTAAACGAACCAGAGGAAGCCTTTTACGCGGGGCATGCCCATCTGGCTGAGCAGGGACATGTACTCGCGTACCTGGTCGTGATAGCCGTCGCGCTCGGTGCCGAACTTAAAGTCTACGACGATGGTCTCCTGTCCGTCGGTCATCACGCGGTCGGGACGGAAGGTCTGGCCGTCGGGGGTGAGGATGTTACACTCGTTGTAGAGCGTCCAACGGTCTGAGAACCAGTTGGCGACGCGTGGGTCGGCAAGGCGCTTACGGATGAGCTGCTCAAGGCGTTGGCGAGTGATATGCTGATCGTAGATGATGCCCTCTTGCTCCAGCATAAGGAGTGCCTGGTCGATGTCGGCCTGGGTGCGAATGGTGGAGAAAACGTTGTGGAGGACATTGCCCAGCTGTATGTAGGTTCCTTTCAACGGGGATTGCAAATCCCCTACAATGGAGTCGTCTTCACCAGCGGCGAAACGGACACTCTGGTTGCTCTGTCCCAAAGGTGTCTTGTTGCTGTAGGTATGCATCTCTACCGTCACCGGTTCGGGCTTCTGGAGGAAGGGGTTGGTGGTTTGGTGGTTTGGTCGTTTGGTGGTTTGGGGGATAGAAAGGGAACCGTAGTCGAAGCGGAGAAGGTTATCGGCGGAATTTGACAAGCAAGATTCCATACTGGGTTCGGAATCAGGCGTGCGATTCAAGTCTTTGATGAAGTCGGACGACTGAAGGACTTGCTCGATGAGTGCCGAGCGTGACGACTTGCTGCCTCTCCGTCCGAATACGAAGAGATTGGAGGAGGCGCGGGTGAAGGCGACGTAGAGAAGGTTGAGGTTGTCGACGAGTGTCTGCTGGTGCTCTTCTTCGTAGAATGGCTCGTAGATGGTGCCCTTCATGCCCTTCGCGCTGTAGTCGATGGGAGCCAGTGGCAACTGGTCGAATGGCGCTTCGTTGGGTTGGCACCAGAGGATGTCGCTGTGCTCTAACCGCCAGTCGCAAAAGGGGATGATGACGTGCGGGAACTCTAGCCCCTTCGACTTGTGAATGGAGATGATTCGCACTCCGGTCGTTTCGGGACTCTGAATGGTGGTGCTGCAAAGCGTCTCGTCCCAGTAGCGCAGGAAGTCGTCGATAGGCCCTCTGCTGCTTTTGCCGGAGGAGGATGTCTGACTCACGTAATCTGCCAATTTGTCATAGAAGACGCAAAGGTAGGCGGAATGGGAGTTTAGAGTTAAGAGTTTAGAGTTTAGAGATAAGAGTTTAGAGTTTAGAGATAAGAGTTTAGAGTTTAGAGATAAGAGTTTAGAGTTTAGAGATAAGAGTTGAGAGTTGGCGAAGATAGCGTAGATTTGCTCTGCAAGCTCGTAGAGGGGGAGACGTGCAAGCTCATCAAGATGGTCGGCGAAGGCTGGGGGCAAGGAACCGGCGACGTTTCCGCTGGCCGCCTTAGCCAAGAAGGCTCGTGCTATGACATCTTCGCGATGGACGATGTAGTGCAGGGCAGAGATGATGAGCTGCACGGCAGGTGAGGCATCGAGACGGAAGGCCTCGTCGCTGACAACTTCTATGTAGGGAAGTGTCTCTAAGAGGTTGTTTGCCAAGAGGGGAATGTGAGCGTTGTTGCGCACAAGAATGGCAATATCCTGCGGTCTGGCCCCAGCATCGACAAGCGTCTTCACTCGGTCGGCAACATGGGCGAGCATGGCCTCGGCATAGCCGTCGGAAGGGAGCAGCGTCACCTCTACATGTCCATTCATGTCCTTTCCCTCAGGCCATTGCTGGCGCACATCGTCGTAGGCGTTGACTCCCTCTATTTTAGCAGCTTCGGTAAAGAAGGCATTGTTAAATATAATGATTCGCGGCTCGGAGCGGTAGTTGGTGTCGAGCTTCTCTACTTTCACGTGTGGTATAGCCCCTGCGGCAGGAGCAAACTGCTTCTGGATGCCTGCCAAGAGTCGCCAGTCGCCACTCCGCCAACGGTAGATGCTCTGCTTGACGTCGCCCACGATAAGTCCGCTGCCACCTTGGTGGCTGAGGGTCTCGCGCAGCAGAACCTTAAAGTTCTTCCACTGTACGGTGGAAGTGTCTTGGAACTCATCAATCATGATGTGCTCCAGCTGTGAGCCAATCTTCTCGTAGATGAATGGCGAGTCGCTGCCGTCGATGACATCGTGGAGCAGCTGCTGGGTGTCGCTGAGCAGGAAGCGGTTTGCTTCTTCGTTCATCAGGCGGACACGCGTCTCAATGCTGTTCAAGAGTCGTAGCTGGCTGAGGTGGCGTAGGGTGAGGTCGGCACTTTTGAAGAGTCTCCATTGGCGGGGCTGCTCTTCTATAGCCTGGCGTAGAAGACTGTCCAGGCGACTTTCCGCCAAAGTGTGGATTAACTCTTTACATGTGCTTGTCTTGGAATACCATTTTGTAGGGTTGCCTACAGTCTCGGTTACGGTCTTGTTGATGATGCTCTCGTCCATCTCGCCACGCTGCAGCTTGATGAAGAAGCTACACACACCTCTGCTCTTGCCCGAGAAATCATCTACGGTAAGGCCTTCCTGTGCGATGGTGTCGAAGAAATCCTGGGCGATATTCGTCATTCGAGCTTTAGCCTTGGCACGTATGGTCTGGAGTGAGCGCGCATAGTCGTCGATGAAACCCTCCTTGGAGAGGACTTTGTTCAGCTCGCGACTCTCCTGCTTATAGTAGTCGCGGAAGATGGTGCGTCCAAACTGCTTTATCTGTCCGATAACGTTCCACGAATGGTCTTCGCCTATAGAGTCCATGATGTAGCGCATGAGCCAGGTGAGCATCTTGTCGGTCTTCTGCAGACTGTCAATCATCTCGTCGACCGCCTGTTCTTCTACCTGCACGTCGTTGAGCTCTACGCGCAGATTGGCCGTCAGCTCCAGTTCGCGGGCAAGGTTGCGGAGCACGCTCTGAAAGAACGAGTCGATGGTCTCCACACGGAAGTAGCTGTAGTTGTGGAGCAGCAAGGTGAGCGCTTTTCCAGCCTGTTCGGAAGCGTATTCAGGCGTGACGTCCAGCTCTTTGCAAACCTTATCTATGTAGTCGTGCGAAGCGGGCAATAGCTGCCATATACCATAAAGCTGGCTCAGAATCCTCATCTTCATCTCTTCTGTGGCCTTGTTGGTGAAGGTCACGGCGAGCGTGTGGCGGTATGCCTGAGGATTCTGAACCAGCAGCTTGATATATTCTACTGCCAGCCTGAAAGTCTTGCCGCTGCCGGCACTGGCACGATAGACGGTAAGCATTTACTTTTTCTTGGCGGCTTTCTTCTTGGGAGCCTCTGCCTCGACGGGCTTATCCTCAGTAGCAGGAGCTTTCTCGGCGGGTTTTTCCTCCTCGGCGGGCTTCTCGTCTAAGAAATCGGTAATGTCGTTGTCGATGAGGATGTTATACCACTGGATGAGCTTCTTGATGTCGCTCGTATGTACGCGGTCGCGGTCGAAGTTGGGCAGTACCTTTGCGAAGTACTCACGCAGCTCGTCTCCACTTGCGGTCTTGATATTGACCGATGATTTCTTGCCCTTCTCCAGCGTCTTGATGTTTTCAAGTACCTGAGTGAGCGCTACATCGTCGCCGTCTGTGAACATGGCGATGTCGCCAAGCGACGTGATGCGGTCGTTGGCAAAGGTGGGCTGACGCTTGTGGGTGGCGTCAAGTGCCTCGACGATGAGGCTGTTCTTACCGCGTGTGAGCAGTTTGTAGAGGCCGGGCTTGCCGGCGATGGATAGGATTGTCTGTTTCATTTTCTTTTATGTTTTTGATGATGAGTTAATTCAGAAGTTGGTCTATTTGTGGGAGCAACGGTGTCTCTCCGTCGTTCTTGATGATATGGTCTGCGTGACTAACGAGATAGTCCTGTGGCAGTTGGTGGTTTATCCACTCTAAAGCCTTATCCCGCGAGATGCCGTCACGCTCAATGATGCGGGCGATGCGCACTTCCTCAGGGGCGGTAACCACCACGATGCGGTCTACGAAACTGTTCAGCCCCGACTCGAAGAGTATCGCGCTCTCCACCCACTCGATGTTGCTGTTCAGGTAGTCTTCGATGACGGCAGGATGGACGATGGCTTCTAGTGCCTTGGCATTCTCTGGTGATGACATCAGGAAGCGTGCTATCACGGGTTTGTTCAGCTGGTACTCCGTCTTTCTGGAACCTGTGGCTTTTGTCCTTATGTATGTTTCCGGGCCTATGAGCCTGGTGAGCTTCCGTCGAAGGGTAGGGGAGGAGACCATCAGCCGCTTGGCTTCTGAGTCGCAGTCGTAGACGCGGATGCCCCTCTCCTTGAGCAGTCGGCAGACGTAACTCTTACCGCTGCCTATTCCTCCTGTTATGCCCGTCCTCATAAGAAGATAGTTATTTCCCTTCGATAAGATAGTCCACTTGCGTCAAGTCAAGCCTGACATTGGAGATTCCGGACGGCATTTCCTCGAGATAGATGTTGCACTTGGTCGAAGGGTCTTGGCTCAACTCATTATAGTCGGCCACGATACGGAAGTCCTTAGGCGTAAGGCTCTGGTATTTCTTCATCCCGGTCACGAAATGAACTGCCGTACGGGCAGGGAAAGTACGGAGCACCCGGCCTTCGGGCATATTGATGCCCTCTATGGGTATGTCGTCGATGCGCACCTCAGCGAGCACATCGGTGACAAACCTTATGTTGACCTTCTCGGGTACCGTCTTGACTCCCTGTATGGCCGCCAGTTGGGCGGTCACGATGAGGGTGTCGCGCACGTCGGTGTAGGAATGTTCCTCGGTATATACGGCCTTGATGCTGTCCAGCTTGGTCCTCGAGGCATAGACGGAAACGCTGTCGGGCATGATTTGTCTGTCGGACACGAAATAGAGCTGCTGAGGGGTGACCGTTCCCTGAAAGAGCACAGGCACGCGCTTCGACTCACCATTATTATAATAGAACACGAGCTTGTCGGGCTTGATGCTGATGACCTTCGAGGATGCGGGCAACTCTGCTGCCACCATCTTTTTGATGTCTGAGCTGACTACGGTTCCTGTTCCGTTGTTAGCGGCATAGCGCGAGAAGTCGATGTCGAGCGGACGGTGAGTCTGACCATAGAGGTAGCTGATGATGTTGAAGCCCTTGTCGTTGACCGTGACACGCAGGGTGTCGGTCTCGCCTGAGGTGAGCACGGCGTTCTTCCGCACATTGGTGTAGCGCACCACAATGCGCACTTCCTGCTCCTTGGTCTCATTGAGCTGCATCATCAGCCAGAATATACCAGAGAGAGCTAAGAAGAACATAAAAACAATGAACTCCCTGTTCGTTTTACTGAACAGGAAATTCACTATTGTATGGTATATGGATGCTATGCTAGACACCTATCACTTGTTCTGCATCGGTGTGTTAGCCATGTCCTTGAACACGTAGCTCCTGTCTACGGTGACGATGACGTCGCGTGCAATCTTCACCTCGACGGTATTCTTCGCTAAGTCGATGCTCTTCACAGTACCGTAGATGCCGCCACCGGTGACCACCTGGGTACCCTCAGTCAATTCATTTTGGAATTTCTGGATTTCCTTCTGCCTCTTCTGCTGAGGGCGAATCATGAAGAACCACATGATGGCAAAGATTGCCACCATCATCAGAATCATTGTCATGCCGCCACCTCCGGGCTGAGCAGCCTGTAAAATAATGCTTGTCATATTGATTTGTATTTAGTTAATTGTCTGTGGGTTCTTTTACTTCCAGCTGCTTCATCAGCTTCCCGCTGTTTACGAGATGACGGGCAATAGCGTCGAGCATGCCGTTGACGTAGCCGTAGCTGCGGGGTGTGGAATAGATTTTCGAGAGTTCGACAAACTCATTGATGGTCACTGAAAGCGGGATGGAGGGGAAGGTAAGCATCTCTGCAATAGCTATCTGCATGATGACCACGTCCATAAACGCCAGACGTGAGAAGTCCCAGTTGCGTGAGGCATCGCTCATACACCTCTGATATTCGTCGGCGTTGAGAATGGTGGCGCGGAAAAGCTTGCGGGCATAGTCCCTCTCTTCCTCGGAGTCATACTCGGGCAACAGTTCCTGCTTCGGACCGTTCTTCTCATCGAAGCGCTTGATGGTCTTGAGCACGAACGAGTCGACCACCTGCTTGTCATCGTTCCAGTAGAGACTTTTCTCCTCAAGAAGGGCGTCAAGGTCGTCGTTGTCCTGAATGAGCAACCTGTACAGACGGCGCCACAGTTCGCGGTCGCTATTGTAATCGTCCACTTCGGAAGCCATATATTCCTGATAGAATTCCGTCTGCTCCATCTGTGTGAGCAGCTTCTCCACGAACTCCGGCTCCTCGTCCCACGGATATTTCTGCTCTGCTATGAACTCCTGCAGTTGTTTGTTGTCTGCCAGCTGAAGTGCAAAGCGGTTAAGTGCGAACTTTGCCGATGGCTCTGGTTTCCGCTCACGACGTGCACGAGCCCTGCCCACCTCCAGACGGCGGTTAGCAGCCTTCGACACCGCCACGATGAGAGCCAGCATCATGTTGTAGAGGTCGTAGGCCTTGGAGAGACTGAAGAACAGCTCCTTCTCGGCCGTGTCGATGTTCTTGTTGCCGTTTTGATAGTAAGCGTAGGTCAGCTGTACAATCTTTATCCGTATGAGCTCCCTGTTAATCATCTTCGTTGGGTGTGTAATAATTCGGATGCAAATTTAAATAAAATCCTTCTATTACGCAAATTTCTTTTATCTTTTTTTGTATTTATTACACCAGCCCGCGTCCGTGACAGTTCTTGAACTTCTTTCCGGAGCCGCATGGACATGGGTCGTTACGTCCGGGCAGCTTATCCTTGATGACGGGTGCCTGCGGCTGACGGGCACGTGTGTCGTGACGTGCAGCGGCCTGCTGGTTCTGGTCTACCAATTGTTCCTGCTGCGGAGCGCTGTCGACACCGTCTTTCTGTTCTCTGTATTGACGGCGGTCGGTATGCTGTTCGGGTGCTGCCTCGCGAACCTGCTGCTGTTGCATCTCTGGAATCTGACCACGGTTCAGGACAGACATCGTGCGGTTGTTCATCTCGTTGATCATCGTGTCCCAAATCTTCGCACTCTCTAATTTGAAGATAAGCAGTGGGTCTTTCTGCTCGTAACTGGCGTTCTGTACGGAGTGACGCAGCTCGTCGAGTTCTCGCAGGTTCTCTTTCCAAGACTCATCAATGATGTGGAGCAGCATTTGCTTCTCAAACTCCTTGACAATGCTCTTGCCCTCTGTCTCGTAGGCTTCGCGCAGGTTACAGCCGATGTTATAAACGCGGCGTCCGTCGGTAATGGGCACCATGATACGCTCGTACATCGTGCCCTGGTTCTCGAACACCTGCTTGATGACGGGCCATGCCACCTCCTGAATATGGTCGGTCTTTCGGTTAAAGTTGGCGAGTGCAGCCTGGAAGGCTTCTTCAGCCAGCTCTTCACGCTTACCCTCGATAAGACGTTCTTCTGAGAAGGGCACCTCCATAGCGAACAGGCGGAGGAACTGCTCTTTGCAGCCCTGATAGTCGTTCTGCTCGATGATGGTCGAAACACGATCCCAAATAACGTTGGCAATATCCATTCCAATGCGCTCACCCATGAGGGCGTGGCGACGCTTCTCGTAGATAACGGTACGCTGCTTGTTCATCACGTCGTCGTATTCCAGCAGGCGCTTACGTACGCCAAAGTGGTTTTCCTCCACCTTGCGTTGAGCGCGCTCGATGCTCTTCGAAATCATCGGATGCTCAATCATCTCGCCCTCCTTGAATCCCATTCGGTCCATGATGCTGGCGATACGCTCCGAGGCGAACAGACGCATGAGTTTATCCTCAAGCGATACGAAGAATACAGAGCTTCCCGGGTCTCCCTGACGTCCGGCACGACCACGCAGCTGGCGGTCCACACGACGGCTCTCATGACGCTCTGTACCGATGATGGCCAGACCGCCGGCAGCCTTCACCTCAGGAGCAAGCTTGATATCAGTACCACGACCGGCCATGTTCGTAGCGATGGTCACGGCGCCTCGTCCTTGCGAGTCCTGCTGACCGGCAAGTGCCACAATGTCAGCCTCCTTTTGGTGTAACTTAGCATTCAGCACTTGGTGAGGAATACCCTCGCGCTTGCCCGTCTCAGGATTGACGTACATGTCGAGCATTCGGCTAAGCAACTCAGATATTTCAACAGAGGTAGTACCGATCAGCGTCGGACGGCCCGAGTTGCGCATCTTCACCACCTCCTCTATAACGGCACGATACTTCTCGCGGGCCGTCTTATAGACGCGGTCGTCCATATCCTTACGGGCCACGGGCTTGTTGGTGGGAATCTCGACAACATCAAGCTTGTAGATGTTCCAGAACTCACCGGCCTCTGTAATGGCCGTACCGGTCATACCGGCCAGCTTGTGGTACATGCGGAAGTAGTTCTGCAGGGTGATGGTGGCGAAGGTCTGCGTGGCAGCCTCCACCTTCACGTGCTCCTTAGCCTCCACAGCCTGATGCAGTCCGTCGCTCCAGCGGCGGCCCTCCATGATACGGCCGGTCTGCTCATCGACAATCTTCACCTCGCCGTCGATGACCACATACTCGTCGTCCTTGTTGAACATGGTGTAGGCCTTGAGCAGCTGCTGAAGGGTATGTACACGCTCACTCTGAACGGCGTAGTGGGCCATGAGCTCGTCCTTCTTGTTCAGGCGGTCTTCGTCGGTAAGACCTTCCTCTATTTCGAGGGCGGAAAGCTGACCGGCGATGTCGGGCAATACGAAGAGGTCCTTGTCGTTCACCTGGTTTGCCAGCCAAGCCGTACCCTTATCGGTAAGGTCGCAGGAGTTCAGCTTCTCGTCAACTACGAAGAAGAGCGGCTCGACGGCCTCGGGCATCTTGCGGTTGTTGTTCTCCATGTATTTCTCCTCCGTGCGGAGCATACCGGCCTTGATGCCTTCCTCGGAGAGGTATTTGATGAGGGCCTTGTTCTTGGGCAGCGACTTGTGTGAGCGGAACAGCGAGAGGAATCCCTCCTCCTGCATCTGTTCGCCCTCCTTCTTCTGGCCCTGCTCTATGAGCTCCTGACCTTTCGTAATCTTCTGCTTGGCATCGGCCAGGAACTGTGTGGCCAGCTGGCGCTGCACGCCGAAAAGCTTCTCTACGAGGGGCTGGTACTCCTCAAACATCTGGTCGTCGCCCTTGGGCACGGGACCACTAATAATAAGAGGTGTACGGGCATCGTCGATGAGCACGGAGTCCACCTCGTCGACGATGGCGTAGTTGTGTGCCCTCTGCACGAGGTCGGCAGGCGAAATGGCCATGTTGTCGCGCAGGTAGTCGAAGCCGAACTCGTTGTTCGTTCCGAAGGTGATATCAGCCTGATAGGCGCGGCGGCGAGCCTCGCTGTTGGGCTGGTGCTTGTCGATACAGTCAACGCTCAGTCCGTGGAACATATAGAGCGGACCCATCCACTCGGAGTCACGCTTGGCCAGGTAGTCGTTCACCGTCACCACGTGTACACCGTTGCCTGTCAGGGCGTTGAGGAACACGGGCAGGGTGGCCACGAGGGTCTTACCCTCACCGGTGGCCATCTCAGCAATCTTACCCTGATGGAGCACGACGCCGCCGAAGAGCTGCACGTCGTAGTGCACCATTTCCCACTTCAGGTCGTTGCCACCGGCTGTCCAATGGTTGTGGTAGATAGCCTTGTCGCCGTCTATGGTGATGAAGTCTTTGCGGGGGTCGCCGGCCAGTTCGCGGTCGAAGTCGGTAGCCGTGACGATGGTCTCCTCGTTCTCGGCGAAGCGGCGGGCCGTCTCCTTCACGATAGCATAGACCTCGGGCATCACTTCGTCGAGGGCCTTCTCATACACCTCAAGGGCGTCCTTCTCAATCTTGTCAATCTTGGCGAAGATGTCGGCACGCTCGTCCAGAGGGGTCCCCTCGATGGTGGCCTTCAGTTTCTCCACCTCTTCCTTCTGAGCCGTAGCCGCAGCCTGCACATATTTACGTATTTCCTGCGTACGGGCACGCAGGGCATCATTGTCCAAGGCCTCAATCTTCGGCGATTCGGCCTTCACTTTCTCTACAAAAGGCTGAATCTTCTTCATGTCGCGCGATGACTTGTCGCCGAACAAAGCCTTTAGAATACCATTGAAATTCATGTTGTTTATTTACGATTTACGATTTACAAATTACTATTTGGGGTGCAAAGTTACTGCTTTTTTGGCAAACGAGAGCATAAACACCTAAGAATTTACATTTTCTTATGCTTATTTGCCCTATAATTCATTTGTTATCCTGACCATTTGCAAATATCATGCCAAAGTTATGGCCACTTTGCGGAATTGGACAAAAGAAAAGCCCCGGCTTGCAGATGCCGAGGCTCTTATCGATTAATGATGATAACGACAGATTATCTTCTGGGAGCACCGGGACGACCGGGAGCACCAGCTCCGCCAAAGCCGCCGAAGGGGAATCCCTGTGGTTGGGGAGCAATCTCAGGCTCGCCGAAGAACGAGGCCTCAGCATCCTTGTCGTCGAGCTTGAACACCATGAACTTTGGAGTCTTCTCTGTACAAGGTTTCCACTCGCCACCCTTCGGGCCGTTGGGGTCGCTGTACTTGGCGAAGTTTGTCCAGGCGGTAAGCATCTTTTCGGAGAGATCCCAGTCGCCCTTGGTCCAGGGACGCCAGCAATGCTTCAGGCTCTTGAACACAAACCAGAGGTCGGAGGAGTGGAAGGCACCACGCAGACGCTGGGTCACCTCAGGATGACTGCCGTCGTCGGGCAGCGGACGGGCAAACTCGTAAGCCCAGGCCTTGCCGCCCTTCTGGTCACGAACCTTACAGAACTCGGCGATGTTGGGCGACATGTTGCCCATATCGTTGAGGGTAAAGCCAATCATATAGGGAACGTCGGCCAGCGTTCCGCCACGAGTAGCATCGTCGAAACTCTTCTCGCTGACATAGCCGTCAATCATCGGCATGAAGGGCAGACCACGACGCATAAAGGCCATAGGACCACCTGCCTGCTGACCATCGTTGTTAATCTGGTAGTAGAGCGTGGGGATAGCGAAGATGGTCTCGGTAGAGGCTGCACGCATTTTCTGCAAATCTGTCAGTCCTGCCCAGTCGAAGACCTTCTTGGCATTGGCTTCGGCATCGGCAAAAGAGCCGCCACCGTAACGGGCACCCATCATGTTGCCGTTAGCATCGGGGATTGCAAGTCCTTGGGCACTCATAATCACAGCCTTGTGGAACAAGCCACGGGCCAGCGGACTCTCGCAAAGCGTACGCACGCTACCGCCACCGGCACTCTGTCCGAAAATGGTTACGTTGTTCGGGTCGCCACCAAACTGCTCGATGTTCTTCTTAATCCACTTCAGGGCTTCTATCTGGTCAAGGATTCCGTAGTTGCCTGATACATGATGCGGACTCTCCTCTGTCAGAGCGGGGTGAACGAGGAATCCGAACACGCCGAGACGATAGTTGATGCTGACAAGCACCACATCCTTAGCGCCCCACTCCTGACCGTCGAACTCAGGCTCTGAACCAAAGCCCTCACGATAGCCGCCACCATGAATCCAAAGGGCCACAGGCAGCTTCTTGCCCACCTGTCCGGGTGCCTTCGTCCATACATTCAGGTACAGGCAGTCCTCGCTGAAGGCAGCCTCCTTGCCATAGCCCCATTCGGTGTAGTAGCCGCCGGTATACTGGATGGCCTGGAAGCTCGGACGACCGAAGGTATCGCAAATCTTCACGCCCTTCCAAGGCACGATGGGCTGCGGCTCCTTCCAACGGTTCTCACGGATGGGAGGCGCAGCGTATGGGATGCCACGATAGACAAACACATCAGGATGGTCGTCGGCCAGTACGCCCTGAACCTGACCACCTTCAATCGTTAATACTGGGTTCTCTGCAGCCTGTGCAGACATTGCTACTAAGAGCAGAAGCGGTAAAAAAATCTTTTTCATAATATTATGATTAAAGTTTATTGCCGCCAAAGGTACAACAAAAAAGGCGGACTGCCAAACAATCCGCCCGATAATTATACATTTTTACACAGGTAGAACTCAAAATAAGTTTGAAAAAGCGTGCAAACCACCAAGCCGCCTAATGGCTCACACGCTTTTCTCAATTTTACAAAGATTAATCTTCAATAATCGTCATCCTTGCGTTGGCGGCCATGATGCTAATGATTGTGGCGATGTCGGCTACGTCTACCGTATTGTCTTGGTTAACGTCTGCAGCAGTTTTATTCACAGTCTGACTGCCTGCCATACAGTCGATGACGCAAGCAATGTCCGCAACGTCCACATTACCGTCTCCATTCACGTCGCCTATCAAGTCCTTCAGCTCGAATGTCATGGAAACCGTCTCTCCAAAGGTTGCATTGGCATCGCTAGGATTCTGGGAGTAACAGACACGATAGTAGAATGTGTGCTTGCCCTTGGAAAGACCTTCGGTGCTTATCGACAGGGGTATCTCGCCTGGGGTGTAGCCCGTACCATTATGCTTCTCTCCGTTGTCAATCCAGTACTGGAAGCTCATGGCTTCACGGTCGAAAGCACCGTTACTGATATAGAACATGATTTGGTTCCAAGGTCCGTACTCTCCACGTTCGTTCTGTGTTCGGTAGTTCAGGAAGTGCAGGCCGTAGCTCATGCGGCTGATGTCGATGTCGAAAGCTATGTTTGGCCCAGTGAAAGTTTTACGGATGGGCACTTTGTCGTAGCTGCTTACCCAGTATTCCATAGTCACGGCATTTGTCGTGCCAGGCCAGCACTCAGGTACCATGAATGCCATGCACTTCCATACCCCCTGCTCGCCATTGTCGGCATAGGGAACTAAGTTCAGGAAGTGGAGTCCGGCATAAGGCATTGCCGACAGGTCGAACGACACCGTCTGTTCGCCTTGTGAGAAGCGGCCGCTCTGCACGTGTGTCCTGTTGTTGTCTATCCACCACTCGTAGTAGATGCCTTGGCCGTATGTAGCCAGACAGCCCCAGAGTGCGAGGATGAGGAAAATTCGCCTCTTCTTCATAACCCGCTACCTTTTGTCCACTGTTAGAGTTACATTCAGTTTCTTGTTCGCTGCATCAACAGAATACCTGTGTTTGGTCACTGTTGGTAGTGCAGGATAGAGAGTGAAGGGATATGTTCCGCCGTAAGCACCAATATATGTGTTGTCAATGGTACTGATATATGTTTTTGAGCCACTTGTTCCATTAAAGTTTATATCAACATTACTATCTTTAGTACAATTAATCATATTACAGTTGGACCATCCTAAATAATATCCATTATAATAGTAAAACACACAATTGTCAAATACACATGAGAAGAAATTCGTAATGTTATATCCCTGACTATTCTTATTACATTCTTTTAATGCACAACTGTTGAATGTTGCCCCCACGATGGTGTCGGTTATCAAGCTAATATTACAATGTTCAAATGTAACTTTGCCACTCTTATAGTCCTCTGGATGTAATCTGTATATCTTACAATTGAAAGCATTGAACTCCTTAATGTTCTGCCTCAGCCATAGATAGCCAGTGAATTGGCAGCAGAAAAGCTTCATGTCATAGAAATTGCTAGTGTTGTGAAAGCGCAGGTTCTGTGCCTTTATCTTGCGCAACGTAAACTGCTTGTAGGCACTATAAACATATATGTCTTCGCTGAAACAAATGGCATCGAGCACTGGCATTCCCAATGGTGCTTCTCCAGGAATGTTAATATAACACATTCCCTGTACAATAGTCTTCGGCCCCGTACCGCGAACCATAATGCGTTTGTTAACGTTGAAGGCTGAGAATGTGCCTTCCGCTAAGTAGATAGTGTCGCCATCGGCAGCTGCATCGACGGCGTTCTGCACTTCGTTCCATTGGAAAAGTGTTGTTTTCCCGTTGTGGTGAAGCATTACTGTGGCCGCAATGTCGGCCTTCGAGGAAATGGTTGCCAGCATAAGGCAGGCAGATAACCAGAATTTCATTTTGTTCATGTTGCAATTATTTAGAAAATTAACAGATAAATTGTTGTGAGTCAGAAAGAATGTGTGATTAGATAATTTTCCCTTGCATAATTACTAACAAAAAACGGAACAGCCAAAAGTTTTTCCGTTTTTCTGCTTTTGGCTTACGTTTTATAGGATTGGAGTGTCGGAAAAAAAGGAGGCGTACGTTCTTTTTAGTGACCGTAATGATATAACTTGGTAATGTTATCTGTAAGATTTCTCTCACGTGAATGTTCACGAATGACCACGAATGGATCATAAATAACTGAGCCCACTTTCTTAAGTGGATTCAGTAACTTATTTACGAATACTTAGAAGGAGGATAGTGGGGTCTTAGGGCTTGAACGGATTATTGTTGTGGAATGAGCCGTTCTCTCCCTTAGTTTCCTACGTGGAAACTCACAGTTTCCTCTGGTGGAACTACCAGTTTCCTTACTGGAAACTCAGGGCTGTCATTGTTATTATTGACTGCAAAAGTATACCCTTTTCCCGATTTGAACAAATTTTATCTTTACATTTTTGGCGGGATTAAAAAAAATGCTTACCTTTGCACGCCAAAGAAAAAACATGGGGTTTCAGACCTCTTATATACATTATTATAATATGTCGAAGAAATTTGCCGAGCATAAAGGCTTGAACCTGACACAGGTGAACAATGAGATTCTTGAGAAGTGGAAGAGCGAGGACATTTTCCACCGCTCCGTTGAGGAGCGCGAGGGCTGTCCACAGTTTGTTTTCTACGAGGGTCCTCCCTCGGCCAACGGACACCCGGGCATTCACCATGTGCTGGGCCGTGCGCTGAAGGATACGTTCAACCGCTACAAGACCATGCAGGGCTTCCAGGTGAAGCGCAAGGCCGGATGGGATACCCACGGACTGCCCGTAGAGCTGGGCGTGGAGAAGGCCCTCGGCATCACCAAGGCCGACATTGACAATCCTGAGTCGCCACGATATATCTCTACCGAGGAATATAACCGCAAGTGCCGTGAGAACGTCATGACGTACACCGCCGAGTGGCGTGACCTGACGGAACGTATGGGCTACTTCGTGGACCTCGACAATCCCTATATCACCTACGACAACAAGTATATCGAGACCCTGTGGTGGCTGCTGAAGCAGTTCTACCAGAAGGGCCTGCTCTATAAGGGCTACACCATCCAACCTTACTCGCCCGCTGCCGGTACCGGTCTCTCCAGCCATGAGCTGAACCTTCCCGGCTGCTACCGTGACGTGAAGGATACGACGTGTACGGCATTGTTTAGGACCCACCCCCTGCCCCTCCCTGCAGGGAGGGGAGTAGATACCTCCTTAGCTGATAAAACGGACAGCAAGTCTATATACTCCCCTCCCTCAGAGGGAGGGGTTGGGGGAGGGTCTTGGTATTTCATGGCCTGGACCACTACGCCTTGGACACTGGCTGCTAATACGGCACTCTGCGTAGGCCCGAAGATTGACTACGTGGCCTTAGAGACCTATAATCCCTATACCGCCGAGCGTATTGTTGTCATCCTGGCCGAGGCCCGCGTGCCTGCCTACTTCGACACAGCTGGAGAGATTACCGACGGCGGCGAACTGCCCGAATACAAGAAGGGTGAGAAGTTCATACCTTATCGTGTGGTAGGACGCTACAAGGGTACCGACCTCGAGGGTCTGGAGTATGAGCAGCTGCTGCCTATGATACGACCTATGGGCGATGCCTTCCGCGTCATTCTTGGTGACTACGTCACTACCGATGACGGTGCCGGTATCGTTCATATCGCACCGAACTTCGGTGCCGACGATGCTTTCGTGGCCAAGAAGGCCGGCATCGTGCCCATCGTGGTTATCGATAAGAAGGGACAGGAACGGCCCGTGGTCGACTTCCAAGGTAAATACTTCCTCACCGAGGATATGGACTCGCAGTTCGTCAAGGATTATGTGAATACGGAATTGTGGGGCCGTTATGCCGGCCGTTACGTGAAGAACGCCTACGACGAGAACCTCACCGATAAGGACGAGACACTCGACATCAGCATCTGCATGGACCTCAAGGCCGCAGGCAAGTGCTTCAAGATTGAGAAGCATGTACACAGCTATCCACATTGCTGGCGTACGGACAAGCCCGTGCTCTACTATCCCCTTGATTCTTGGTTTATTAAGAGTTCAGCGTGCAAGGAACGCATGAGCCAACTGAACGAGACCATCGGATGGCATCCCGAGTCTACGGGTAGCGGTCGCTTCGGCAACTGGCTGGCTAATCTGAACGACTGGAACCTCTCTCGCTCGCGCTTCTGGGGTACTCCGCTGCCCATATGGCGAAGCGAGGACGGCGAGGAGCTGTGCATCGGTTCCGTCGAGGAACTCTACGACGAGATGGAGAAGGCCGTCAAAGCCGGCGTGATGGACAAGAACCTGCTGAAGGAGCAGGGATTCGTGCCCGGTGACATGAGCCAGGAAAACTATGACCGCATCGACCTGCACCGCCCCTACGTGGACTATATCACACTTGTTTCGTCGACGGGTAAGCCCATGAAGCGCGAGGCCGATCTCATTGACGTGTGGTTTGACTCTGGCTCTATGCCTTACGCTCAGTTCCATTATCCCTTTGAGAATAAGGACTTGATAGACAAAGGCATAGCCTATCCTGCTGACTTTATCAATGAGGGTGTTGACCAGACGCGTGGTTGGTTCTTCACCCTCCATGCCATCGCCACGATGATCTTTGACTCGGTCGCCTTCAAGAACGTCATTTCCACCGGATTGGTGCTTGACGCCAAGGGCAATAAGATGTCGAAGCATGTGGGCAATGTGGTGAATCCTTTCGAGATGATTGAGAAGTACGGTTCTGATGCCGTACGCTTCTACATGCTGACCAACTCTGAGCCTTGGGACAACCTGAAGTTCGACCAGGAGGGCGTGGCAGAGACAAGGCGTGGCTTCTTCGGAACGCTTTACAACACCTACTCCCTCTTCGCCATGTATGCCAACGTGGATGGCTGGTCTCTCAACTCTCAACCCTCAACGCTCAACTATACTGAGTTCGACCGCTGGATTCTTTCTTGCCTGAACACATTAATAATTAATGTGGAGAAGGAACTCGACAACTTTAACCCCACCCGTGCCGGTCGCTTTATCGACGACTTCGTGGATAGCGACCTTAGCAACTGGTACGTGCGACTGAACAAGAAACGCTTCTGGGGCAAGGAGATGGATGCCGACAAGCAGGCCGCCTATCAGACACTCTATACCTGTCTGATGACTGTCGCCAAGCTGCTGGCTCCCTTCGCACCCTTCTACGCCGACCAGCTCTATCGTGACTTGGGCGGAAAATGTGATAGCGTACACCTCGATACCTTCCCCAAGGCCGACACGTCGCTCATCGATACCAATCTGGAGCAGCGCATGAAGGTGGCACAGCGCATCACCACTATCGTGCTCGCCCTGCGCCGTAAGGAGAGCATCAAGGTGAAGCAGCCCCTGCAGACGTTAATGATTCCGCCCGTAGATGCCAAGCAGCGCGAGGATATCGAAAGCGTGAAGCAAATCTTCCTCCAGGAGGTGAACGTCAAGGAAGTGAAATTCGTTGAAGGACAGGGTATTCTGGTGAAGAAGGTGAAGTGCAACTTCCGTACGATGGGTAAGAAGTTCGGCAAGATGATGAAGGCCGTAGCTGCTGCCGTTGATGCCCTCTCACAGGAGCAGATTAGCCTGCTGGAGCAGCAGGGCACGCTGCCTATCGATGTGGAGGGACAGCAGCTCCTTATCGAGGCTGCCGACGTGGAAATCATCAGCGAGGACATCCCCGGGTGGCTCGTGGGTAACGAAGGCAATATCACCGTGGCACTCGATATCACTATCACCGACGAGCTCCGTTCTGAGGGTATGGCACGTGAATTGGTGAACCGCATCCAGAACCTTCGCAAGAAGAGTGGACTGGAAATAACCGACCGTGTCACCGTTAGCATTGAACCAAACGAGGCATCGACAAATGCCATCAAGGCCTTCGGCGACTACATCGCCCGCCAGGTGCTTGCTGACAGTCTGGTAATTGAGAATAACGATGGACAGGAAGTGGAGTTTGATGACTTCAGCCTGAATATCAAAGTTACTAAAAACTAAACTAACAAAACGTAAATTGAAAATCTGTAAATTCTATTGACCATGGCAGAGAAAACACGCTACACTGACGAGGAGCTCGAGGAGTTCCGTCAGATTATCATTGAGAAACTGGAACTGGCAAAGCGCGATTATGACCAGCTGATGGCCAGCCTTACAAACAAGGACAGTAACGACGTGGACGATACTTCACCGACCTACAAGGCACTGGAGGAAGGCAGCGAGGCACAGACGAAGGATGACCTCATGTCATTTGCCGCACGCCAGCAAAAGTTCATACAGGGACTGAAGGCAGCTCTCATCCGCATCGAGAACAAGACCTACGGCATCGACCGCATTACGGGAAAGCTCATTCCCGCAGAGCGTCTCCGCGCCGTGCCCCATGCTACGCTGAGCGTGGAGTCGAAACAGCTGGAGAAACAGCGCAAGCAGATTTGAGGATTTAATTGTAAATAGTAACTTGTCAAATTGTAAATTATCCAAGGGATGGATGGCGGTGATACTGGTCATTGCCATCCTCCTTATCGACCAGGCCGTGAAGCTCTGGGTGAAGACCTCGATGACGCTCGGCGAGAGCATCCGCATCACCGACTGGTTCTACATCTATTTTATAGAGAACAACGGCATGGCCTATGGCATGCAGATAGGCTCGAAGCTGGCGCTGTCGCTCTTCCGTGTGGTGGCCATCGGCTTCCTGTCGTACTACATCTGGCTGCAGGTTCATAAGCCTAAGGCTAAGTGGGGCTACATCATCTGCCTGTCGATGGTGCTGGCCGGAGCGGCAGGAAACCTCATCGACTGTATGTTCTACGGGCTGTGCTTCGATGCCTCCGGTTATTTCGCAGTAAGCCACTACGTGGGTTTCGGCAATGGCTATGCGCCCTTCCTCATGGGCAAGGTGGTCGACATGCTCTACTTCCCGCTCATCGACACCACCTATCCCGAGTGGTTCCCGTGGTGGGGTGGGGAACGGTTCCTCTTCTTCAGTCCGATATTCAATATCGCTGACTCCAGCATCTCCGTAGGCGTGGCAGCGCTTCTGTTGTTCTACCACAAGGAGATTAGCCACCTGTCCCTGAAGGGTGAAGAAGATAAACAAGTTGAGGAAGAGGTAAAGGAAGTACAAGAAAATGAAGGTGTAAAAGAGTAAGGAATCTCAAGGAGTAAAAGGAGAAAGGAGTATGAATATGAAAGGAATGGTTTTCGCTCCCCTTCTGCTGATACTTGCGTCCTGCATCCCTACGACGCCGAGCCAGTATATCCAGCCCGATGACATGGAGGACATCCTGGTGGACTATCACCTTGTCCGTGCCTTGGCCCACAACAGTGACGTTTCTTACGACTCTATTCCTTTCTTCCAGGCCAAGTGCCTGCAGTCTGTGTTCCGAAAGCACGGTATCACGCAGGAGCAGTTCGACTCCTCAATGGTCTATTATTACACCCGTGCCGACCGTTTTCAGGCCATTTATAAGCGTGTGGCTGAGCGATTGGAGGAACGTGCCCTCATCCTTGGTGCCACCGAAGGCGAGATAGGAAAGTACGCCTCGCTGAACGCTACTGGTGATACTGCTAACATCTGGGCCGACCGCACCCGTATGGCTATGATGCCCACGCCGCCTTACAACCGCTGGGACTTCCGCCTCGACGTGGACTCCACTTATCAGCGTGGCGACAGTTTCCTCCTTCAGTTCATGAGCGACTACGTCTATCAGGATGGTTCTAAGAACGGTGTCGTCTATCTGGCCTGTACTTACGAGGATGATAATGGTCGTGACACCACTATCTCGCGCAACCTTCATTTCCTTTCCTCGGGCATCACCCAACTCAACATCCCCGCCTATGATGATGGCGACTTGAAAGAGTTGCGCGGATTCTTCTACCTCGGCGACGGCAACGACCGCACAACAACCGTTCGTCTGCTCTTCCTGAGCAACGTGCAATTCATCAGATTCCATAAGAAACATGAAGAAACAAAGAAGGATAGCCTGTCACAGGCTGGTGTTCCCGCCGGGGATGGAGAACCCAATTTGGCCGACTCCCTCAGTCCTGGAGATTCAGTCAGGAGTGGTCGTCCGGTGGTATCCCTTGACTCAGGAGCTACCACAGACAGAGTGGTTCCCCGGCGAGGTCGTCCTCTGCCCCGATGACCAGGGACAGCTCCGGGCCTATTATAATGGTCAGCAGCTATTATAACGTGATAACGAAATACCGTAATAACGAAATAACCAAAAGACTATGAACATGAAAGTACGTTTGGCAGTAATGAGCTTCTTGGAGTTCGCTGTCTGGGGAGCCTACCTCACATGCATGGGCAATTATCTCGGCACTGCCGGCCTGGGTTCGTCGATAGCCTGGTTCTACGCCATCCAGGGTTTTGTCTCCATCTTCATGCCCACCCTCATGGGCATCGTGGCCGACAAGTATATCCAGCCGCAACGACTGCTGGGTCTTTGTCATCTCGTGGCTGGCGCCGCCATGCTCTGTTGCTGGTGGCAGGGCTATCAGTCGGGCTTCGGCAATGAGCTGGCCAACAAGAGCGCCTTCGTCACGATGTATGCCATCAGCGTAGGCTTCTACATGCCCACCATCGCCCTGCAGAACACCGCGGCCTTCTCCATCCTGAAGAACAATGGCATGGACACCGTGAAGGACTTCCCGCCCATCCGTGTGCTGGGAACCATTGGCTTCATCGCCACAATGTGGTTCGTCAACTGTGCCGTGTGGGACGATAACGGCTTCTCGTTCACCCTGGCCGAGAGCGCCCATAAGTTCCAATACACCTACATGCAGTTCCTTGTCTCTGGCGTGCTCAGCCTGGTGCTCTTCGCCTACTGCTTCACCCTGCCCGAGTGCAAGATAGAGTCGAAGCAGGGACGCCGTTCGCTGGCCCAGCAGCTTGGCCTTAACGCCTTCAAGTTGTTCAAGACCAAGAAAATGGCGCTCTTCTTCATCTTCTCCGCCCTTCTGGGCATGTGCCTGCAGGTGACCAACGGCTATGCCGGACCCTTCATCACCAGTTTCAAGGGCGACCCGGCCTTTGCCGACACCTTCGCCGCCAACAACGCCACGCTGCTCACCTCTCTGTCGCAGATCAGCGAGGCCCTGTGCATACTCCTCATACCCTTCTTCCTCCGTCGTTACGGCATCAAGGTCGTCATGCTCATGGCCATGTTCGCTTGGGTGTTCCGTTTCGGCTTCTTCGGCTTGGGAAATCCCGCCATGCCCGGCGTGCTGCTCTTTGTCCTGTCGTGTATTGTCTATGGCGTGGCCTTCGACTTCTTTAATGTTGCAGGCGGTATCTTCGTAGACCAGGAGTGCGCCCCCGACATCAAGGCCTCGGCACAGGGACTCTTCATGATGATGACCAACGGCATCGGCGCCACCGTGGGCACCCTGACCGCCGGCGAGATAGTCAACCACTTCTGCCAGTGGCAGGACGGCTACCTGCTCGGCGACTGGCAGAACTGCTGGTTCGTCTTCGCAGCCTTCGCCCTCGTCATCGGCGTGGCCTTCGCCCTTCTCTTTAATCCAGAGAAGCGTAAGCAAACTCCTAACTCCTAACTCCTAATTCCAAACTCCTAACTCCTAACTCATCATGGCCCTGAACCTGAATAAGAACCTGAAGCTCTATTACTCCATCCGTGAGGTGGCCGAGATGTTCGACCTCAACGAGAGCACCCTCCGCTTCTGGGAGACCGAGTTCCCCTATCTGAAGCCCAAGACCCAAGGCCCCAACAAGGTGCGACAGTATTCCGAGAAGGACATCGAGCAGATACGCCTCATCCACAACCTCGTCAAGGTGCGTGGCTTCAAGATTGCCGCCGCGAAGAAAATCATCAATCAGAACCGCAGCGGTGCCGACATGAAGGCCGACGTGCTCACACGCCTTATCAGCGTGCGCGAAGACCTCCAGAGCCTCAAGCGTCAGCTCGACGGTCTGCAGTGATGCCTTTCCGTCCCCTGTAGGGAATCTTGCTTGTCAATTCTGAACTATTCATGGATTTTGTTGTTTTCACACGAATGACCATGAATGACCATGAATTTATCATGAATGATTATTTATGAATAATTCGTGGGCATTTGTGATGATTCGTGTGAAAAGGATATAGTTAGCAGTAAACACGATTCATTGCGTGAGAATAAGCCGTTCTTTCGATTCGAATAAGCCGTTCTTTCGATTCGAATAAGCCGTTCTTTCTATGGGAAAAAGCCGTTCTTTCTCTGAGGCACCTCTATAGGCCTTCTGACTCGGGTTTCTTTGCCTGCACGAAGCACTTGGCAGTGTTTTTTGGCAAATCACCCACAATTATTGACTTTTCTTCCCCCTTTTTTGTATTTTTATGCCCCTTATGGTCGGCCGTTATATAAATATTGTGTACCTTTGCAGCCGCATTATTTAGGAAGCCGTCCTTGGCTCCCCTATTGGCCTAAAATGAATTTATATCACTAATACTAACTTAAATTAATCAAAATGAAAAAGAAACTTTTTACTCTTTTGACGCTCATGCTGTGCGTTTGTGGCGGAGCGTGGGCAGACACGGAGACCGTGTTCTCGGCAACACCGCTTCAAAATTTGACAGCAAACATTTCTTTTCCGGCCTCACAGACTACAATTATTACGTCCGAAATGGCATCCGTCAGCGGGGGACAGATGAGCATGGTTAATGGGCAATCCTCTGCAAAGGACCTTATAAGGAAGCAGAACAACTTCTACGCATTTAGCTTTACTAACAATAATACCTATGCTATCATTGAACTCAGTAGTGCACTAGAAGTAGGCGATGTGATTTCTGTTTCGTCAAGCACTAATGGTACAGGAGAAAGTAATGGCCGTGGCGTTTATGTAACAGGTTCAGATGGTTATCCCAATAATCCAAATTGTATTCTGAAAGCTGTATCGTCAACTGGAAAGGAATATCTTGCTGTGACGTATACTGTTACTAGTAGCGATGATCTGGTTGGCAAGAACATATTATATTTGTATAGGGCAACGGGTAACACAACGGATTTCAAGGATGTCATTATCACTCGTGAGAAAGAAGCATCTGCTCCTGTTATTACCATCCAGCCTGTTTCTGCCCAATACAAGCAGAATTCCACCGCAGAGGCTCTGACCGTTGCTGCTACGGCTTCGAGTGGTACACTGACTTACCAGTGGTACAGCAACACCACAAATAGTACTGACGGCGCAACTGCAATAGATGGTGCAACAGCTGCTGCGTACACACCTTCTACTGCCACTCTCGGCACCACTTATTACTTTTGCGCAGTGGCCGATGCTAGTGGTACAACAAATTCCAACATTGCTACCATCACTATCTCCAATACCGACACTTTTGGTATTACAAACGCTGATCTCACTGCCAGTACAGGTCTGGAAACTTCAACAACCTATAACGGAAGTATCGTGACGCTTACTATGTCAAACGCATCCCACGGAGGTTCTTCATCTACACGTGCCGTCACCAATGGCACAAATAACGTCACCGCTGCTGCTGCTGCATGTCAGCGCAACACTCTTTGCTCTGGAGCCAGTAATTTCGTCGAAGACAGCTACTACGGATTTACTATGACAGTGGCCTCCGGCTATAAAATCAATCTATCGAAGATTTACGGCGACTTGTACTATGAGTCAAGCCGTAGCGGCAAATATAAGTTTGCTGTCTATGCGGCTGGTTCGAAAGTCTGGGAGGCCAGTTCCTCAGACCACGTGACGACTGGTGGAAGCAACAAGTCCACCAAGACACTCGATGTCTCCAATGTTGAGGCTCTGCAAAATCTCACTGGTACTGTGCAAGTACGCATGGTGTGGTATCAGAATGGCTCTTCAAGCTACGTGGCCCTGAAGGACTTTAACTGCGTTACTGCCATTGAAGAGGATGCACGCACAACATACACCATGACTGTCAGTGCCAATGATGATGCTATGGGTACCGTATCGCCTGAAAATGGCTCAACAATTGTTGAGGGCGAAAGCGTTACATTTACGGCTACTCCCAATACTGGCTACAAGTTTGAGAAATGGACTATCGATGGCACAGTCATTACCGAGAATCCCTATACGCTTGAGGGCGTCATGGCAGAACATACTGCCGTTGCCACCTTTACCGCCCTCTACAAAGTGACCTATGATATCGACGATTATGACAACACTGTGGGCAAGGTGCTCAACAATGTTGATTACGGTGAGGTATATGCAGACGCTAACGACAAGTATACCATTCCAACTTATGCACATCTCTGTTTATACCGTGAAGGTTATATCCTTAGTGGATGGTCAGATGGAATGAACAACTATGCTACTGGTGATGAGCTGACACTGACAAGCGACATAACACTAGTCCCGACTTGGAAAGCTACAACGCAGACGCTGGCCGCCACAGCAGAAGATGTAACTATTACTTGGAACTTGGCATATGAACAGTATCTTTTCAACGCATGGCAAGGAACTGGTGCAGTGGGCTACTACACCAAGCCGCAGACTGTTAATGGAGAAATCATCGCTGTACCCATGATTATCGATGCTACGAGTGGAAAGATTGACAACTCGAAACGTGCCAACGAGGGAAACACTCAGGTGAACCAGAACACCAAGTTCACCATTCCCGCAGTCAGTGGTATGATTATCACGATTGCCGATGCAAGCACAGTCTTCTCCTCCACAACCATCGCAAACTCTACCGAGTATGAGGGAAATGGTACAAAGTCTATTTCCTACACCTACGAGGGTAGCGATGCCACCATCGACATTGTCATTGGTGAGAACAACCAGTATCTGAAGACCATCAAAGTAACCTATCCTGCCACCATCGTCACCAAAACCATCGGCACTGCTGGTTACGCTACCTTCTGCGCTGATGTTCCTGTGAGCTTTGAGGGAAGCGGCGTTACTGCTTACATTGCTACCCTTTCTGGCTCGAAGGTGTCATTCAGCAAGGTTACCAGCGTTCCCGCAAATACTGGTGTGCTGCTGAAGGGTACTGCCGGAGAGAAGACTTTCACCGTAGCAGAAAGCTCTACCGACGTTTCGGCTAACAAGTTTGTCGGCGTGACCGTGGATACTGAGGTTAATGGAGGTATCTTCGTGCTCATGGCCGGTACAGATGACAATCAGGGAACAGGCTTCTATAAGACTACAGCAAAGTTCACCGTTGGTGCCAACACGGCCTACCTGCCTGCCGACTTGGCTGAAGCCCGTACATTCATCGGCTTCGACAACGAGAGCACAGGTATCAATGAGGTCCCCGTCGCTGAGAATGCTCAGGGCAAGGTGTACAACCTGCAGGGTGTCCGCGTGGCAAAGCCCACGAAGGGCCTCTATATTGAGAACGGAAAGAAAGTTATCATCAAATAATCAAAGGAGGAGAATAACAATGAAGAAGACATATCAAAGCCCCGAGACACTGCTTGTGCTCGTCAATACGCTGCAAATGATTGCTGCCAGCCCTGTTGAGAATGGTTTTGACCCCAACAAGCCCATTGGTACGACCGATGCAACCAGTGGAAACCTCTCTCGTCGCGGCTATAGCGTCTGGGACGACGAAGACGAATTCGAAGAAGAGGACTAATAATAGTCAGTATATAAGAGCCGCGCCGGCAGTCAGCAATGACCATCGGCGCGGCTTTTGTTTGGCGGCACAATAAAAGAGGTAGGGGAAACGTTATTCTTGTATGATGAGACATACCGCTATATTATTTTTATTTCTGACGGCACTGACCGTCACTTCCACCTCCGTCATGGGTGGTAATGCGGCCTATACGCAAAGGGCTGATAAACAGAAAGCTGACACAGTTAAAAATGACACGGTGAAGACCGACACGCTGCCGATGGACACGTTGCTGACGGACTCGCTGGCTGCCGACACGCTGAAGGCTAAGAAGAAGGCTCCTAAGAAAGAGGAGACGGAGTATGAGAAGTTGATGAAGAAGGGCGGCTCGACGCAGGAGGGCCTGTTCCTGACGCGCCACATCGAGGATAAGTACTACTTCGAGGTGCCTGATTCAATGCTGGGCCGGATGATGCTCTGCGTGAGCCGCTTCACGGCCGTGCCACAGAACTTCGGACAGTTTGCCGGCGAGGAAGTGAACAATCTTGCCTTCTATCTGGAGCGGCGCGACACGTCGCAGATTCTCATGCGCCAGTACGTGCAGAGCCAAATTGCCGACGAGGGCGACAACATCATGCGCACCTTGGAGCAGTCGACCATCGACCCCATCGTGCAGGCCTTCAAGGTCATCGGCCGTAACCCCGACAACCAGGACTGTCTGGTGGAGGTGACGCCTCTCTTCAAGGGCGGCAGTCCGCTGACGAACCTCTCCAGCGGCCTCAGCACGTCGCTGAAGCTGGGCGGTCTGCAGGCCGACAGGACTTATATCGACACCATCAAGGTGTTTCCCACGAATATCGAGGTGGTCACCACCCGTACCTACGGAGCCACTGCCGGACGCTCGGAGGCCTCCAAGACGGGAGCCATCACGCTGGGCATGAATACGAGCGTGGTGCTGCTGCCTAAGGAGCCCATGCGCCGACGGCTGTGGGATGAGCGCGTGGGCTATTTCGTAAACAACTTCGTGCGCTTTAGCGACGAGCAGCGCCATACGGAGCATGAGTCGTTCATCTCGCGCTACCGTCTTGTGCCAAAGGACAAGAAACGTTATCTCCGAGGAGAGCTGACCGAGCCGGAGAAGCAGATTATCTACTACATCGACCCCGCCACGCCGAAGAAATGGATCCCCTACCTCATACAGGGCGTAAACGACTGGAACATAGCCTTCGAGGCTGCCGGATTCAAGAACGCCATCAAGGCCGAGGTGCTGCCCGACGATGGAAGCGTAAGCCTGGAGGATGCCCGCTTCTCTGCCCTGCGCTACCTGCCGTCGGAGACAGAGAACGCCTACGGCCCGCGTATCGTCGACCCACGTTCGGGAGAGATTATCGAGGCTCACGTGTGCTGGTATCATAATGTGATGAACCTGCTCACGAAGTGGTACATGGTGCAATGTGGCGCCCTTGACAAGCGGGCCCGCAAGATGAAGTTCGACGACAAGCTCATGGGGCAGCTCATACGCTTTGTCAGCAGCCATGAGGTAGGCCACACCTTAGGACTGCGCCACAACATGGGAGCATCGTTTGCTACGCCTGTGGAGAAGCTGCGCGACAAGTCTTGGGTGGAGAAGAACGGTCATACGGCCAGCATCATGGACTACGCCCGTTTCAACTACGTGGCACAGCCGGAGGATAACATCGGCGAAAAGGGACTCTTCCCCCGCATCAACGACTACGACCGTTGGGCCATCAAATGGGGCTACCAATGGCGGCCGGAGTTCAAGGACGAGTATGAAGAAAAGGAGAAGCTGATGACAGAGACCAGCGCCACGCTACGCAGCAACCCGCGCCTGTGGTTCGGCGGCGAAGGTCGCAGCGACGATGCCCGTGCACAGACCGAGGACCTTGGCGACAACAGCGTGAAGGCATCTGAATATGGTATCAAGAACCTGAAGCGCGTCTTGGAGGATCTGCCTCAGTGGACACACCAGGACAATGACCAGTATGAAGACCTCACCACGATGTACAAGGCCGTACAGGAGCAGTATATGCGCTACGTGAATCACGTGGCCCGCAACATCGGCTCACGCTACCATAATAATATGCCCGGAAAGAACGTCATTGAGGACATCCCCGCATGGCGCGAGAAGGAGGCCTTGGCCTTCATCGACCAGTATGTGCTCGACGCCCCGGAATGGCTCTATCCTAAGGAAATCATCAGCAAGATTGGCACCGACGCCACACAGGACAACGACCAGCGTCAGGATGCCATGCTTACCCGCCTGATGGCCGTCACACCCCTGGCACAGATGGCCGCCCGCGACTGCCGTCCTGGTGTCTATCAGCTTGAGGAGTATCTCGACGACCTCTTCAACGCCGTGTGGAAACCCATTGACAGCCAAAGTAAGTGGAAGGCTATGGCCCGTCGTCATCTGCAGCGCACGTATATGCAGCAGCTGAAATCATTGCTTAACCCAACGGCGGATGAGTTGAAATCGGCCATCAATCAGCGTAGCTACAACAGCGATGCCCAGCTCTACGTGGCACTTCAACTGAAGAAACTTGAGGACTATTGCCAGCAGCAAATATCGTCTCAGGGTACGACCACCCTTGACCGTCTGCACTACGAAGACATCTTGCGTGAGGTGAAACTCATCAACGAACGCCGTACGACCATATTCCCGAAATGAGTCAGGAGTATATTGAAATAAAAGGTGCGCGGGTCAACAACCTGAAGAACGTGGATGTGAGTATTCCACGTGATAAGTTTGTTGTTATTGCCGGTGTGAGTGGCAGTGGCAAGTCGTCGCTGGCCTTCGATACGCTCTATGCCGAAGGACAGCGGCGCTACGTGGAAAGCCTGTCGAGCTATGCCCGACAGTTCCTGGGTCGTATGAACAAGCCGGAGTGCGACTTCATTCGAGGCATACCGCCTGCCATCGCCATCGAACAGAAGGTCATCGCCCGCAATCCACGAAGCACCGTTGGCACCTCGACGGAGATTTACGAGTACATGCGACTGCTCTTCGCTCGCATTGGCCACACTTATTCTCCCATTAGCGGAGAGGAAGTGAAGAAACATACGACGGAGGACGTAGTGCGCTGCATGCAGCAGTTCTCGGCGGGCACGAAGTTTCTGGTGCTTGCCCCGCTCATTGTTCCTGAGGGCCGTACCGTGAACCAGCAGCTGAAAGCAAGCCTTTTACAAGGCTATAGCCGCGTTCTATACAATGGCGAAATCGTCAGAATAGATGACTTAGTAGATGTAGCCTCTTCCCTCCCTGAAGGGAAGGGTAAGGAGCTTTACCTCGTCATTGATCGTCTCTCCGCTTCTACAGACAAGGAGACCATCGACCGTCTGGTAGACTCTTGTGAGACGGCTTTCTACGAAGGACGGGGTGAGATGCGCCTGATGGTCCTCCCGTCAGGAATAAGCTACGACTTCAGCACCCGCTTCGAAGCCGACGGCATGACCTTCGAGGAACCCACCGACCAGTTTTTCTCGTTTAACTCGCCTGCCGGAGCCTGTCCTGAGTGTCAGGGCTTTGGCAAGATTATCGGTATCGACGAACATCTCGTCATCCCCAACACTTCGCTATCCGTTTACGACGGTTGTGTGCAACCCTGGCACGGAGAAAAACTCGGCGAGTGGAAAGACTGGTTCATTCAACATGCCGCCAACGATGACTTCCCTATCTTCGAGCCATATTACAACCTGACGCAGAAGCAGAAAGACTGGCTATGGCACGGACTGCCTTCAGACCGCAAGGCGAAGGAGAAACCCTGCATCGACGCCTTCTTCGACATGGTGCGAGAGAACCAGTACAAGATACAATACCGGGTGATGCTGGCCCGTTATCGGGGTAAGACCACGTGCCCGAAATGTCACGGCACTCGGCTGAAGCCCGAGGCCAACTATGTGAAGATTGCCGGTCGCAGCATCACCGACCTTGTGGAGATGCCCGTTGTGAGGCTCAAGGAGTGGTTCGACCAACTCACTTCCCCCCTCTCACCCCTCACCTCTCAGGAGATGGAGATTGCCCGTCGTCTGCTTACCGAGATTACCTCTCGCTTGCAGTTCATGCTCGACGTGGGACTGGGCTACCTCACGCTCAACCGCCTGTCGAACACCCTTAGTGGTGGTGAGAGCCAGCGCATCAATCTCTGCACGTCGTTGGGTTCCAGCCTCGTCGGCTCTCTTTATATCCTCGATGAGCCGAGCATAGGACTACACTCCCGTGACACCGACCGCCTTATCCATGTGCTCAAGCAACTGCAGGCTTTGGGCAATACTGTGGTGGTGGTGGAGCACGATGAAGAAATCATCCGTTCCGCCGACTACCTCATTGATGTTGGCCCTGACGCAGGACGGTTAGGAGGAGAGATTGTCTATGCGGGGCCTAGCAGACCCACCCCCCAGCCCCTCCCAAAAGGGAGGGGAGTAGTTACATCTACTGTGGAAAATGTCAACGAGGAGAGTATATACTCCCCTCCCTCTAGGGAGGGGCTGGGGGGAAGGTCTTATACCTTACAGTATCTGACCGGCCATGAGTCCCTTCCTGTTCCCGCTTCCCGACGCCCCTGGAACCTGCATGTCGATATTCATCAGGCAAGGATGAACAACCTGAGGGGCATCGACGTGCAGATACCACTCAATGTGATGACCGTTGTCACAGGTGTCTCAGGCAGTGGCAAGTCGAGCCTTATCAAGGGCATTCTCTATCCCGCCCTGAAGCGTCACCTCGGCGAGGTGTTCGACGCTCCAGGAGAGTATGGTGGCCTGGGAGGTGATATCGATGCTATCAAGCGTGTGGAGTTTGTCGACCAGAACCCCATCGGAAAGTCCACACGCTCCAATCCCGCCACTTACGTCAAGGCCTACGATGCCATTCGCGACCTCTTTGCCGAGCAACCTTTGGCACAGCAGATGGGCTTTACCGCACAATATTTCTCTTTCAACACCGATGGTGGACGCTGTGACGAGTGCAAGGGCGCTGGCACCATCACCGTCGAGATGCAGTTCATGGCTGACCTTGTGCTGGAGTGCGAGGCCTGTCACGGCCACCGTTTCAAGAGCGACATCCTTGACGTGAAGTACAAGGGGAAGAACATCTACGACGTGCTGAACATGACTATCGAGGAGGCAATGTCGTTTTTCGGGAGTGAAGGGGAAGTGAAAGGGAGTGAAAGGGGAGTGAAAGAGACGATAGTAAAAAGGCTCCGTCCCCTTTACGATGTCGGTCTCGGCTATATCAAGCTGGGCCAAAACTCGTCAAGCCTCTCCGGCGGTGAGAACCAGCGCGTAAAGCTCGCCTATTTCATTGGTCAGGAGCGGCAGGAGCCCACGCTCTTCATCTTCGACGAGCCCACCACTGGTCTGCACTTCCACGACATCGCCCGATTGCTGAAGTCGATGGACGCCCTCATAGAGCGCGGCCACACCATATTAATAATAGAGCACAACCTCGACGTCATCAAGATGGCCGACCACATCATCGACCTTGGTCCTGAGGGCGGCGACCGTGGCGGCAATCTTGTCGTTGCCGGTACGCCCGAAGAGGTGGCGCAATGCAAAGAAAGTATTACAGGAAAATACCTTAACCAAAAACTAACAGTATGAAGAAATTATTCCTTTTGGCGCTCACAGCGCTGCTGACGTCGACGGTGTCGGCGCAAGTGAAGTATCCGTTCCAGGACCCGAAGCTCTCGAGGGAGGAACGAGTGGAAAACCTGTTGTCGTTGCTCACTCCCGACGAGAAGGTGGGACTCATGATGAACAAGTCGGCGTCTGTCGACCGTCTCGGCATCCCCTCCTACAACTGGTGGAGCGAGGCCTGTCACGGTGTGCGCCAGGGAGGCTATACCGTTTACCCACAGCCCATCGGCATGGCTGCCGCGTTTAATGCGCAGCTTGTCCACGATGTTTTCTCTCAGGTAAGCGACGAGGCCCGTGCCAACTGGAACCGCTCCGACCACAACATCTTCAATGTTCCTCAGGGTGTGACCTACTATCCCGGCAACCCCGAGCTGACGTTCTGGTGTCCGAACGTAAACATCTTCCGCGACCCGCGATGGGGTAGGGGACAGGAGACCTGTGGCGAAGACCCCTACTTGAATGCTGTCCTCGGCGTTGAGACCGTGCTGGGCATGCAAGAACCTAAGGACGGCTATTTCAAGACCCACGCCTGTGCCAAGCACTATGCCGTGCACAGCGGTCCCGAGCCCCTGCGCCACTCGATGAACGTCGAGCCTACGCACCGCGACCTTTGGGAGACCTATCTGCCGGCCTTCAAGGCGCTGGTGAAGAAAGGCAATGTGCGCGAGGTGATGTGTGCCTACCAGCGCTTCGAGGGCAAGCCTTGCTGTGCCAGCGACAAGCTGCTCATCGACATCCTGCGCAATAAGTGGGGCTATGACGCCATCGTACTGACCGACTGCGACGCCATCAACAACTTCTATAATAGGGGCCAGCACGAGACCCACGACGGTCCGTTGTCGGCCTCTGTCGATGCTGTGCTTAACGGCACCGACCTGGAGTGTGGCAAGGTCTTTATGAGCCTGGCCGATGGCCTGAAGCAGGGTCTTATCAAGGAGAGCGACCTCGATGCTCACTTGCGCAAGACGCTCATGGGCCGCTTCGAGCTGGGCATGTTCGACCCTGCCGACATGCTCCCGTGGTCGACGCTTTCTCCGTCGACAATTTCCTGCGAAGAGCACGATGCTCTGGCCACCCAGGCCGCCCGCGAGTCGATGGTGCTCTTGCATAACAGCGGCGTGCTTCCCCTCTCCAAGAGCATCAAGACCCTTGCCGTCCTTGGCCCCAATGCTGACGACGTAGACATGCTCAACGGCAACTATGGCGGTACACCTACCGACGCTCATAAGCACTCGCTGCTCAGCGGCATTAAGGCTGCCGTGCCCGGTGCAAAGATTATCTACGAGAAGGCTTGCGAGCTGAACGACGAGTATCAGACCGTCCACCACTTGCAGGACTTCAACGGCGGCAAGGGCGTGAAGGTGGAGTTCTTCAACAACAAGGAACTGGCCGGCGAGCCTGCCAAGACCGACTACTACAACGAGCTGAACTTCTCGACCTTCGGTGCCTGGGGCTTTGCCCAGGGCGTCAACCGCGACACGCTTTCCGTCCGCATCAGCGGCCAGTATGTCTCCACCTTCACCGGCGAGATGAAGTACACGCTGACGACCGACAACGGCTATGTCTTAAAAGTCAACGGCGAAGTGGTCGAAGAAGGCAAGCCTGGTGGTCGTCGCGGCTTCGGCTTCGGTTTTGGCCGCCGCGTGGAGTATAAGTCCTTCCCTGTTGAGGCAGGCAAGACCTACGACGTAGTCATTGAGTACGCTCACGGCAACGGTCAGTTCGCCATGCTGCGCGGTGACATCTGCGAGCGCAAGCTCGTCGACTTCTCCGACCTTGCTAACGAGGTGAAGGGTGCCGATGCCATTATCATCATCGGCGGCATCTCTGCTCGTATGGAAGGTGAGGGTGGCGACAAACAGGACATCGAACTGCCGAAGGTGCAGCAGATGCTTGTCCGCGCCATGCACACCACAGGTAATCCCGTCATCTTCGTCAACTGCTCCGGCTCGGCTATCGCCTTTGGAAGTGTCGAGGGCCAGTACGACGCCCTCCTCCAGGCCTGGTATGCCGGTCAGGGTGGTGCCAAGGCCCTTGCCGAGGTGCTCTTTGGCGACTACAACCCCGGCGGCAAGCTCCCCGTCACCTTCTATCGCTCGAACGACGACCTGCCCGACTTCCTCGACTACTCGATGAAGAACCGCACCTACCGCTACTTCACCGGCCAGCCTCAGTATGCCTTCGGCTACGGCCTTTCGTATACCACCTTCGCCATGGGCAATGGTAAGCTTTCCGGAAAGTCGATGAAGAAGGACGGCAAGGTGACAGTTACTGTCCCTGTAACTAATACTGGTAAGCGCGAAGGCACTGAGACCGTTCAGGTTTATGTAAAGCGCCTTGATGATGCCAGCGCTCCCATCAAGGCATTGAAAGGATTCCAGAAGCTGAGTCTCAAGCCTGGCGAGACCAAGACAGCCAGCATTACCCTTGACGGCGAGGCTTTCGAGTACTACGATGAGATGGCCTATGAGCTGGCTGTGATGCCCGGCCGCTACCAGATTCTCTATGGCACTTCCTCGCTCGACAAGGATCTCAAGGCCTTGGACTTCGAGGTGAAATAGCCTGATAATTGGTCGTTTGGTTGTTTGGTCGTTTACGTATTCGCCTCCCAAACTACTAAACGACTAATTACCCAAACGAACAAACGACTATTTTCCCAAACGACTAATTAGCTTACTAAGTGGGCGGTGCTTCTGTTCAGCCGAATTGCGCAATTCGGCTGAACAGAGTTTTTAATTGTGTAGCTTAAAAACATCAAATCCCGACGTGATTTCAACTCTAATCGGTCATTAAAATGGTCTCAGAGTTTGAACGGCTTTCTCTGGTAGAAAGAACGGCTTATTCCCATCGAAAGAACGGCTTATTCCCATCGAAAGAACGGCTTATTCGAATCGAAAGAACGGCTTTCTGCGCTACGCTAAATGAGAAATGAGAAATGAGAAATGAAGCGCTCGGCGACGAAGGAGACGCTTGCGTAATGAAATGGAGCAAGAACGGCTCAAAGACTTGGCGCGATTTCTAATAACCGATTTGGGTTTACTTTATCCCTGCCTTTTTGCTGAAATAAAGCCGCTTTTAGCATCTTTTTAAACAGCTTGTTCCAACCCTTTAACGTAACATTATTCCAGACCAACTTCTTGAAATAGTCTTCTCCTTTTATATTTTATGCCCGAATAGTTAAAGTTGGCGAATAAATACACCGAGTTTGAATGGTTTTTTGTAACTTTGCCAAAAATTGATGACTACGATTGAATAGAGAATAAAAGAATGAAGAAACTATTTGCTGTTATTTATGCGTTGACTGTCGCCGTCGGTGCTTTTGCCACGGGGCAGGACGGTGACGTCATCTACATCGACGGGGAGCGGTGGAGCTTGCTCATTAAGCCTGTCGAGTATGATTCCATACTTTATTTCAGCCTGAAGGCGGCATTGCCGAAGGAGCGCTCATGGTCTACCGCTAATTGGGATGGCTACACGGGCTATTGGAGCATCCGCGACGAGCGGCTCTGCTTGGACAGCATCACGGTGGAGGTCTATGACCAGGAAACGAAGCAGCGCAATGAGCAGCGCATTGCCGAAGCCGACATGCAGCGTC
Organism: Prevotella sp.; assembly: GCA_017645905.1. Lineage (GTDB taxonomy): Bacteria > Bacteroidota > Bacteroidia > Bacteroidales > Bacteroidaceae > Prevotella. The sequence goes on along the minus strand of JAGCNO010000127.1, from coordinate 8,076 downwards.
TGTTCAAGGACTACTACACGAAGGACGGCATCGTGGCGAGCTGGCTCTCAAAGGATATCAGGGCGGCGAAAGGCAAGAAGATTTACTACCAACATTCAGGTTACGAGCGGAACCATGAATACGAGCAGGTGCTGACCGTCAAAAACGGAAAGGTGACCGCCTGTCAGGCTTATCACAACAAGGTGGTGGCGGAAGGTTTTTCCTTGTCAGACCTCAAAGGCCAGGAAGACATCAAGGCCCGCTTCCCGCTCCACCTCGAGGCCTCTCCTGAACTGAAAGGCGTGAAGCGTATTATCTTCTCTGTGAAGCATATCAGCCTCGACGCTTCAGGGAATCTCCTTGACTGTGAGGTTACTGCTAAGGTGAAGCTTCAAGACGACAAGGAGTTTCGCAACATTGAAGGGCTGGCAAAGGAGATGAAAGCTATGCTGAAGGATATCCGACCTTGGAAAACGCTACTTATTAATGGCGAATACGTGCCGGAAGAGAGACATGGCTTTACCATCCCCTATTTCTTAACTCCTAATTCCTAATTTATATTTTCAATCATGAGAAAGACTATTATTTCCGCAACTATTGCGATGGCTTTTGCCCTGACGGCAACAGCTGCAGAGAACGTTAAGGCTACCATTCATGCTAATGAGCCTGGTGCCAAGATCAACCGTGAAATCTATGGACAGTTCTCCGAGCATCTCGGCTCGTGTATCTACGGTGGCCTCTGGGTGGGCGAGAACTCACCCATCCCCAACATCAAAGGCTACCGTAAGGACGTCTTCGAGGCCCTCCAGGCGCTGAAGGTTCCCGTGCTGCGCTGGCCGGGAGGCTGCTTTGCCGACGACTACCACTGGATGGACGGCATTGGCCCCAAGGACAAGCGTCCCTCGCTGCGCAACAACAACTGGGGCGGCACCATCGAGGACAACTCCTTCGGCACGCACGAGTTCCTGAACCTCTGCGAGATGCTTGGCTGCGAGCCTTACATCAGCGGCAACGTCGGTTCGGGCACCGTCAAGGAGATGGCCCAGTGGGTGGAGTACATGACCTCAGACGGCGACACGCCTATGGCCCGCCTGCGCCGCCAGAACGGTCGTGAGAAGGCCTGGAAGGTGAAGTATTTCGGCATCGGCAACGAGGCCTGGGGCTGCGGCGGCAACATGACTGCCCAGTACTACAGCGACGAGTTCCGCAAGTTCAACACCTACCTTCGCGACTATACGGGCAATAAGCTCTACCGCATCGCCTCGGGAGCCAGTGACTACGACTACGACTGGACCGAGGTCTGCATGAAGAACATCGGCGACCGCATGCAGGGCATCTCCTTGCATTATTATACTTGCTCGGGCTGGGACGGCTCGAAGGGCTCGGCCACGAAGTTCGACAACGACCAGTATTACTGGGCCCTGGGCAAGTGCCTCGAGATTGAGGAGGTCATCAAGAAGCACAAGGCCATCATGGACAAGGCCGACCCCAAGGGCAAGATAGGGCTGCTCGTCGACGAGTGGGGCACATGGTGGGACGAGGAGCCTGGCACCGTCAGCGGTCACCTCTACCAGCAGAATGCTCTGCGCGATGCCTTTGTGGCCGCGCTCTCGCTCAACGTCTTCCATAAGTACACCGACCGTGTGAAGATGGCTAATATCGCTCAGATAGTCAACGTCTTACAGTCGATGATACTCACCGACCAGGTGGGTACTGGCCACATGGTGCTCACGCCCACTTATCACATCTTCAAGATGTACACCCCGTTCCAGGAAGCCACCTACCTGCCCATTGACCTTCCCACGGAGACCATCCAGGTGAGCAAGGCCTATTTCAAGGAGAAGGAGGGCTCCAAGGATGCCGGCTACCGTCCGTGCCCCATGCTCTCTGCCTCGGCAGCAAAGACCACCGACGGCAGTCTCGTGCTGGCTGTCACCAACGTCAGTCTCGACAAGGCGCAGATCATCGACTTCAAGATTGACGGCTACAAGGCCAAGAGCGTGAGCGGAGAGATTCTCACCTCGAAGAATGTTGCCGACTTCAACGACTTCCAGCACCCCACCGTCGTCGCTCCTGTCGCCTTCAAGGACGCTAAGCTGAAGAACGACGTGCTCACCATGACCGTTCCCGCAAAGTCGGTTGTCGTGCTCAATATCACCGAAAAATAAGGTTATGACATGAAAAGAATGATTCTTTCACTTATGGCCATTGGCCTTGCTGCCGTGATGCAGGCGCAGGGGCCTGGCCCTCGTTCCTTTGGACAGTCGCCCACGCCCAGCGAGGCAGCGGTCACCCTTAGTGTGGGCGACGTCAAGATGATTGTCGACCCTGAAAAGGGCGGCAAAGTCCTCTCGCTGAAATATAAGGAGCAGGAGGTCATCTCTCAGTCGCGGTGGCCGGAGTCCTTCGGCAGCACCTTCTGGACCAGCCCTCAGAAGGAGTGGAACTGGCCTCCCGTGCCGGAGTTTGACAAGCAGGCCTATCAGGTGGTGAAGAACGACGCCCAACACCTCGTCCTCACCAGCCCCGTGTCAGAGCGCTTAGGGTTCAGCGTGGGCAAGGACTTCACGACCGATGCCGCTGCCGGGGCCTTCGTCGTGACCTACTCCATCAAGAACGAGGGGCAGGAGGCACGCCGTGTGGCTCCCTGGGAGATTACCCGTGTGACGAACGGTGACGGCGTCATCTTCTTTGCTCCCACCGACAGCATCTGGCCTGCAGGGCTGATGAACTTCGAGACCGTAGAAGGCGCTGCCTGGTATGTTACCGATGAGGCTCCTCAGAACCGTAAGGTGAACGCCGACGGTCACGGCTGGCTGGCCTATTGTGCCGACGGCCTGCTGCTGGTGAAGCAGTTCCAGGACTTGCAGTCTGGACAGCCTGCCCCTGGTGAGGCCGAGGTGCAGGTATATGTGAACCGTGGCAAGACCTACATCGAGCTGGAAAGTCAGGGAGCCTACACGCTGCTCCAGCCGGGAGAATCGCTTCGCTGGACGGTGCGCTGGTATCTGCTGCCCGTAGCCAAGGGCATGTCTCGCAAGGGACTGATGGAACAAGTAAACAGCCTCGTAAACCCCAATGACTGACAGAAATGATTCAAAGAAAAGTGCTCTTGTGGCTGCTGGCCGTCCTGCTCGTGGGTTGTGCCTCCCAGCAGCAACGGGCTGAGGAAAAGGCCAGGATGCAGAGAGCAGTGACGGAGGCCGTTGCCGAGAGACGCTGGCATGTAGATATTACGTCGATGAACGCCATGCGCTATGGCTCGAAGATGGTCACTCCCGACTTCTTCCTGGAGTTGCGGGGCGACACGCTCCGTAGCTATCTGCCCTATCTCGGCCAGGTTCATCGGGCACCGATGATTACTCCCGAACAGGGTCTGAACTTCGAGGCTCCCTTGATTAATTACCGTGAGAGTCGTCCCAAGGCACATCTGTGGCTCATGGAGATGGACGTGAAGACGAAGGAGGACCTGTATCGTTATCGCATTGAAATGTATGATACGGGAAATACCTATATTCACGTACAGTCCCAGAACCGTGATGCCATCAGCTTCGATGGCCACTTTGCCGAGCAGTGAAGAATAAGAAACGTCCGATCACTCCTTGAAGCGAAAACAGGGTGGCAGCTCGACAACCAGCTGAAACAATAGACAATAACCAATAAACTAAAAACGAAAGAACTATGAAAAGACTGATTCTGACTTTCGTCGCCATTAGTGCTGCCATCGTCTGCCAAGCACAGGATGGCACCATTGAACTGCGCCGCAACCAGGTTGGATGCTATCCGCAGCAGGAGAAAGTGATAGTTGTCGAAGGCATGAACCCCAAGGGAAAAGTGCGTGTGACGACACCCGACGGCAAGACGGTGAAGCCAAAGGCCATGATTCGCAAGGCCGTGTCGCCCTGGTCGGGCAAGATCCGTTACGTCGTCGACCTTGGTGAGCTGAAGTCCACTGGTCGCTATCAGGTAAGTGTAGGGAATCAGACATGTGACCTCACCGTAGCCGAACGCCCATATCAGGACATCGCAAAATCATCGCTGCGGCTGTTCTATCTCGTTCGCTCGGGGGTTGCCATTGACCTCGGTGGTGCCTACAACCGTCCGCTGGGACATGCTGACACCCATGTGCTGGTGCATAACTCCGCTGCCTCGCCGTTGCGCCCTGCCGGCACGGTTATCAGTTCGCCCTACGGGTGGTACGATGCAGGCGACTACAATAAATATGTGGTGAACTCTGCTTTCAGCATCGGACTGATGTTTGCGGCCTACGAGCAACAGCGTGACTACTTCGACGCCCTGCGCACCGACATCCCTGAAAGCGGGAACAAGACGCCCGACTTCCTGGACGAGATGATGTTCAACCTGCGCTGGTTCCTGACCATGCAAGACCCCTACGACGGTGGTGTCTATCACAAGCTGACGACGCCCAACTTCGAGGACTTCATCATGCCGAAGGCCTGCAAGCAGCAGCGCTATGTCGTGGCAAAGAGTGTGACTGCTGCGCTTGACTTTGCCGCTGTGATGGCCGATGCCGCCCGCCTCTTTGAGCCTTATCAGAACGACTATCCTGGTTTCTCTTCAACGGCAGCCGCTATGGCTGAGCGAGCCTACCAGTGGGCGAAGGAACACCCCAAGGCCTTCTACCGTCAGGAGCAGTTGAAAGACCCCGCCGTGACTACTGGCACTTATGGCGACGGCAACGCCAGCGACGAGTTCTTCTGGGCAGCCTCAGCTCTCTACCGGCTGACGGGTCGCCAGGCTTATCTCGACGATGCCCAGCAATACCAGCCACAGCGCTTCACCACACCTACCTGGGGCAACGTGGCTTCGCTCGGAGCCTTTGAGTGGCTCGCCCATCATAATACTGAGATATGCGAGACGATGCTTAATCAGCTGACGGCCTATTGCGACGAGGCAGTAAAGGATGTCGCCACATCGTGCTTCCAGTCACCATACGGCAACAATCCGAGAGACTTCGGATGGGGCTGTCTGGCCGAGCACTGCTGCTGTCAGGCCTTGGCGCTGCTCTATGCCGACAAGATGCTCGGCACAGAGAAGTATCGCCGCTTCGCCCTCCAGAATGTCGACTATCTGTTAGGCCGCAATGCCACTGGCTACTGCTACGTGACAGGCTTTGGCGACAAGAGTCCCATGCATCCTCACCACCGTCCCTCGGCCTCCGACGGCATCGACAATCCCTTCCCCGGAATGCTTGTGGGAGGTCCTAACCCCGGACAGCAGGACAAATCCACGATGCCCGTGCCCTACACCTCCAATTACCCCGACGAGTCGTATATGGATGTAACAGAGTCATACGCCAGCAACGAGATTGCCATCAACTGGAACGCTTCGCTCGTCGCCTTCCTCTGCTGGCTCGACGCACTCTGAGTAATTCGTTAAATACTATGCAGAATACGATAATGAATAAGACGATGAGATGGATATTTGTCATTTCCCTGTTCTTGACTACTGGCTCAACGTCTGTGGCTCAGGACAGACTGTATTGCGATGAGTTTCCGCTGGGCGACGTAACCCTGCTGGACGGTCCTCTGAAGAAAGCCCGCGACCTGAACGTCAAGACGCTGCTGCAGTATGACTGCGACCGTCTGCTGGCCCCTTACCGCAAGGAGGCCGGCCTCACACCCAAGGCCAAGGCCTATCCCAACTGGGACGGCCTGGACGGTCATGTGGGCGGCCACTACCTTACGGCGATGGCCATGAACGCCGCCACGGGCAGCGAGGAGTGCCGCCAGCGGATGGAGTACATGATCGGCGAGCTGCAGGAGTGTGCCGACGCCAATGTGAAGAACCACGCGGAGTGGGGTAGGGGCTACGTCGGCGGCATGCCCAACAGCGAGCGCATCTGGTCGACGTTCAAGAAGGGCGACTTCGGCACCTATTTCGGCTCCTGGGCACCCTTCTACAACCTTCACAAGATGTACGCCGGGCTGCGCGACGCCTGGCTCTACTGCGGCAATGAGCAGGCCAAGACGCTCTTCCTCGGCTTTTGCGACTGGGCCATCGACCTCACGGCCGGTCTCTCTGACGAGCAGATGGAGCGCATGCTGGGCAACGAGCATGGCGGCATGAACGAGGTGCTGGCCGACGCCTACGCCATCACCGGCGACAAGAAATATCTCGACGTGGCCCGCCGTTTCTCCCACCGCCGTCTGCTCACGCCGATGTCCCAGCGTCAGGACTGCCTGGACAACATGCACGCCAACACCCAGGTGCCGAAGGTCGTAGGCTTCGAGCGCATTGCCGAGCTGGCTGGCGACGAGGTCTATCATCAGGCTGCCGACTTCTTCTGGGACATCGTCACCGGCGAGCGCTCGCTGGCCTTCGGCGGCAACAGTCGTCGTGAGCACTTCCCCAGCAAGGAAGGCTGCATGGACTTCATCAACGACATCGACGGCCCTGAGACCTGCAACACGAACAACATGCTGAAGCTCACCGAGGACCTCCACCGCCGCAACCCCGAGGCCCGCTATGCCGACTACTACGAGCTGGCGACGTTCAATCACATTCTTTCCAGCCAGCATCCCGAGCACGGTGGCTATGTCTATTTCACCCCTGCCCGTCCGCGCCACTATCGCAACTACTCGGCTCCCAACGAGGCCATGTGGTGCTGCGTGGGCACAGGCATGGAGAACCACGGGAAGTACGGGCAGTTCGTCTACACCCACAAGGGCGACGCCCTCTTTGTCAACCTCTTCGTCAGCTCCGAGCTCAACTGGAAGGAGAAGGGCATCGTGCTCCGTCAGGAGACGCTCTTTCCCTACGCCGAGACCAGCCGCATCACCGTTACCCAAACGACCAAACGACAGAACGACCAAACGACCATCATGATACGCTACCCCGGTTGGGTAAAGCTCGGCGCTTTTTCTGTGAAGGTCAACGGACAGCCTGTCAGCATCGTCACTGGCCCCTCGAGCTACGTCACCATCGACCGTAAGTGGAAAAAGGGCGACGTCATCGACATCACCTTCCCCATGCACAACAGCGTCAAGTATCTGCCCAACGTGCCGCAGTACGTCGCCCTGATGCACGGCCCCGTGCTGCTGGCCATGAAGACCGGCACCGAAGACCTTGCGCACCTCATTGCCGATGACAGCCGCTTCGGACAATATGCCAGTGGCAAGAAGCTGCCCATCAACGAGGCCCCCATACTTATAAACGACGACATCGACGCCATTGCCGACCAGCTGCAGCCTGTGGCCGGCAAGCCCCTCCACTTCACCCTCAGCACAAAAATGGTCAATGGCCAGTCGTCGATGTCCAGCGAGCTCATCCCCTTCTTCGAGCTCCACGACGCCCGCTACATGATGTACTGGCTGGCGCTCACCCCTCAGAGCTACAAGGGCTACCTCGACAATCTGGCCCGCGAGGAGCAGGAGCGTCAGGCGCTGGAGGCCCGCACCGTCGACAAGGTGCAGCCTGGCGAGCAGCAGCCTGAGACCGACCACAAGATGGAGACCGACCGCTCGCAGACGGGCAACACCAACGACGTCTTCTGGCGCGATGCCCGCGACGGCCATTACTTCAGCTACCTTATGCAGACCGCCGGGCGCACCGACCTCAGCCTCCAGCTGAAGTACTGGGGAGTGGGCGAATGGAAGAGCCACGAGTTCGACATCCTCGTCGACGACGTCCTGGTGAAGGAGGTGAACAACACCGGCAAGTATCGCATCTCGGAGTTCAAGTACGAGACCTATCCCATCCCCGCCGAGCTCCTGCAGGGCAAGACGCAGGTGCGTGTGAAGTTCGTGGCCAAGCCCCGCAAGCAGATAGGCGAGATATACGAAGTGAGATTAGTGATAAGTGATAAGTGATGCCCTCAATTCTCAATTACTCAACTTTCGCAAGTAATGAAGTATCGCGCAGCAAAGCCCCGTAGGGACAAGATAGGGGTAGCCAGCCATTCTTATGGCTGGTAAAATGGTGACGGTAACGTGCGTGCCGTAGGTACGCGATAATTAGGTAATGCATATCGCATACCTACGGCATGCTTTCCCTGCGGCTTCTACATACCAGCCATAAGAATGGCTGGCTACCCCTATCTTGCCCCTACGGGGCTTTGCTGCGCGATACTTCATT
>JAGCNO010000126.1 GCA_017645905.1 Prevotella sp. | reverse complement strand
CTGGCTCAACGGGGCGACGTCATTCTCATTGCAGGCAAGGGCCATGAGGACTATCAGGAGATAAACGGAGTGAAGCATCACTTCGATGACCGCGAGGTGGTTCGTGAGATTATCAGTGAATAAAAATGCTATACTACATCTTTCGTTTCTTAGAGCAATACGACATCCCGGGCAGTCACCTGTGGAGCTACATCTCGTTCCGTGCGCTGCTGGCACTCATCCTGTCGTTGGTCATCTCGGCATGGTTTGGCGAGTGGTTCATCAAGTGGATGAAGCGCAAAAAGGTGTTCGAGACCGAACGCGACCCTGCCATCGACCCGTTCGGCGTGGAGAAGAAAGGTGTTCCCACCATGGGTGGTATTATTATCATTGTGTCAATACTCGTGCCCGTGCTACTGTTGGGCCGTCTGCGTAATACCTACCTCATTTTGATGATTATCACCACGGTGTGGCTCGGATTCCTGGGCTTCGCCGATGACTACATCAAGATTTTCCGTCGTCACAAGGAAGGCCTGAAAGGTAAATACAAGATTGTTGGTCAGGTAAGCATCGGCTTCATCGTGGGCTTGGTTCTTTACCTAAGCCCCGATGTAGTCATGCGAGAGAACATTTCCGAATCGCATCAGAACCAGACGGAAATTGTGAAACACGAGACGGAGGCACATAAGAGCCTGACGACCACCATTCCCTTCACTAAGCACCATAACCTCAGCTACTCCGAGATGATGTCGTTCGTCGGTAAGCATAAGGTAGCCGCTGGTTGGATTGTCTTCGTACTGATGACCATCATCGTGGTTACCGCTGTGAGCAACGGTGCCAACCTCAACGACGGCATGGACGGCATGTGCGCCGGCAACTCCGCCATCATCGGTGTGGCGCTGGGCGTGCTCGCTTACGTTTCGTCGCACATCGGCTACGCCTCCTATTTCGACATCATGTATATCCCACATAGTGAGGAGCTGGTTATCTTCCTCGCCGCGTTCGTAGGCGCCATGATTGGTTTTCTGTGGTACAACGCCTTCCCCGCCCAGGTTTTCATGGGCGACACCGGCTCGCTCACAATCGGTGGAATCATCGGTGTCTGCGCCGTCATCATCCACAAGGAGCTGCTGCTGCCCATCCTTTGCGGCATCTTCTTCGTCGAGAGTCTGAGCGTCATTATCCAAACACAGTGGTTCAAGCTGATGAAGAAGAAAGGCCAGCGCGTGCGGGTGTTCCGCTCGACGCCCATCCACGACAACTTCCGCCGTCTGGACTCTCAGCTCGACCCCACCTCGCGCTACATCCTCAAAGGATGGCCTAACAGACCCTTCCATGAATCGAAAATCACCATACGCTTCTGGATAACGACCATCATCCTGGCAGCACTTACAATAATAACACTGAAGATAAGATAATGAAGAGAATAGTCATACTTGGCGCCGGCGAGAGCGGTACTGGCGCCGCCATACTTGCAAAGAAAGAGGGCTTCGACGTGTTTGTTTCAGACATGTCGAAGATTGCTCCTAACTATAAGCAGATGCTCGACGAGCGCGGCATAGCGTGGGAGGAAGGCCACCACACGGAGACCCTCATCCTCAACGCTGCCGAAATCATCAAGAGCCCCGGCATACCCGATACAGCCCCTATGATTCGGAAGGTGAAAGCCGCCGGCATCCCCATCATCAGCGAGATAGAGTTCGCCGGCCGCTACACACGTTCGAAGATGATTTGCATTACTGGCTCCAACGGCAAGACGACCACTACGTCGCTCATCTACCACATCTTCAAGACTGCGGGTTACGATGCCGGCCTGGCTGGAAACATCGGTCATTCGCTGGCCCTGCAGGTGGCCGAGGAACCGCACGAATACTACATTATCGAGCTGAGCTCGTTCCAGCTTGACAACATGTACGACTTCCGGGCCAACATTGCCGTGCTGTTGAACATCACGCCCGACCACCTGGACCGCTACGACTTTGAGATGCAGTATTACGTGGACGCAAAGATGCGCATCCTGCAGAACCAGACCGAGGAGGACGCCTTCATCTACTGGAACGACGACCCCATCATCAAGCGCGAGCTGGAGAAGTACGACATCAAGGCCATCCAATATCCCTTCTCCGAACTGAAGGAGAAAGGCAGCATTGGCTACATTGAGGCCGGACAGTACAAGCTGGAGAAGCCCACACCCTTCAACATGGAGCAGGAGAGCCTTAGCCTCACCGGCCGCCACAACATCTACAATTCGCTGGCCGCCGGTTTGGCCGGTAACATCGCGGGTATCAAGAAGGAGGTTATCCGCAAGAGCCTCAGCGACTTCCCCGGCGTGGAGCACCGTTTAGAGAAAGTGTGCACCGTGCGTGGCGTGCAGTACGTCAACGACTCGAAAGCCACTAACGTCGATGCCTGCTGGTATGCGCTCGACTCGATGAAGACGAAGGTGGTGCTCATCATCGGCGGCAAGGACAAGGGCAACGACTACGCGCCCATCAAGCCGCTCGTAAAGGAGAAGTGCTCCGCCCTGGTCTACCTTGGTGCCGACAACACGAAGCTGCACGAGAACTTCGACAACATGGGCATCCCCGTGCGCGACACCCACTCCATGCGCGAGTGTATGGAAGCCTGTTACGAGCTGGCCCAGCCCGGCGAGACCGTACTCCTCTCTCCCTGTTGCGCCTCCTTCGACCTCTTCCACAATATGGAGGACCGGGGGGAACAGTTTAAGGAGCTGGCAAGGAGTCTATAGTCGCTATAGAATCTATAGTCTCTATAGCATCTATATCTTCTATAGTATCTATAGCTAAAAAAGAAAAACAAGAACATGAACAAGATAGGCGTACTCTTCAAGGGCGACAAGGGCATCTGGACGGTGTTTCTCTTCCTCTGCCTCATCAGCATTGTCGAGGTCTTTTCGGCCTCGAGCACGCTGACCTACAAGTCGCAAGACTACCTCGGCCCGCTCTTCTACCACTGCGGCACCATCCTCGCCGGCTTGGTTGTGGCCATCGTCACGCTCAACATCCAGTGCCGCTACTTTAAGCTCATCACGCCTATCCTGCTCATCATCACCTACGCCACGCTGATCTGGGTGCTCGTCTTTGGCGAGAGCATCAACGGTGCCAACCGCGTCATCCAGCTGCCAGGCTTCACTTTCCAGCCTTCCGAGATTGCCAAGGGCACGATGGTGCTCTTCACTGCTCAGATTCTCAGTGCCTTGCAACGTGAAGACGACAGCGGTGCCGACCCGCTGGCCATGAAGTACATCCTGTGGATGACGGTGCCTGCCGTACTGCTCATCGGTCTGGAGAACCTCTCAACGGCTATCCTGCTCTTCGCCGTCATCTGCACGATGATGGTCCTTGGCCGGGTGCCTTGGAAGCAGATAGGCAAGCTTGCCGGCGTACTGGTCGCCTGTGCAGCACTTTTCATGGGCCTCGTCTTCGGTCTGGGTAGCATGGACAAAGAGGCCGAGCAGGAGCTGGCCGACGCACGGGCCGGCGTGAAGACCGAGCGTGTCGTTGAGAAGAAAAAGGGCGAGAAGAATGCCTTCGAGAAGCTCACCCACCGCTTCGGCACTTGGCGTAACCGTCTGCTCATGCCTGGCAAGCCCGAAAATCCGGAGGACTATAAGATTACGGACAAGAACTTCCAAGTGACCCACGCCAACCTCGCCATCGCCTCATGTGGCATCATCGGCAAGGGACCGGGCAACAGCGTGGAGCGCGACTACCTGCCGCAGGCCTTCTCAGACTTCATCTATGCTATCATCATCGAGGAGATGGGCATCATAGGGGCCATCCTTGTGGTGTTCCTCTACGTCATACTGCTCTTCCGTGCAGCACGCATAGCGAGCCGGTGCGAAAACAACTTCCCGGCCTTCCTTGTCATGGGCCTGGCCCTGCTGTTGGTCTACCAGGCCGTCATCAACATGTGCGTGGCCGTAGACTTCGGTATCGTCACCGGACAGCCGCTGCCGCTCGTGTCCAAAGGTGGCACGTCGACCATCGTCAACTGCGCCTATATCGGTGTCATTCTTAGCGTGAGCAAGAGCGCCAAGCGGGTGCAGGTGCAGAGGGCCGAGACTTTGGACGGTTCAAACCCATAGAAAGAACGGCTTTTTCCCATAGAAAGAACGGCTTATTCTCATCGAAAGAACGGCTTTTTCTCATGGAAAGAACGGCTTATTCTCCGAGGGGGAGTCAGACAGTATTTTTTAACGAGCGTATAAATTACTGATTGTTAAAGGATTATATAAGAAAACTATGGCCGATAATTCTAACATCAGAATCATCATCAGCGGAGGCGGCACCGGCGGTCACATTTTTCCGGCCGTATCGATAGCCAACGCCATCCGCGAGTTGCGGCCCAACGCCGAGATTCTCTTCATCGGAGCAGAGGGGCGCATGGAGATGCAGCGCGTGCCCCAGGCGGGCTACGAGATCAAGGGTTTGCCCATCCGAGGATTCTACCGTCCGCTGTGGAAGCCTCAGAACATCGGCGTGGCACTGGACTATCTGCGCAGCAAGCGTATGGCGAAGCAGATACTGCGCGAGTTCCGTCCGCAGGTGGCCGTCGGGGTAGGGGGATATGCCAGTAGTGCAGCCCTCGGAGCTGCCAACGCCCTTGGCATCCCCACGCTCATACAGGAGCAGAACAGCTACGCCGGTCTGGCCAACAAGCAGCTGGCCGACAAGGCCGCGAAGATATGTGTGGCCTACGAGGGCATGGAACGTTTCTTCCCCAAGGAAAAGCTCATGCTCACGGGCAACCCCGTTCGCCAGTCGTTGCTCGATTCGCCGGTCACCCGTGAGGAGGCGCTGAAAAGCTTCGGCCTCTCCCCCGACAAGAAGACCGTTCTCCTTGTGGGTGGTAGCCTCGGTGCCCGTACCATCAACGAGAGCGTGCTCAACCACTTGCAGGAAATAGCTGCCTCCGACCTCCAGTTCATCTGGCAGACCGGCAAGTACTACCACGAGGAAATCCTCAACCAGCTCAAACAGATGGGCCAGCCGTCCCGTCTCTTCGTCTGCGATTTTATCGCAGACATGGCCGCTGCCTACCGCGCCGCCGACCTCGTCGTCAGCCGTGCCGGAGCCAGCAGCATCTCGGAGTTCTGCCTCATCGGCAAGCCCGTCATCCTCGTGCCCAGTCCCAACGTGGCTGAGGACCACCAGACGAAGAACGCCCTCGCGCTGGCCAACCGTGATGCCGCCCTCTACGTCAAGGACAGCGAGGCACGCGAAAAGCTCATCCCCCTGGCCATGCAGACCGTTGCCGACGATGCCCGCCTCTGCTCGCTCAGCGAGAACGTACTTAAAATGGCGCTCCCCGACAGTGCTCGTATCATCGCAGAGGAAGTGCTGAAGCTGGCAAAAGCCCAGTAACAAATCGTAAAATCGAAAATTTGTAAATCGTAAATGAACATATCATCCGTCTACTTTATCGGCATCGGCGGCATCGGCATGAGTGCCATCGCCCGCTACTTCCTCCGTCGCGGTCTCGTCGTGGCAGGCTACGACCGTGCTCCTTCCGAGCTGACTCGCCGTCTGGAACAGGAGGGAGCCCTCATCCACTACGAGGAAGACCTCGATGCCATCCCCGATGCCTGCAAGCAGAAAGACTCGTGCCTCGTGGTCTATACTCCCGCCATCCCAGCCGAGCATAAGGAGCTGGTCTATTTCCGTGAGCATGGTTTCGACCTGCAGAAACGCGCCCAGCTGCTTGGCACGCTGACACGCCAGATGAAGGGGCTCTGCGTGGCCGGTACACACGGCAAGACCTCGACCAGCGCCATGTGTGCCCACATCATGCACGAGAGCCATCTTGACTGTAACGCCTTCCTCGGGGGCATCACCAAGAACTATGGCACGAACTACATCGTCTCCGACTCAGACTACGTGGTAATCGAGGCCGACGAGTTCGACCGATCCTTCCACTGGCTGTCGCCTTGGATGACCGTCATCACCGCCACAGACCCCGACCACCTCGACATCTACGGCACGAAGGAGGCCTACTTAGAGAGCTTTGCCCACTATACTGAGCTGATTCAGCCGGGTGGCGCACTCATCATCCACCGTGGCTTGGAGATGAAGGAACGTCTGCCTGAAGGCGTGCGCCGATATGACTATGCTCTCAACGAGGGCGACTTCCATGCTGAAAAAGTAAAGATAGACAACGGAGAGATTACCTTCGACTTTGTCTCACCCATCGAGTCGGTCAAGGACGTGATACTGGGCAACCCCATACCCATCAACATCGAGAACGGCATCGCCGCTATGGCTATGGCACAGTTGGCTGGCTGTAGGGCCGAGGAACTGCGCGAAGGCATGAGAACCTATAGCGGCGTGGACCGCCGTTTCGACTTCAAGATCAAGACCCCGCAACTGGTGTTCCTCAGCGATTACGCCCACCACCCGAAGGAAATCTACGAGAGTGCCCGCTCGCTGCGCCAGCTCTACCGTGACCGCCACATCACGGCCATTTTCCAGCCCCATCTCTACACCCGTACCCGCGACTTCTACCGTGAGTTTGCTGAGGCACTGAGCCAGCTCGACGAGGTCATACTTACCGATATCTATCCCGCCCGTGAACTGCCCATCGAAGGTGTCACCTCGAAGCTCATCTACGACAACCTGAAGCCGGGCGTGGAACGGCAGCTCATCAACAAAAACGACGTGCTCGACCTCGTCAAGAGCCGTGACTTCGATGTCCTTGTAGTGCTCGGAGCCGGCGACCTCGACGACAAAGTACCGCAGATAACAGAAATTCTATGTGGAAGAAAATAGTATTAATAACGTTTAATATCATACTGGCAGTCTACCTGGTATTGGCGATGTCGGCCTTCAATAAGCCCGACACGGAGGTACGTTGTCAAGGGGTCGACATCACCATCGAGAAGAGTGACATGCCGGGATTCCTGACCTGTGATGAGGTGAAGCAAATGCTCGTCACAGACAAACTCTCGCCCGTCGGCAAGCCGCTGACATCCATTAACTTGCGCCAGATGGAGGAAGCACTCGAAGCCAAGGAACTGATAGAAGATGCCGAGTGCTGGACTACACAGGAAGGAACGGTTCGTGTAAACGTGTACCAGCGTATACCCGTCGTACGCGTCATGAACAACCTTGGTGAGGACTACTACGTCGACACTCACGGAAAACCCATGCCGCGAACAGAGTACTCCTGCAAACTCATCGTCTGCACAGGCTTTATTTCGAAGCCATACGCCGAGAAGGTGCTCGCACCGCTGGCAAACATCATTAACAACGATGAATTCTGGAAAAGCGAAATCACACAACTGAACATACTCGCCGACGGAAGCGTGGAACTGGTGCCGCGCGTGGGAGATCATATTGCATACCTCGGACAACCGAAACGTATTACGAAAAAGCTGGAACGGCTGCGCAAATTCTACCTCTACGGACTCAATGAGGCAGGATGGAACAAGTATTCGCGGGTCAGCGTGGAATACGACAACCAGATTATTTGCAAAAGAAGATAGAGACTGAAATTACAATAAATAAAGAAAAAAAATGTTATAAACGAATCAGACGTTCCGAAGAAGGGGAAAATAAATAGTAAATTTGTAACTTCATAAACAAATAAATCGAAAATCGACAATACGTAAATCGTAAATAAGAGAGGTATGGCAACAGAACAAAAAGACTTTATCGTGGCGATAGAGCTCGGCTCATCGAAGGTGACAGGCATTGCCGGACAGAAAAAGCCTGACGGGAGCATTTCCGTGCTGGCAATGGCACAGGAGGACTCCTCGTCGTTCATCCGTAAAGGCGTGGTCTACAACATCGACAAGACCGCGCAGTCGCTGACAAACATTGTGAAGAAACTAGAGGCACAGCTCAAGACTCGCATTACTCAGGTCTTCGTCGGCGTGGGCGGACAGAGCATTCGCAGTGTGAAGAATACCATTACCAAGGACTTCACGGAAAGTACGAAGATTACGCAGCAGATGGTCGCCGAACTGATGGACGCTAACTGGAGCCTGGACTACCCCGACCAGAAAATCCTTGACGTGGCAGAGCTGGAATACAAGGTGGATACCAACTATCAGATGGATCCCGTGGGTATACGTGCCACAAGGCTTGAGGGTAACTTCCTTAACATCTTGGAGCGCAAATCGTTCTTCCAGAACCTGAACCGCTGTTTCGAGACAGCCAATATCAACGTGGCCGACATGTATCTTGCTCCCTTAGCACTGGCCGATGCCGTGCTCACCGAGGCTGAGAAACGCTCAGGATGTGCACTCGTAGATATTGGCGCCGACACCACCACCGTCTCTGTGTTCTGGAAAAATGTGCTTCGCCACCTCGTCGTCATTCCCCTCGGCTCGAACAACGTCACCAAGGACATCGCTTCCTTGCAGATGGAAGAGAGCGAGGCAGAGGCCATGAAGCTGAAGTATGCTTCGGCCTATACTGACAATAATGACATTGACCCAACGCTGAAATACTCCATCGACCCAGAGCGGCAGGTGGATAGCCGCCGTTTTATTGAGATTGTCGAGGGACGCATGGAGGAAATCATTGCAAACGTTCATTACCAGATTCCCGACGACTACGACGGCAAGATGCTTGGTGGCATCATCCTCACCGGAGGCGGCTCGAACATGAAGAACATAGAGAAGGCTTTCACCAACACCACACGCATAGAAAAAGTGCGCGTGGCAAAGTTCGTCACTACAACCATCAATAGCGGCAACGATCTGATTAAGGCCAAGAATGGTATGTACAACACCGTGCTCGGACTTCTCATTAAGGGCGATATGAACTGTGCAGGAAAGCCCTTCGACCCTAAAGGCAGTGGCCTCTTTGATGAAGAAGAGGAGCAGCAACCCACCATCAACGACCGTAGGCCCCGTCAGGCACATGAGACCGACCCTGGAGTCATCCGTACTCAGCAGGAAGAGGAGAAGGCTGCAGAAGAGGCACGCCGTAAGAAGGAGGAAGAAGATCGCATCCGCCGTGAGGAAGAAGAGCGCAAACGCGAAGAGGAGCGCCGCAAGAAGAAAGAGAACAGCTGGTGGAAGAAGGCTGGCAGAGCCCTCAAACAGTTCGGCAGCGACATCGTTTCTGAGGAATAAGTCGTAATAACGAAATAACGTCATAACGCAAAAACGGAAATCATTATGAACAGCAACGAAATACTAGACTTCGGCGTTCCCGAAGAGAAGCACAGCATCATCAAGGTCATCGGCGTAGGCGGCGGTGGCGGTAACGCTGTGAACCACATGTACAAGGAAGGTATCCACGACGTGACCTTCGTAGTGTGCAACACCGACAATCAGGCACTAAACGACTCGCCCGTACCCGTTAAACTCCAGCTGGGCAGCGAGGGGCTTGGAGCCGGCAACCGTCCTGAAAAGGCACGTGCCGCGGCCGAGGAGAGCCTCATGGATATACGCAATATGCTTAACGACGGAACTCGCATGGCCTTCATCACTGCTGGTATGGGCGGTGGTACCGGTACGGGTGCTGCGCCCGTCATTGCACGTGTGTCGAAGGAGATGGATATCCTCACCGTGGGTATCGTCACCATTCCTTTCCGCTTTGAGGGTAATAAGAAGATTGACCAGGCACTCGACGGCGTGGAAGAGATGTCAAAGCACGTCGACGCCCTGCTCGTCATCAACAACGAGCGGTTGCGTGCCATCTACCCCGAACTCTCGTTCCTCGATGCTTTCGGAAAGGCCGACGACACGCTTTCCGTGGCTGCCAAGAGCATCGCGGAGATTATCACCCTGCACGGAACGATGAACCTCGACTTCAACGACGTGAAAACCGTGCTGCAGGACGGCGGAGTGGCTATCATGTCGACCGGATTTGGCGAGGGTGAGGATCGTGTTAAGAAAGCCATCGAAGATGCCCTTAACTCGCCACTGCTCAACGACAACGACATCTTCAACTCGAAGAAGATCTTGCTCAATATTTCGTTCTCACATCAGAAAGACTCGAAGGACAACTTCATGATGGAGGAGATGAACTACGTGCATGAATTCATGGAGCGTTTTGGCTCCGAGTTCGTGTTCAAGTGGGGCGTTGCCGTTGATCCCGAATTGGGCAAGCGCGTGAAGGTTACCATTCTGGCTACCGGCTTCGGCATGCAGAACGTCGACGGTATGGAAGAGCGTATGGCCAAGCAGCAGACCCGCGAGGAGGCCAACCGTCTGGCCGAGGAGCAGGAGAAGGCTGCCAAGAGAGGCGAGCGACGTGACCACTACTACGGCGATAGCGGCACTGCCAAGCACTACAAACGACGTCCTAATATCTACATCTTCGCTCCTGAGGATCTTGACAACGACAATGTCATCAGTGACGTGGAGCAGACGCCTACCTACAAGCGCACAAAGGATATATTGGCCAGTATTGGCAGCGACAAGACTACCAACTCCGAGCCACAACGCTCAGAGCCGCTGGAGCCGCAGCAAGGAGTCATCAGCTTCGTATAGGATTACAGGTCGGGTTTCAACTCACTGCCCTTCACTCCTAAGGCAGCCATAAGTGAGTAACCCAGCATCTCTTGTGAGAAATGCCCGCCCGCAGTGGGCTGCATGGTAAAGACGGTGACACGTTTCGGCGTGTCACCGTCTGTTGTTTGCCTGAATATACGGCGGACACTGTCAGTGCCCTGCTCGCTGGGTACCACCATGATACGCTTCACGTCCTCAGCCTGTAGTGCCAGTTGCAACGTATCCTGCAGCAGGGCGTCCGTAGTAGTAAATCCTTCAGGATTGACACAGGTGAACATAAACTCGCCCAGGTTGCCAGTGAACGCCTTCCCGTGGAGTTCGTCGGAATAATTCCCCGGTACGAAGTTCTCCATGCGTTTCTTCCCCATCCCGTGCACCAGTACCACCTGCGTAGTAGGCGGTGCTTGCGTCTCGTCAAATGGCCTCATTCCTCCGTCTAATGCTATGCACTCCACCCATCGGGCCATGTCGGCCGGTGGTATGCGCCGGCCAATCATGCGCTCGAAGTTCACTGTCAGATTAAAGGCCACGCTGTCCACGTAGTCGGCATCAGCTATGATGATGTTCTCAGTCCATTCCATATCAGAACACCAGTTTCTCCACCCAGTAGATGAGTATTCCGGCCAGATAGCCCGTGAAGGCTATCCACGTAATACGTTTCATGTACCACCCAAAAGAAATCTTCTCCAGACCCATGACCACCACACCGGCTGCCGAGCCGATGATGAGCATCGAGCCGCCTACACCGGCGCAGTAGGCCAGCAGCTGCCAGAAGATGCCATCTACGGCCATCGCGCCCTCTGCCGCCACAGGGTACATTCCCATACAGCCGGCCACGAGCGGCACGTTATCGACTATCGACGACAGCACGCCGATGATGCCGTTGATGACATAGTAGTTGCCCTCGAACGTCTCGTTCAGGCCCTCACCAAGGGCGGCGAGAACGCCCACCTCCTGCAGCACGGCCACGGCCATGAGTATTCCCAGGAAGAACATGATGGTCGAGAGGTCGATGCGTGTCATGATGTCGCTCACGCGCTTTGCCATCGTGTCATCCTCGGCGGTGTTGTAGTGGAAAATCTCCGTCACCGTCCACAGCACGCCCAGTACGAGCAGGATGCCCATGAACGGCGGCAGATGGGTCAGCGTCTTAAAGATAGGCACGAAGCACAGACCGCCCACGCCTAACCAGAAGATAATGTCACGCTGCACCTTTGTGAATTGCGTCACAGAGGCCTTCGGTAGGTTCTGCGCTTTGTCGAACTTCCCTTTCAGATGCAGGCTCAGGATGGCTGCCGGGATGAGCATCGATACAAGCGAGGGGATAAATATCTCGGTGATAACGCCCTGTGTAGTGATGACGCCTTTGATCCAAAGCATAATCGTCGTCACGTCGCCGATGGGCGAGAACGCGCCGCCGCTATTCGCTGAAATGACGATGAGCGCCGCATAGATGAGCCGCTCCTCACGGCTCTGAACCAGCTTGCGCAGCACCATGACCATTACGATAGACGTGGTGAGGTTGTCGAGGATGGCCGACAGGAAGAACGTCATGAACGCCATGCGCCACAGCAGCTTGCGCTTCGACCGCGTCTTCATCGTTTCGCGCACGAAGTTAAAGCCGCCGTTGATGTCGACAATCTCCACGATGGTCATCGCTCCCATGAGGAAGAAAAGCGTGCTGGCGGCATCGCCTAAGTGATGCTCAATCACCTCGGCCACATGGTGGAGCACACCGTCGGCTGCCACGTCAGGACAATAAGCACCCGGGCTAAGCATGAACAGCGTCCAGCAAAGCACACACATCAGCAGCGCAATGGCTGCCTTGTTTACTTTCGTCAGGCTCTCAAGGGCAATGCAAAGATAGCCCACGCAGAAGACCATGACAATGAAAAGAGTAAGTGTTGACATAGTTATACGATTTTGAGTTAATATGCTATGCGATTATTGCGAGGAACTCATCCTCGCTGACGATTCTGATGCCCAGTTTCCGGGCTTTCTCCAGCTTTGAGGGTCCCATGTTGTCGCCGGCAAGGATGAAGGAGGTCTTGCTGCTGATGCTGCCTACGTTCTTCCCGCCGTGCTGCTCGATGAGCAACTTGTACTCGTCGCGGCTGTGGTGCAGGAACACTCCGCTGATGACGATGCTTTGCCCGGCAAGGCGGTCGCTTTGGGCTGCCGTCTGCTCCTCGCTGAGGGCGAACTGCAAGCCGTAGCCGCGCAGCCGCTCCACAATGGCGAGGTTCGCCTCGTTATGGAAATAGTCAACGATGCTCTTGGCCATCACCTCGCCGATGCCTTCCACCTCCTGCAGTTCCTCCATCGAGGCGGCCATGAGAGCGTCCATCGACTTGAAATGGCGTGCCAGCAGACGTGCCGAGGTTTCGCCCACAAAGCGGATGCCTAAGGCAAAGAGCACGCGCTCGAAGGGCACCTCCTTCGACTGTTCAATGCCGCGGACGACAAGTTGTGCGGAGCGGGTACGTGAGCCGTCGCCGTTGATTTGCTGCACCTGGATGTCGTAGAGGTCGGCCACGTTGTGTATCAGCCCCTGACGGTAGTAGTCGTCGACGGTCTCAGGACCCAGCGACTTGATATTCATCGCCTTGCGCGAAATGAAATGCTCTATGCGGCCTTTTATCTGTGGCGGGCAGCCCGTGTCGTTAGGGCAGTACCAGGCTGCCTCCCCTTCATAACGTACCAGCGCTGTTCCGCACTCCGGGCAGCGCTTGATGAACTGTACGGGCTGGGCGATGATAGGCCTCTGGTCGATGTCCACACCTACAATCTTGGGAATGATTTCGCCGCCTTTCTCCACGTAGACATAATCGCCCAAGTGCAGGTCAAGGCTGCGGATGAAGTCCTCGTTGTTGAGTGTGGCGCGCTTGACGGTCGTTCCCGCCAGTTGCACGGGCTCCATGTTAGCCACGGGGGTGACAGCTCCTGTGCGCCCCACCTGATAGGTCACCTCCAACAGACGGGTGCAGGCGCGCTCAGCCTTGAACTTATAAGCAATGGCCCAGCGGGGACTCTTTGCCGTGAAACCTAAGGCACGCTGTTGTCGGAGGCTGTTCACCTTGAGCACGATGCCGTCAGTGGCCACGGGCAGGTTCTTGCGCTCCACGTCCCAATAGCTAATGAAGTCGAGAATCTCCTCCACAGAGCGCACTTTTTTCATGCCCTGCGAAATCTTGAATCCCCAGCTGGCAGCCGCCTGCAGGTTCTCGTAGTGGCCCTCGGCGGGCAGCTCGTTCCCCAGCAAGTAGTAGAGGTAAGCGTCCAGGCCTCGGCTGGCTACCACCTTCGGGTCGAGGCTCTTCAGGGTGCCGCTGGCGGCGTTGCGCGGGTTGGCAAAGAGCGGCTCTTCGGCAGCTTCACGCTCACGGTTGAGACGCTCGAAGCTGGTCCAGGGCATGAGAATCTCACCTCGGATTTCGAAATCCTTAGGAAATTCTTCATTCTTCATTCTTATTTCTTCATTTAAAACAAGGGGAATGGATCGGATTGTCCTGACGTTCTGTGTCACGTCATCGCCCTGCACGCCGTCGCCACGGGTGACTGCCTGGATAAGTCGGCCGTCGTGGTAGGTGAGCGAAATGCTCAGCCCGTCGTACTTCAGTTCGCAGCACACTTCGAAGTCCTCGCCGGCGAGCCCTTTGCTCACCGATTCGTACCAGTCGCGCACGTCCTGCTCGTTGTAGGTGTTGGACAGCGAGAGCATCGGGTAACGATGAGCCACCTGGTGGAACTCCGACTGAATGTCGCTGCCCACGCGCTGTGTCGGCGAGTTGGGGTCGTAGAACTCAGGGTGTCGGACTTCCAGCTCCTCCAGCTCGTGCATCATCATGTCGAACTCCTGGTCGCTGATGATGGGCTGGTTCAGCACGTAGTACCGGTGGTTGTGCTCATGCAGCTGCCGGCGCAACTCGTTGATTCTCTGTTCGTCGGTTGTCATATTAGGTTCAAAGTTGTCTTGGTGGCTGCAAAATTACGAAAAAAGCTTGTAACACGGAAACTATTTTGAGAAAAAAACATCAGGCGGGCAGCATGTTTGCTGTCCGCCTGACTTGCGTTTCTGAGTTTTTAAGTTAAAAGGGATCTGTGCCAGTGATGTGATGAAAACTCCTTTATGAGAGGTTGTGGGCTCCCTCCGCCTTTGTAATCCGCCGGCATCTTATACGACAATGAAGCTTGGTTAGCGGCCCGCCATTGGCAAGAGGAAACGTCCCGGTTTTCAAGGTTATTTGATGAGTATCCCTATCGAACGGACACAGTCCCTATTTTTGTTCAATTAGAAGAAGCGGTAGCGGTTGTCTTCCACTTTAGCCTTGTTCTGCAGCTCCTGGAAGGCGAGTCCCAGTGCCTGCTGGAGTCCGGTCTGGCGGAGTCCGCGCTGAACGGCGGCCTCATCGTAGTTGACGCCCTGGCGGGTAGTACGGTCGAGCACCTGGAAGACGTATGCACCGGCATTGCCCTTCACGATGTTCTTGCTGAACTGGCCCTTTTCTGTGCCTACGACGGCACCGCTGAGTGCTGACTCAGGCTGGCCGACGGCCTGGACGAATACAGGCGAGTTGAAGGTAATGAACTTCACGGTGTCCACCTTTGCACCGGCAGCCTGAGCAGCGGCAATGGAGGTGACGCCCTTCAGCTTCTCAGCCAGGAGGGCAAACTTCTTGTCGTTCATCACCTTCTGCTTCAGGTTATCCTGAACGGACTCTAAGGGCTGGAATCCGGCAGGGTTCACCTTGTCGAGAGCCACGACCACGAGGTAGTCGTTCTCACCGCAACGGTCGTAGACCTGCGATACCTGTCCGGCCTTGGCCTCGTCGAAGAGCCACTTCAGGGCATCATGTGTGCCGTGAATGTTGGCGATGTTATGCTCGGCGCTGGTCAGGGTGCGCTTCTTCAGGTCGAAGCCGTAGTCGGCTGCATGCTCCTCAAGGGCGGCTGCGGTCTGGTTCTCGCTGACATACTGGCTGAACTTGTTGAAGGCCTCGGTGTAGGTGTCGTTCGAGAAGTTGATGGGGCGCTTGACGATGGCCACGTCGAGCTTCTCCACGTCAGCACGACGGTCGGTCACCTGGATGATGAAGTTACCGCGTGAGAGTTTCAGGTTCTTGGTCTCGCCCTTGGGGGTGTTGAGCAGGGCTGAGATATAAGCCTTGTTGTCGGCATCCATGTTTTGTGAGTTCTGGTAGCCGGCAGAGGTGAGCCAAGTCTTCTCAGGAGTCTGTCCGTAGTTCTTGGCGATGGAGTCGAAGGGAGCACCGGCTTTGAGAGCGAGCATGATGCTGTCGCCCGACTTGGCAGCAGCGTCAATAGTGCGGTCCATGATGCTGATGACGCGGAACTCTACGGAGTCGGCCTGTGTGGTGCGACCGATGAGCTTCACCACGTTGAAGGTGTTGTCGCCACGGCCCTCAAAAGGATCTGTGACCTGTCCGACCTTCATGGTGTCCACGCGGACGGCAATCTCTGTGGGCAGGGCGGCGCGTGTCACAGGCAGACCCAGGTAGGTGGTCTGCGACTGTGCTGCACGCAGGATCTCTGCGGGCTGCAGGCTGTCGTTCTTCAGGCTGGCTTGGGCTTCCTTCATGATTGCCATAAGTTCGGCACGGTCGGCCTCAGAGGCTACCACCTGATAGGCCACGTACTTCACGTCGCGTGTCTCCTCGTAGGTCTTGAAGGTGTTCTTCTCCTCGTTGTACTTAGCCTTGATTTCAGCTTCGGTGGGCTCAACATCGTTATCGTTGATGCTTGCGTAGGGCAGTGAGGCGAGCAGAATCTGGCTCTCCTCGTTCTGTCCATCGAAGGTAGCCTTTGCCTGAACAGGGTTCGACAGGATACATCCTGCAAGCAGGGCCTGATACTTGTTGGCCAGGAGCTGCTGGCGCAGGGTCTTCTCTGCGAAGCGCCATCCGTACTCGAACATGGCGGCCTGCTCGGCATACTGCGGGTTAGAAGCCCCTGCCTGCTTTACTGCCTGACGATAGGCGGTGAGCTGATTGATGTCAAACTTGTTGGTGTTCTTGTCGATGAACTCCGACATGAGGGGAATCTGCTGGAGAACGGGGTTGGTACCGTCCTGCATTACCTGTGCCAGCTCGTCGTCGGTGACGGTGATGCCCAGCTTCTCAGCCTCGGCCTCAACGAGCTTGTTGCGAACGTAGTTGGTCCAGATGTAGTCGCGCAGACCGTTCATCTCGTCCTCGCCAAGATTGTCGCGACCCTGCATCTTCAGTATCTGCTGATACTCATCTACGAGATTCTGATACTCCTGAATGGAGAGACGTTCGCCATACACTTCGCCAACGGTCTGTCCGCTGGCAGCAGAACGCGAGCGAATGAAGTCGCCGAAAGGTTCTGCGATGAAAAAGAACAAGACCACGCCCAGGATGATGACCAGGACGGGTCCCCAGCTTCTGATTTTTCCAATTGCTGCCATTTTGTTGTTTGTTTTTTTATTGTTTTTAAATCCTTTTATCTACATTATTATATAATATAGGATTGCGAACCAGGGGGCCTAGTCCACAAATCGGCTGCAAAATTACTAATATTTTATGAAACAGCACAAGTTTTTAAGAAAAATTGTTATTTAACCAGCATTATTCATTATATATTTGTCGTTCTTGGAGTAGAGGACTCAGAGAATAAGCCGTTCTTTCTATGAGAATAAGCCGTTCTTTCGATTCGAATAAGCCGTTCTTTCTATGGGAAAAAGCCGTTCTTTCTAATAGAGAAAGCCGTCCAAACGCTGGGTTTGAACGGCTCAAGTTCTGAATCTACTCTGATGACCGATTCTGGAGGGTCGTTATTCAAAGGACATTCTTGCGGAATAGACGTGGCTGCCGCTAACGAAATGAGGCTGTGCGGAGGGGCCGTTGAGGTCGGTGGTGTTCACTTTGTTGCGCACGGCGGGAATGACGTTGAGCAGCGAGAGGCCGGTTTGTGGCAGGTCGTAGAGCATGTGGTCGCGACCGTCGCGGGGAGTATAGACGCCGACGTACGTTTGGTGGGTTGGTGGTTTGGTGGTTTGGTGGTTTGGTGGAATAATACCAATTTTCCCCTCTGTGGTTTCTAACTGCATCCAATCAATATCGGCGAAGTAACCTTTGAACTCAGGGTATTGCCACGACTCTCCGGGGACGGGGTCGTTGTAGTCGGTCTGCCAGTAGCCATACTGCGGGCCTTCCATTCGGTTCTGCCATACGCGGTAGGGTCCGCGGCCTACCCATTGTTTCGACTTCATCAGGTCCTCGGGGTAGTCAAAGCAGATGCCCATGAGGTCGACCACGCCGTTGAATGTGCAAAACAGGTCGAAGTCTATATATCCATCACTCCAGAAACGCCACTCAATTTCTTCTATGCTGCCGTGTGCGTATTCGGCTTTCAATATGCCTTCTTTAAAAGTGAATCCTTTGAAAGTACCATTGTCGGCATACGCTGTGTATTGTGTCTTCTTCTGGAATGCCTCCTTGTCGTCGTGGTTGTAGAAACCGTCGTCGCTGCGGTCGGATCGCTTGGCAGCGATAAAACGCGGACCGTTACAGAGTGATATTGTTCGGGCGTTCACCATTACGTACTTCAATCTTCCGTTTTCTTTGGAGAATACATATTTGCGGCCGGCAGCGTCAACGGTCAACTCCAAAGCGGTTTCTGATGAGTTAGGAGTTAGGAGTGATGAGTTAGGAGTGGAGAATGGTGTGTTAAAATTCCATGTATAGATTTCCTCACCATGAGGGTCAATGGCTGTCAGTTGTAATACCTGTCCATTTCCTTCAGGTATTTCTATGTGAAGGGTTTCTCCTGGCGCTATGTCAGGAGAAGGCATAGTGCCCTTGCTTACGGTTGTTACGGTAGAATTGCCATAAGAAGGCATGTTCAGGTACTGATAAGTGAACTTGCAATCCTTCAGGTTAGTAAAGTGATAGTGATTACTTATACTTAACCATTTCCCGTGTTCATCTTCTGTCATTTCTATCTGAACGGGGCTCCACACCTCTTTTATAGTATAGTAGCTGCCTTCTCGTTCACCGTGTGGGCCTACGATGCCGTCAGAGCCGAAGTTACCCACGGGATCCAAAATCTGAAGTCTATGGTCTGAAGTCGATGTACCGTAGTCCGACAAGTCAGTGCGGAGTACGGCTTGGTCTTGCAAGTCCCAGAGGAAGCCGCCGGCACAGCGGGGATTCGACATCATCAGTTGCCAGTAGTCCTTGAGTCCGGCACCGTGCCCGCCGTCGTAGAGGCCATGCAGGAACTCGGTGGGCATGAAGATTTCCTTCTGGCGCATGTACTCTGCCGTCTCGCCCCAGGAGCGGTAGTGCTTGGTCTCGAAGCCGTTGCGGTTGGCCCAGGGGTAGAGGACGACGCGCTGCTGGGGGTCGAGTTTTGTGAAGACGAGTTCCAGGTCGTAGTTGAAGCCGCCCTCGTTGCCGTTGCTCCAGAAGATGATGCTGGGGTGGTTGACGTCGCGGATGACCATCTCCTCGGCAATCTGGGTGCCGATGATGGTCTCGTGTGCCCAGTGCCAGCCGGGCAACTCGCACTCCACGTAAAGGCCCAGCGAGTCGCAGGCATCGAGGAACTCCGGGTCGGCAGGGTAGTGGGAGAGGCGCACGGCGTTCATGTTCATCGACTTGATGAGTTTCACGTCCTCGATGTTCTTTGCTTTTGAGAGTGTGCGGCCGCTTTCAGGACGGAAGGAGTGGCGGTTCACACCCTTGAAGATGACCTTCTGACCGTTGATGAAGACACCGTCGTCCCCATCCCCATTATAACTATGACGGTACTCGATGGAGCGGAAGCCGAAGCGCTGGCGCTCTGTGTGGATGGTCTTTCCCTGTGGGTCTTTAAGGGTGAAGACGGCGGTGTAGAGATTGGGCTGCTCAGCGTTCCATAGTTTGGGGCTCTTGACGGTGAAGTCGAGGTGAGCGTGGTCGCTGGCTGTAGCGATGGAGGGGCTTGTGGCCACCGTTGTTCCCTTTGCGTCGACAATGTCGACGCATAGCTGACAGCCAGGCAGGGCGCGGCTGAGGAAGACGTCAGCCAAGAAACAACCGTCGGCTTTCGCGTCGATAGCCACGCGGCCGATGTTTAGAATGGGTTTGGCGATGATAAAGACAGGACGCCAGATGCCGCCGAAATTCCAGTAGTCGGCACGTCGCTCGGCAAGGTTTACCTGTGGGTTTGTGCTCTCCTTCAGCACCTCCACCTCTAAGCGGTTCTTCTTCTTGGGGCCGAAGAAAACACGGTCGGAGACGTCGATGGTATGTCGTGTAAAGCCTCCCTGGTACGTTCCTGCTCCGGCTTTGCGGCCATTGATGGTGACACGGGCTTCGGTGAAGACGGCCTCGAATACCAGCTCTATCTGCCGGCCCGCCCACTCCTGGGGCAGGGTGAACTCGGTCTTGTAGAAGCCTTCCTCGTCGGCAATGCCCTCGGGCGTGGCCTTGCCGTAGAAGCGCATTCCGTACTGGTAGGTGCCGAAGCCTTGAAGCTCCCAGCACGAGGGAACGCCAATCTTCGTCCACTCACCAGCACGACGGCCGTCGCTGCACTTGAAGTCCCACTCCACCATGTCGTCGCAGCCTGTGCCGCTGAGGTAGAGCCGCTCGGTGGTCTGAGCCCAAGGAGTGATAAGTGATAAGTGGTAAACGATTAGTGATAAAGCCAGGCGGGCTGTTGTCTTAGTCATAGTAGCAATAATTTGGGGGCAAAGTTAGTAACTTTTTGCGAAACAGCCAAGCCGAAGGGGGAATAGTAGGCAAAAAAATGTGAAATGCTTGGTCGTTAAGGAAAGAGTGAGTACCTTTGTAGCGAAAATTAAGGCTACAGATGAAAGAATTCCTGAAAGTACTCCACCGTTTCCTGCCGCCCTACAAGCGGTATGTGGTACTTTCGATAGTGTTCAATATTTTGTCAGCCGTATTGAACATCTTCTCGTTTGCAGCCCTCATCCCCATCCTGCAGATTCTCTTCCAGACAGGCGACGCCGAGTCGGCCACGAGTGTGATGGCCTGGGACTGGGCCAACGCGCAGGAGGTGTTGATGAACAACATGAACTTCTATGTGAACGGCCTTATAGCTAAGTGGGGACAGACCACGACGCTGCTCCTCATCGGCTTGTTCCTTGCCGCCACGACCTTCCTCAAGACCGGTGTCTATTATCTTGCTGCCGTGAGCATCCTGCCCATCCGGACGGGCGTGGTGCGCGACATGCGCAACCAGCTTTACCGCAAGGTTACGTCGCTGCCCATGGGCTTCTTCAGCGAGGAGCGCAAAGGCGACATCATTGCCCGTATGAGCGGCGACGTGGACGAGGTGGAGCACTCCATCATGGCCAGTCTGGAGATGATGTTCAAGAACCCCATCCTCATCATTAGTTATTTCGCCGCCCTGCTGTTCATCTCGTGGCAGCTGACGCTGTTCACACTCATCATCGTGCCCATCATGGGTTGGTTCATGGGCTGGGTGGGCCGCAAGTTGAAGCAAGACTCCATCAAGGCCCAGAGCCTGTGGAGCGACACGATGAGCCAAGTGGAGGAGACGCTGGGCGGTCTGCGCATCATCAAGGCCTTCTGTGCCGAGGAAACGATGAACCGCCGCTTCGACCAGGTGAACTCATCCTATCGGCAGAACCTCATGCGGGTGCTCACCCGGCAGGTGCTGGCACACCCCATGTCGGAGTTCCTGGGCACCATCATGATAGTCATCGTGTTGTGGTTTGGCGGTGTGCTTGTGCTGAACACTCACACCCTTTCGGGCCCCATCTTCATTTATTATATGGTGATGCTCTACTCCATCATCAATCCGCTGAAGGACTTCTCGAAAGCCGGCTACAGCATTCCCAAGGGTCTGGCCTCGATGGAGCGTATCGACAAGATTCTGATGGCTGAGAATAACATCAAGGACCCGGAACATCCCCGTCAGTTGCCGAGCTTCGAGCATCAGATAGAGTTCCGCCACGTGTCGTTCCGTTATGGCGAGCAGTGGGTGCTCAAGGACATCAACCTCGTCATCCCCAAGGGCAAGACCATCGCTCTCGTAGGCCAGAGCGGCAGCGGCAAGTCGACCCTCGTTGACCTTATCCCTCGCTACTATGATGTGCAGGAGGGCGAGGTGCTCATCGATGGTATTAACGTTAAAGATTTGAGGTGCAGGGATTTGCGGAGCCTGATAGGCAATGTGAACCAGGAGGCCATCCTCTTCAACGACTCGTTTCGCAACAATATTTCATTCAGTACGAAGAACGCTACTGAAGAGCAGATAGCCGATGCGGCCCGAATAGCCAATGCCTACGACTTCATCATGCAGTCGGAGCATGGCTTTGACACGAACATCGGCGACCGCGGCGGCCGGCTCTCCGGCGGTCAGCGCCAGCGCGTCAGCATTGCCCGTGCCATTCTGAAGAACCCGCCCATACTCATCCTCGACGAGGCCACCTCGGCCCTCGATACTGAGAGCGAGCGGCTGGTGCAGCAGGCTCTCGAAAGGCTGATGAAGACCCGCACCACCATTGCCATCGCCCACCGTCTCTCGACCATCAAGAACGCCGATGAGATATGTGTGCTCCACGAAGGACAAATCGTGGAACGCGGCACGCACGACGAGCTGCTGCAACGAGACGGGTACTATAAGCATCTGCACGACATGCAACAGTAGAAAATATTGCCAACGCAAAATATCTAAATTATTAACCTAAAAATTTCAATTATGAAACAGAAGAAATTCATCCTTCAGGAGAGTGAGATTCCAAAACAGTGGTACAACATCCAGGCCGACATGCCCAACAAGCCGTTGCCTCCCATCCATCCCGCAACGAAGCAGCCGCTGGGCGTCGATGATCTGGCACACATCTTCCCCCGTGAGTGCTGCGTGCAGGAGCTCGACACGGAGCACCGCTGGATAGACATCCCCGAGGAGGTACTCGACAAGTACCGCTACTACCGTTCGACACCGCTGGTGCGTGCCTACGCCCTTGAGGAAGCTATCGGCACACCCGCACACATCTACTTCAAGAACGAGTCGACCAATCCGCTGGGCTCGCACAAGATTAACAGTGCCCTGCCGCAGTGTTATTACGCCAAGATGGAGGGTACGACGAACGTCACTACTGAGACGGGTGCCGGACAGTGGGGTATGGCCCTCGCTTACGCTGCCAAGCTCTACGGGCTGGAGTGTGCCGTCTATCAGGTGAAGATTACCATGCAGCAAAAGCCTTACCGCAGCATTGCCATGCGTACCTTCGGCGCAGCCGTCACTGGCTCGCCTTCGATGTCAACCCGTGCCGGTAAGGACATCATCACCATCGACCCCACGCATCCGGGTTCGCTGGGCACGGCCATCAGTGAGGCCGTCGAGCTGGCCACCACCACGCCGGGCTGTAAGTACACCCTCGGTTCGGTGCTTAATCACGTGGGACTGCACCAGACCATCATCGGACTGGAGGCTGAGAAGCAGATGGAGATGGCCGGCGAATATCCTGATATGGTGATTGCCTGCTTTGGCGGAGGCTCGAACTTTGGCGGTATCGCCTTCCCCTTCATGCGCCACAAGATTCTCGAAGGCAAGAACACTGAGTTCATCGCTGCCGAGCCTGAGAGCTGCCCGAAGCTGACACGCGGTAAGTTCCAGTATGACTTCGGCGACGAGGCTGGCTACACGCCTCTGCTGCCCATGTTCACCTTGGGCCACCAGTTCAAGCCCGCCAATATCCACGCCGGCGGACTGCGCTATCATGGTGCCGGCATGATTGTCTCACAGCTCATCAAGGACGGTTACATGCATGGTATGGACATCCCGCAGTTGGAGAGCTTCGATGCCGGTATGCTCTTTGCCCGCACGGAGGGTATTATCCCCGCTCCGGAGAGCTGCCACGCCATTGCCGCCACCATCCGCGAGGCTCAGAAGTGCAAGGTCACTGGAGAAAAGAAGGTTATCCTCTTCAACCTCTCCGGACACGGACTCATCGACATGCCGAGCTACGACCAGTATGTCAACGGCGACCTGCAGAACTATGCCCTCAGCGATGATATCATCGCCAAGAACGTGGCAGAGCTGGAGCAGATTGTGTAATGAGGCTAAGGTTTATATTGTTATTGATAGCGGCGGCATTGGTAGTCAATGCCGCCGACTACATTCCGCACGACCTTGTGTGGACGACGCAGAGCAGGAACAGCAGTGAGTCGATGCCCTGTGGGGGCCACGACATTGGTATGAATGTTTGGGTGGAGCAGGGCGACCTGCTCTTCTACGTACAGCAGAGCGGCTGGTTTGATGAAAACAACACGATGCTGAAGGCCGGCCGCTGGCGGCTCCATGTGGACAGCGACCCCTTTGGCGGTAGTGACTTCTGCCAGTGCCTCTGCCTCGACGATGGTGCTATATATATAAGTGGTGGCGGTGTAGAGGTGCGTCTCTGGGCCGACATGGAGCAGCCTGTCATCTTTGCTGCGATAGTATCGCAGCATAGCAGACGGGCCACGCTGAGCTATGAGAGCTGGCGCTACCGTGACCGCCCCGTGACAAAGGCCGAGTGCCAGCAATGCTCCTACAAGTGGGTGCTACCCAAGGACTGCACGACCTTTGCTGACAGCATCAGCGCGAACGATGACCGCCTGACATTTAGCCACAGGAACCGGGCTGAGACGGTCTTTGACTTCACCGTTGCCCTCGAGCAGCTCGATGCTATCAAGGACTCGCTCTACAACCCCATCGGCGGGCTCCTCATGCAAGGCAAGATGCACGCTCCCGGCTTCCGCTTCACCGGCACTACCGACGGACAGTATGCCTCGACCGATTACCGTGCCTGGAACTTCCGTTGCGACAAGCTAAAACGGTCTGTCGTCACCATTTCCCTAAACCACCAAACCACCAATCCCCTAAACCACCAACTCTCCAAAAAACGTAGTGCCCGCTGGTGGCATCAGTTCTGGCAGCGCAGTTGGATAGTAAGCGACACGCAGAATGACAGCCTCCAGTCGATGATTCGCAACTACGAGCTGATGCGCTACATGCTGGCCTGCAATGCCTACGGCGAGTGGCCCACGAAGTTCAACGGCGGGCTCTTTACATTTGACCCCCTCTATGTCGATTCCACGATGGCGTTCACCCCCGATTACCGCAAGTGGGGTGGCGGCACGATGACGGCTCAGAACCAGCGACTGGTCTACTGGCCCATGCTGAAGAGCGGCGACTACGACATGATGGAGGCCCAGATTGGCACTTATTACCGCATCTTGCCAAACGCCGTCGCCCGCACCCGCCACTACTGGGGGCATGGCGGTGCATCGTTCACGGAGCAGATTGAGAACTTCGGACTGCCCAATCCCGCTGAGTATGGCAAGCATCCCGAAGGCACCGATCCTGGCGTGGAGAGAAATGCCTGGCTGGAGTATCAGTGGGATACGGCACTGGAGTTTGCGATGATGGAGATGCTTTTAGTGAAAAGTAACCATAACTATTCACTATTCACTAAAAACTATAAACTATCTGAAGAGACCCTACGTTTCTTCTTCGAGCACTACCAGTGGCAGGCCCGGAAGCTGGGAGCGAAAGCTCTTGACGAGCAGGGTCATCTCATCATCTACCCTGGCTCGGCTTGTGAGACTTACAAGATGGCCTACAACCCGTCGAGCACCATTGCTGCCCTGCGTGCTGTAAGTGAAAAGTTAAGGGTGAAGGATGAAGAATTAATCCCCGACATTCCTTTGCGCGTCATCGACGGTGACACTTGCATTGCCCCAGCCATTACCTGGGCACGTATACAGAACACGGAGACGCCGCAGCTCTATCCTGTATGGCCTTGGCGCATCTATGGCCTTGGTCGTCCAGGCTTGCAGACTGCCCGGAACACTTATCTGAAAGACCCGCACGCCGTGGCGATGCGCAGCGCAAAGGGCTGGAAGCAGGACAACATCTGGGCTGCCTGCCTGGGACTTACCGACGAGGCACGCCGACTGAATATTGAAAAACTTTCCAATGGGCCTTACCGTTTCCCTGCTTTTTACGACCCTGGCTTCGACTGGGCTCCCGACCACAACCGTGGCGGAGCTGGAATGATTGGCCTTCAGGAGATGCTCCTTCAGGAGACTCCCGATGGCGAACTGCTGCTCTTCCCCGCCTGGCCTCGTGAGTGGAACTGCCATTTCAGGCTGCACACCCTCAACGGTCGTACGGTGGAGGCAGGCATCGAAAACGGGGAGATCATCTGCTATTCGGAATAGAGGCCATTTAGCCCAAACCCATACTTGGCCGCGTAGCGGCAAAGCGCTCGGCGACGAAGGAGACGCTTGCGTAATGAAATGGAGCAAGAACGGCTTTTTCCCACAGAAAGAACGGCTTATTCGATTTGAAAGAACGGCTTATTCGATTTGAAAGAACGGCTTTTTCGATGGGAAAGAACGGCTTTCTGCGCTCCGCTAAATGAAAAATGAGAAATGAGAAAGGAGAAATG
>JAGCNO010000125.1 GCA_017645905.1 Prevotella sp. | reverse complement strand
GGGTGGAGCAGAAACGGCAGACAGCACGCCGACTGGTGTTTGTCATCGGCGGCCCTTACGGTTTCTCGCCCGCTGTCTATGCCCGAGCCACTGAGCAGCTGTCGTTGTCGCGCCTAACGTTCTCCCATCAAATGGTGCGGCTGGTGTTTGTCGAGCAGCTTTATCGCGCCTGTACCATCATCAAGGGCGAGCCCTATCACCACGAATAGAGCTCCAAGACTACATTAGTTTCTCGCAGAGCTCACGCATGCCCTCCGAGGCTCCCTTCTGTATCTGCTTCACCCCGCTTCCGGCTGAGATGGGGTTCGGGTCGATGAGGTAGATGGGCGTGCTCGGCGTGACGTAGTGGATGAGTCCTGCGGCGGGGTAGACGTTGAGGCTGGTGCCGATGACGATAAAGATGTCGGCCGATTGTGCCTCCTCGGCGGCTACGGTGATGTTGGGCACTGCCTCGCCGAAGAACACGATGAAGGGTCTGAGCAGCGAGCCGTCGCCGGCCTTTGTGCCAGGCTTTATTTCGCAGTTCTCGGGAGTGAGCGTCTGCTGGTAGCGCGGGTCGTCAACGTCACGGCTGGAGCAGACCTTCATCAGCTCGCCGTGCAGGTGGATGACTTTCGTGGAGCCTGCCATCTCATGAAGGTTGTCCACGTTCTGCGTCACCACCACGACCTCGTATTTCTCTTCCAGCTTGGCTACGAGGCGGTGTCCCTCGTTGGGTTTCACGCCCCAGCACTTCTTGCGGAGCATGTTGTAGAAGTTTGTCACCAGTGTGGGGTCGGCCTCCCAGCCTTCGTGAGTGGCCACCTGTGCGACGGGGTACTCTTCCCACAGTCCGTCGGAGTCGCGGAAAGTCCTTAGACCGCTCTCCACGGACATTCCGGCACCTGTCAGTACAACGATTTTCTTTTTCATAGCTATAGTGATTTTAGGGGTTTTCCTTGGGTGCTCGGGTTCTTCGCACTTTGAAGCGGTCGAAACCCTCGCCGTAGACGCCAATGACAGCGCTCTGCGAGACGAATGCAGAGGGATCCACCTCGTTGATGAGGCGGAAGATCATGTCGCTCTGCCGGCGGTTGGCCAGCACGAAGAGCATTTTCACGTCGCGGCCGGAGTAGAAGCCCTGGGCATTGATGACGGTGCAGCCTCGGTGGGGTTCGTGGTTGATGCGGTGGCCTATCTCCTCGTATTTCTCGCTGATGATAAAGAACTGCACCGACGACCGCATGGTGTTCACCACCCAGTCGATACAGAAGGCGGTGACATAGAGCACGACGTAGCCGTAGATGACACGCTCGAAGTCGCGCAGCACCAGGTAGCTTGACGAGATGATGAAGATGTCGCAGAACATGATGACATGCCCGAGCGACACGTCACGGTACTTGTGAATGATGGCGGCGATAATGTCCGTGCCGCCCGTAGAGCCGTTGTTGGCCAGGCATAGCCCCACTCCGCAGCCGCAGAACACCGAGCCGATGATGGCCGCCATGAACGGCTGGTCGCTCAGCCAATGCTCATGGTAGAGGCTGCCCACGATGCTCGACGACACGGTGAGCATGA
Source organism: Prevotella sp. (assembly GCA_017645905.1). Lineage (GTDB taxonomy): Bacteria > Bacteroidota > Bacteroidia > Bacteroidales > Bacteroidaceae > Prevotella. The sequence goes on along the minus strand of JAGCNO010000125.1, from coordinate 44,868 downwards.
TGACGGCGTAGATGGTCTTGACACAGAACCGCCACCCCAGTACTACGAGGGCGATGGCCAGCAATACAAGGTTGATGGCGAAATAGGACAGCTGGGCAGGGATGCCCGTTCCCCAGTAGAGGATGGACGAGACACCGGCGATACCGCCCGTCGAGATGTTGTTGGGAAGCAGGAAGATGATCCACCCAATGCAGTAGGACAGCATCGAGATGGTTATCATCGCGTAGTCGCGCAGTTCGCGTGTGACGGATTTCTTCGAAGGTCTATACATTAATATATATAAAGATGTAGGAGTAGTAATTACGCTTGCAAAGTTACAGCTTTTTTGTGATATGGCCAAATAAAACACAAAAGAAAAAAAAGAAAAATCGTCCTCAGATTTCACTGAATGTCATGTCCCTTTGAAAGGCTCTTTAGGCAACGTCGGAGAAAGAACGGCTTTTTCTGTTAGAAAGAACGGCTTATTCGAATGGAAAGAACGGCTTTTTCTGTTAGAAAGAACGGCTTATTCTCCGAAGGGTGATGCCAGTGCATTATTTTATAAATAAAGTGAAATTATTCGTTGGTATGTGGATAATTGACTATCTTTGCACTTTAAACCTGAAACTATGAAGACTAGATTTTCCCTTTTTGTATTGTCGCTGCTGGCTTCGTTGGCAGTCAGCGCCCAAGAGCTTTTGCCTTATCAGAACCCCGAGCTGCCCGTTGAGCAGCGAGTAGAAGACCTTCTCTCCCGCCTGACACTGGAAGAGAAGGCCCAGTTGATGATGAACGGTTCGCCGGCCATCCCCAGGTTAGGACTGCCGCAGTTCGACTGGTGGAGCGAGGCCCTCCACGGCGTGGGCCGAAACGGGCTGAGCACCGTCTTTCCACAGTGTATCGGCATGGCCTGCTCCTTCGACGATGCCCTGATAGAAATGATTTATACCGCCGTGAGCGACGAGGCCCGCGCCAAGAACAACGAGCTGCGCCGTCAGGGAAAGGCCGTGGGCAAGTACCAGGGCCTGTCGTTCTGGACGCCCACCGTCAACCTCTTCCGCGACCCGCGATGGGGTAGGGGACAGGAGTCGTATGGCGAGGATCCCTACATGAACGGCCGTATGGGCAGCGCCGTGGTGCGCGGACTGCAGGGGCCGGGCGAGAAATACTACAAGCTGCTGGCCTGTGCCAAGCACTTTGCCGTACATAGTGGGCCGGAGAAGACCCGCCACCACTTTAATATAGAGGACCTGCCGGCCCGCGACCTCTGGGAGACCTACCTGCCTGCCTTCCGCGACCTCGTTCAGAAGGCCGGCGTGGAGGAAGTGATGTGCGCCTACCAGCGCTTCGAGGGCGACCCGTGCTGCGGCTCCAACCGGCTGCTGCAGCAGATATTGCGCAAGGACTGGGGCTTCCAGGGACTGGTGGTGAGCGACTGCGGCGCCATCGGCGACTTCTATCGCGAGGGCCGTCACGAGGTGTCGAAGGACTCGAAGGCTGCTGCCGCCCGTGGCGTCATCAGCGGCACCGACGTGGAGTGCGGTTCGGTCTACAGGAACCTGCCCGATGCCGTGCGACGTGGCGACATCAGCGAGGAGCAAATCAATACCAGTGTTCGGAGACTGCTGCGCGGTCGTTTCCTCCTGGGCAACCTCGACCCCGACAGCCTCGTGAGCTGGACAGACATTCCCACCTCGGTCATCAGCAGTAAGGACCACCGCGAGCTGGCCCTGCTCATGGCCCGCGAACAAATGGTACTTCTGAAGAACAACGGCGTGCTGCCCCTGAAGCCCATCGGACAACTGCGGACGGAGCCAGGTGACAACTCTCAACTCCTAACTCCTAACTCAAAACTCATGGTGATGGGTCCCAATGCTGCCGACTCGCTCGTCATGTGGGGCATCTACTACGGTCAGCCCGCCCACACCGTGACAGCCCTCGAGGGCATTGAGACCCGCCTGGGCCGAAAGCTGCCCTACCAGCAGGCCTGCGACATCACCGCCTTGACCGAGAACCAGAGCATCTTCGACCTGCTACGTGGTGCTGACGGCCAGCCCGGCATGAGCGCCCGTTACTGGAACAACACCCGCATGGAGGGCAGTCCTGTGGCCACCGCTACCTATACCAGCCCGCTGAACTTCGACAACGGCGGCAATACAGCCTTTGCTCCAGGCGTGAACCTGACCAACTTCACCGCTTCCTATAAGGGATCATTCACCGCTGAGAAGACCGAGGAACTGCAGATGGTGCTGGCCAACGACGACGGCCTGCGCATCATCGTCAATGGCGACACCGTGCAGAACCGTTGGAACACGAACCGCCTCGCCCACGGCACGCGAAAGCTGAAGGTGAGGGCAGGACAGCAGTACACTATCCAGCTGGACTACATGCAGTTAGAGGACGGTGCCACGCTCGGCTTCGATATCCAGCGCCACCAGGAGACCACCGTCAGCCAGGTTGTGGAGCGTGCCCGTGATGCCGAGACTGTCATCTTTGTGGGAGGCATATCTCCCTTGCTGGAACGCGAGGAGGCCAGCGTCAACCTGCCGGGATTTGATGGTGGTGACCGCTCCAGCATTGAGCTGCCCCGTTGCCAGCGTGAAATCCTGCGTGCCCTGCATGAGGCTGGCAAGAAGGTGGTATTTGTGAACTGTAGTGGTTCGGCTGTGGCCCTTACTCCCGAGCTTGAGACCTGCGATGCCATTCTTCAGGCTTGGTATCCCGGCGAGCAGGGCGGCCATGCCATTGCCCATGTGCTCTTCGGCGACTATAACCCCTCGGGAAAGCTCGCCGTCACCTTCTATAAAAACGACGCACAGCTGCCTCCTTTCGATGACTACTGCATGGCACCCCACTCCTCTACCTCAGGGGCGAAGAGTGAAGGCCGCACCTACCGCTACTTCCGGGGCGAACCGCTCTTCCCCTTCGGCTACGGACTCTCTTACACCACCTTCGAACTCGGCGATGTGAAAGTCAATCGGATGGAGTATGTCGATGAGGACACGAATGCTGCCCGTCCCGACTCTGCCAACTATCAGTCCTTCAACATTTCTGTCCCCGTCACCAATACTGGCGATAGGGAAGGTGCCGAGGTGGTGCAGGTCTACCTGCGCCGTCCTGCCGACACTGCCGGCCCGCTGAAGACCCTGCGAGGATACCAGCGTGTTAGTCTGAAGCCTGGACAGACGAAGACCGTCACTATAGCTATGGCACGCGATGACTTCGAGACCTGGGACGAGACGGCGGGAACGATGCGCGTCATAGGCGGAGACTACGAACTGATGATTGGCACCAGTAGTGCCGACAAGGACCTGCAGACCGTCAGAGTAACGCTATAAGAAGTGAGAAGGGCGTCCAAATGTTGCAAAATATGCCTCTTTTTGTCTCATTTACCCCTCATTAAACTATTTTATTTGGTTAAAAGCTGAATAAATGCTACTTTTGCACGTTACATCTTAGAATAGAATCGACAGTCTATAAAAACACAAATCAATATGACCCAACAAGACAACGGTAGCCGCAGCTACCTCATTTCAATCGTTATGGTAGCCGTCCTGGGAGGACTCCTCTTCGGCTACGACACGGCAGTCATCTCAGGTGCTGAGAAGGGACTGCAGGCTTTCTTCTCGAATGCTCCCGATTTTGAGTACACCGACCTGTGGCATGGCTTCACTTCGGCCTCCGCCCTTATAGGCTGTATCATCGGTTCGGCGTTCTCAGGCTTACTGTCCACCAACCTGGGACGTAAGAAGTCGCTTATTATCGCAGGACTGTTGTTCTTCGTTTCAGCCCTCGGAAGCATGCAGCCCGAGTTCCTGTTCTTCAAGTATGGAGAACCCACTCCCTCCCTGCTCGTCATGTTCAATGTCTACCGCATCATCGGCGGTATCGGTGTGGGTCTTGCCTCCGCCATCTGTCCCGTCTACATCGGTGAGGTGGCGCCGAAGCAGATCCGTGGCATGCTCGTCTCCTGGAACCAGTTCGCCATCATCTTCGGACAGCTGGTGGTCTACTTCGTCAACTTCTTTATCCTCGGCGAACATCTGCAGCCGCTGGTGGAGGAGATGGGTAAGGGTCTCGCCGCCATCAACCCCGCCGCTCAGTGGACAGTCACCACGGGCTGGCGCTATATGTTTGGTTCTGAGGCCGTTCCGGCAGGACTCTTCGCCCTGCTCATCTGCTTTGTCCCTGAGACACCGCGCTATCTCGTCAGCATCGGTCAGGACCAGAAGGCCCTGGGCGTCCTGTCAAAGATTAACGGTGAGCGTCGTGCAGTGAAGATTCTGGAGGACATCAAGTCGACGCTGGCCGTCAAGACCGAGCCGCTGATGACCTACGGCGCCCTCTGTATCTTCGTCGGCATCATGCTCAGCGTGTTCCAGCAGGCAGTGGGCATCAACGCCGTGCTCTACTACGCACCGCGTATCTTCGGCGACATCGGCATGCAGAGCCCGATGGTGATTACCGTTATCATGGGCATCGTCAATATCCTCTTCACCCTTGTGGCCATCTTCACCGTCGAGAAGTGGGGACGCAAGCCGCTGCTCATCTGGGGTTCGATAGGCATGGCCATCGGTGCCATCGGTGTGGCGCTTACCTTCGGCCATGAGGGCCTGGAGTTTGGCACCTCGCTCAGCCTGCTTGTCTACTCCGCCTCGTTCATGTTCTCTTGGGGACCCATCACGTGGGTGCTCATTGCCGAGATCTTCCCCAACACCATCCGTGGCGCTGCCGTGGCTATAGCCGTGGCCTTCCAGTGGATCTTCAACTTCATCGTATCGTCGAGCTTCGTGCCCATGTTCAACATGCACCTCACCGAGGGCGACGACTTCGGCCACTGGTTCACCTACGGACTCTACGGCATCATCTGTCTGCTTGCCGCCCTCTTCGTCTGGAAGCTTGTGCCTGAGACCAAGGGTACGACCCTGGAGGATATGACTCGCATGTGGAAGAACAGGAAGGCTTGACGGCCATCCGTAAATAGAAAATCCGTAAATCGAAAATCACAGAGGTGGACGAGAGCAGAGCCATATTGACAGAATACTACGCCGCCGAGCGGCAGTCGCTGGTCGAAGAGGCCACGCGACTGCTCCACGGTGACCGTATGACTGCTGAGGACGTGGTGCAGACCACGTTCCTGAAGTTGCTCTCGATCCCCACCCTCAACTCTCAACTCTCGACTCCTCCCTTCGCCATCGTACACGTCACGATGCTCAACCTGCTTCGCGACCTCTGGCGCCGCCGCCGCCGTGAGCAGGACTACGAGCACCAGCTGGCCACCGCCCCGCCTTGGATGCATCAGGCCGACGATGTGTTCTCCGTCTGCTCCGCCCGGCAGATCACCGAGCTGTTGGAGCAGCGCCTGGCTCGCATGGACAGCACTGTGGCCCGCGTGCTACGTATGAATATTGTGGAAGAAAAGCCCGTCTCGGAAATCAGCGACGAGCTGCAGATGAAGTACAAGACCGTGGAGAACCGCCTCCAGGCCGGCCGCCGCCAGTTGCGCAGCTACATGAGGCGAGCCGTCTAAAACCGTCATTCATATTCCCCTCAGACTTTAAGCCGTTCAAACCCACGCTTTGAACGGCTTTCTCTTTTAGTAAGAACGGCTTATTCTCATAGTAAGAACGGCTTTCTCTTTTAGAAGGAACGGCTTATTCCATGAGAAGGAACGGCTTATTCCATGAGAAAGAACGGCTTATTCCCAGCAATTCTCTAGAGAATTGTCGAGAAAGAACGGCTTTTTCTTATAGAAAGAACGGCTTTCTCCATGGGAATAATCCGTTCTTTCTCCAAGTAAGTAATCTTGCTTGTCTAATTCCTCACCGTATCTGTATCGTACGGAATTGGACAAGCAAACTTCCCTACAGGGGCAGCACAACTATGTACACAAATTGAAACCTTCTAAAACCATCCGTTGCCGCACACAGAAAAATAATTACCATATCTTTTGGCAGTTTCAAAAAAAGTCTGTAAATTTGCAGCGTCGAAGTAGGAATCGACGCTTCCCCTCGTCGGGAATACACTACCCCGAAGCTATGAAGTGTCGGCTTGTATTCCAGAAAGACATCAAAAACCCACCATAAAGCGAACCAATAATGACTCCTGAACTGAACATTTCCAAAACACCGATGGCTCCCTACGTAGGCATCCTTAACAGCATGGATAACAGAGAGAAGATGGCAGTGGCCCTTTTTCTCGTCAGTTCTATACCCAACGTTAAGATTGTTCAGGCTAAGAAACAACCGACAATGACGCAGGAAGACGAAGATTTCCTTGCAGAAAAACTTGCAGGCATGTCTTTTTCACCGCGTATAGAACGACTTTTCCAAAAACGAAAGGAGATAGCCCCCTCTGTTGAGCTTGACGATGAACGTACACGCCATATTTTAGGACTATGAAAAGGGTATTCCTTGACACAAACATTCTCCTTGACTATGGTCAGGAACGTGATGATTTCATTTACGCTAAGGCAATAATGGAACTGGGCGAGCGTGGTGAAATAGAGTTGTATGCCTCATATCTCTCATACGCTAACATGGGCTACATCCTAAGAAAACACCCAAAGGAAGAAATATGGTCACTGATAAGTGACATGCGAGAGGGAATAACCGTCTTGGACACAAACAGCAGACAACTGGACATTGCTTTGGCCCATGAGCCTGTTACAGATTATGAAGACCTGCTTCAGTTCCAGTGCGCCCTTCAGGGAGGATGTGATGCCATCATAACAAACAACAAAGATGATTTCGAGGAGTTCTCAAGCCTCCCGCTCTATACATCTAAAGAGTTTCTGCTATTCTATTTCCGACAGTATTAACAAAAGCACAGAACAATTCACATTATTAACTCTATAAACTATTAAAATCATGAAACAAAAACAATTACTTACAAAAACATTGCTCCTGTTAGCAGTAATGCTCATGGGGGGGGGAACTGCGTGGGCAGACAAAATCACAGACTATAATAATATAGTCAGTGGTAAGAAGTACTACATCGGAGCGACAACTGGAGGTACTGATTATTATCTTTCTGTTAATGGTTCTTCGACAACTACGTCTATTGCTGGAACAGCTGTTACCAATCAAGACGATGCTGCAGTTTTTACATTTGAAGGAAGTGGTACCAATTGGACTATTCAGTTTGAATCTGGATATTATTTGTCTTTGAATAGTAGTAAAGATAATGGAAAGGTTCAGGTCGTTGAAGATGCAGCTACTTTTACAGCATCTAATATCACTAATAAATCATTACTGAGACTGACAAAAGGTAATTATTCTATCCAGAAGAATAATTCGGGTACACAGTTCGGTTCTTATGGTAATACCCAAACAGACATTTGGCTGGAAGAGGCGGCAGAAGCTTCTCCCCTTGCTTCTATCGCTGTAGATGCTTCTGGGGCAACAACTTTATTCCATGTCAATGATGCCTTCACACATGTAGGCGTAGTTGTAACCGCCACATACGAGGATCAATCGACAAAGGATGTAACTGATGATGCCACATTCAGCACTCCCGACATGACTACTGCTGGTGTTAAGACTGTTACCGTATCTTATACCGAAAATTCAGTTGAAAAGACTACATCATACGACATCACAGTCAATGCTGCTGCAACGCTGACTTCAATTACACTCTCTGGCACTTATCCCACAGTGTTCACTCAGGGGGATGAGTTTAGTTCAGAGGGTATAGTGGTTACCGCAAACTGGAGTGATGCAACTACTTCGGATGTAACAGCAGATGCCACATTCGAAGGCTATGACATGTCAACAGTTGGTGAGCAAACTGTAACCGTAAGCTATGGCGACAAGACAGCTGAATATACTATTAATGTGAATGAGTATGTGATGCCTTCAGTGCTTACCATCGATTTTGAAAATGCTCTCTCTACCTATAAGGAATGGACATTTTTCAACATTGGAACTGCCAATACGACAATCACCGCTCGTGGCGGCAGCAAGTACGGAGCTAACATCAATGACTCAGGAAATGGAGTGGCAACAGCATCCATAACGACAAATGAAAAGATTGCCAATCCTGGAACTCTGACTTGCTATGTAAGTAAGACATCAACAAACACAAAAACTTCAACATGGTCCATTGATGTTTCCTATGACGGCAGCACATGGACGACCGTTGAAACTAAGGATGCTACAACGATGTCGGCTGGCACATGGGAGGAGTTCACTGCCGACCTCTCAAATTATAAAAATGTGTATGTAGCTATCTCATATTCTGGTAGCACAGCCATCCGTGCCATTGACGACATTACACTTACAATGGCTGCTCCCAAAGTCCTTTCTTCTATTGCTGTAGATGCTTCTGGCGCAACAACTGTATTCCATGTGGGTGATGCCTTCACACATGCAGACGTAGTTGTAACAGCTACATACGAGGATGAATCGACAAAGGATGTTACTGTGAATGCTACATTCAGCACTCCCGACATGACTACTGCTGGTAACAAAACCGTTACCGTTTCTTACACCGAGAATGAGGTGACAAAGACCACTACCTACGACATCACCGTCAAAGATCCTGCAACGCTGACTTCTATTACTCTTTCTGGTACTTATCCCACCAAGTTCGAGCAGGGTGATACATTCAGTTCAGAGGGTATCGTGATAACTGCCAACTGGAGTGATAATACCACATCGGATGTTACAAGCGAAGCCACCTTCTCTGGCTATGATATGAACACTCTTGGTGAGCAGACGGTGACCGTTACTTACGAAAGCATGACCGCAACCTATCAAATAACTGTGGTAGAAAAGAAGGGTACGGCTGATAATCCTTACACTGTCGCTGAAGCCATCGCTTTCATTAATACCTTGGGATCTTCAACTTCTGCTGAGGAAGTATATGTAAGCGGTATTATTTCTCAGGTCGATAGCTACAATAGCAATTATTCTTCAATTACCTATTGGATTTCCGATGATGGCACAACTACAGACCAAATGGAGGTTTATAGTGGTTTGGACCTGAATGGCGAAGGCTTCTCGGCTGTAACAGACTTGGCTGTTGGCGATATCGTAACTGTGAAGGGCTATGTCAAGAAATATAATTCTACGCCAGAGTTCAATTACAACAACCAGCTGGTAAGTTGGGAGCGTCCTGCCAATACAAATCCGAGCATCACTGTTGCCCCTGCAACTGTCGAAGTTGATGCTGATGAGCATGACGGCACTATTAAACTTACATACGAGAATCTGACAATCACTGACATGGGTGACTTCGACATCCTGTTCTATGATGCAGAAGGCGAAGAGACTGATAAGCCTGATTGGATTAAGGTTTTGATAGCCGAGCAAGACCCAAGTATTGGTGAAGGCTATGTGGTGTCGTATGTTATCGATGCTAATGATAGTGAGGTCCGTAATGCATACTTTAAGGTCTATGCTCTTGATGACGAGGTAAACAAAGTTTACTCCAATCTCGTTACTGTCACTCAGGCAGCATACGTAGATCCTAGTACTATCACTACATACTCTCTTACCACCAGTATCACGTCTGGTAAGCATTACATTATCACCAATGGTACTGATGCTGCTATGGGTTATGATAAGGGCAATAATCGCGATGCAGTAGATGTAACAATCAATGAAGGTGTTATTTCTTTAGCCCCTGATGCTGGTGTCTATGAGTTTGTCATCAGCGGTCCTGATGCCCATGGATTCTATACCATTTACGATGAGACTCCCAATGGAGCTGGTTACCTGTATGCAGCAAGTAGTAATGCTAACTATTTGAAAACGAAGGAAAAATTAGATGATAACGGAAAGTGGTCAATCGTTTTCGGTGATTCTGGAAAAGCAACTGTTATTGCTCAAGGTGATAATACGCGTAATGAGATGCGCTATAATTATAATAATGGCAATGATATGTTCTCCTGCTATGCATCTGGTCAGAAGGATATTTACCTCTATGAGAAGGAAGACGAGCCTACTCCCACCGAAACTGTTAAAGTCACCGCTGCTAAGTATGCTACCTATTGCTCTGAGAATGCTCTTGACTTCAGTGATAGTGGATTGACCGCTTACATAGCTAAAGTGGACGATGATAATAAGGTGACTTTCGAAACTGTTACAAAGGTTCCTGCTTATACAGGCGTTCTACTGAAGGCAAATGCAGCTGGCGACTTTACAGTTCCTTCTGCATCGAGCAAGGATGATGTGACGGGCAATGCCTTTATTGGCGTTACCGAGGAGACCGATGTTAATGAGACTGGCATCTACGTGCTGTTGAACGGCGACGCTGGCGTGGGCTTCTATAAGACTAAGTACGCTTTCACCGTTGGTGCTCACACCGCTTATCTGCCTGCAGACGTGGCAGGTGCCCGCAGCTTCATCGCCATCGACGAGGCAACGGCTATCGAGGATATTGCTGCTGAGACAATGACCAATGGCGAGGTATACAACTTGCAGGGCCAGCGCGTGGTGAAGGCTCAGAAGGGACTCTACATCATCAACGGCAAGAAGGTCGTGATTAAGTGAGCGACAAACCGAGCTTGCTCGAGTTCGTCCGAACGTGAACGAGCTCGAGCGAAGCTCAAAATGGTGATTAAATAGGTAAACAAAAATAGTTTATATAGAATATTAATGATAGATTCGTGGACATTCTCGGACATTATATGTAAAAGATAAAACTACGATGGTGTTTGTTTATAACATGAATTTCTATGTAATGACCACGAATTTATCATAAATAATTAAATTCTGAGCGATTACTTAACAAATAAAGGAATAATGAATATGAAAGCAACATATCAGAAACCGGCAACGGAAATCGTTGTGCTCTCTACCGGCACTCATCTTATGGATATTTCCAACGGTAAGCTTGGCAACGGTGAGACACCAAAAGGCTTTGACCCTACTCAGGCTATGAATGAGACCGACGCTACCAGCGGTAACCTCTCGCGCCGCTCTGTCTGGGACGACGAGGAGGAAGAGGACTTCTAATAGCTAACGGAAGAATCGGAAAATAACGGAATAACGGAAACTATAGTCAAAGACAACTATGTCTCAAGGCTAAGTTTTCCGTTATTCCGTTATTTTCTGTTTATTCTGTTATATAAGAGTATTTTTTACGTTTATTTGGGCATTGATAGTAGCTGGGTGAGGAATACGTCGCTGAAGAGGATGAGCACGCTGCTCGTCACGACGGCGTCGGTGGAGGCCTTTCCTACGTCTACCGAGCCGCCCTCCACGGTGTAGCCAAAGTAGGCGGGGACGCTACTGATGATGAAGGCAAAGAACTGACTCTTGATAATCGACATCCAAAGGAACCAGGGCACGAAGTCGTGCTGGAGGCCAAGCGTGAGGTCGTCGGGCGGCATGATGTGACCGATGTATGCCGTGCCGTAGGCACCGAGAATGCCCATTGCCGACGAGAAGATGACAAGGATGGGCATGATGGTGAGCAGTCCCAGAATCTTCGGCAGGATGAGGTAACAGGCGGAGTTTACGCCCATAATCTCCAAGGCGTCGATCTGCTGGGTGACGCGCATGGTGCCTATCTCCGATGCAATGTTCGAGCCCACCTTTCCGGCGAGTATAAGGCACATGATGCTGCTGGAGAACTCCAGGAGCATGATTTCGCGGGTGGTATAGCCAGCCACCCAGCGCGGCATCCACGGGCTCTCGATGTTCATCTTCATCTGGATGCAGATGACGGCACCGATAAAGAACGAGATGAGCAGTACGATGCCGATGGAGTTGATGCCCAGCTGGGCCATCTCCTTGACGTACTGCTTCCAGAACATGCGGAAGCGCTCGGGCACCGAGAGGGTGCGGCCCATCAATACCAGGTAGCGCCCAAAAGCCGACAGCCAGTTGATTATCATAGTGTTACTCCGTTCTTGAAGATGGAGATTTCGCGGTAGTTGTTTTCCTCGTTGCGGGCAGGTTCGCCACTGGCTACGGCGAGGACCTTATCGATGAACTCGGGGAGGAGCTCCTTCATGGTACGTCCCTCGATGAGTTGTCCGGCGTTGAAGTCCACCCATGACGGTTTGCGGGCAGCGAGCGTGGGGTTAGTGGCAATCTTCATCGTGGGGACGAAGGTGCCGAAGGGCGTGCCGCGGCCGGTGGTGAAGAGCACGATGTGGCATCCGCAGGAGGCCAGGGCCGTGGCGGCTACGAGGTCGTTGCCGGGGGCTGAGAGCAGGTTCAGACCGTTGTGCTGCAGACGGTCGCCATACTCCATAACGCCGCTCACCGGTGCACGTCCGCACTTCTGCGTACAGCCCAGGGCCTTGTCCTCGAGGGTAGAGATGCCGCCGGCCTTGTTGCCCGGCGAGGGATTCTCGCCTACTGGCTCGCCGTGAGAGAGGAAGTAGTTCTTGAAGTTGTTAATCATCGAGACGGTCTGGTCGAAGAGCTCACGCGTCTCGCAACGGTTCATCAGAATAGTCTCTGCGCCGAACATCTCGGGCACCTCGGTGAGCACGCTCGTTCCGCCCTGAGCCACGAGCCAGTCGCTGAACTCTCCAACGAGGGGGTTGGCGGTGATGCCGCTGAAGCCGTCGCTGCCGCCGCACTTCAGACCGACGCGCAGCTTGCTGACGGGCACATCCTCACGTTTGTCCTGAGAAGCAATTGCTGCCAGTTCGCGCAGGATTTTCATGCCCTCTTCCACCTCGTCGCCATCGACGCGCTGGGTGACCAGCAGGCGTATGCGGTCCTTGTCGTAGTCGCCGAGCATTGCCATGAAGTCCTCGGGCTGGTTGTTCTCGCAGCCCAGGCTGAGCACCAGCACGCCGCCGGCATTGGGATGCAGGCAGATGTCGCGGAGCACCTTGCGGGTGTTCTCGTGGTCCTCGGAGAGCTGTGAGCAGCCGTAGTTATGGTGCCAGGCGTAGAAGCTATCGAGTGAGGAGTTAGGAGTTAGAAGTGAAGAGTTGGCTGCCGTACCAGTTTTCTCATTGCCTGATGCGGTAGCAAATTCTTCACTCTTCACTCTTAACTCTTCACTTAATTGCTTGGCCAGCCGTTCGGCGATGCCGTTGACGCAGCCGACGGTGGGAACAATCCATATCTCGTTTCGCACACCTACATCGCCGTTCTTGCGGACATATCCTTTGAACGTCCTGTTCTCATGGGCTATGCTGAGTGGCTCGTCTACTGGCTCGTAGGTGTATTCCAGTGTTCCGCTGAGGTTCGTCTTGAGGTTGTTCTCGTTCACCCAGTCGCCGGCTTTCAGGTCCTGACGGGCATGGCCGATGGGGTATCCGTATTTGATGATGTTCTCTCCCTGGCGCACGTCGCGGATGAGCACCTTATGCCCTGCGGGAGTGTCCTCGCTGAGGATGATGGCGTTGCCGTCCACTTCTATGATGTCGCCCTTCTTCTTAGGCTGCAGACACACGACGACGGAGTCTGCCGGGTTGATTTTTAAGAATGTAGCCTGTTCCATATTTATAATAGTGTATAGTGAATAGTTAGGCTGCAAAGATACGCATTTTTGGCCGATTGAGTGCGAATAATACACTTTTTAACCCATTCGGGAAATCTTTTTGCCTTTTGTTTCGTTCGTTTGCGAAATAGTTCGTAAATTTGCAGTCTCTAATATGAAAGAAATTGGTAGAATACTCCTAAAGGCGCTGTCCTTTTTGTGGCGTGGCTTAAAGCGCGTTGCCCGCTGGTATGGCAGTCTTTTCCGAGGCCGTCCCTGGTATGTGAAATGCTTGTCGGCCCTTTTATCGCTCATTGTCCTGTTTATCCTCTACCTGGGTTCCGTAGACTTCAACCTCTTCGGACTCTTCGGCCGTTCACCGAGCATGGCTACCATTCTCAACACCCGTCCTGCTCAGGCTTCCGAGATCTATAGTGCCGACTCGGTGATGATAGGCAAGTTCTTCAGCGAGAACCGTACGCCCGTGACATTCGACGAGGTGAACCCTTCGTTCTGGCAAGCCCTTATCGACACCGAGGACGAGCGTTACTACCGGCATTTCGGTATCGATTTCCCAGCCTTCGCCGCAGCTCTGAAAGACTATATCTTGCACGACGAGGCCCGTGGTGCATCGACTATCACGCAGCAGTTGGCCAAGAACCTCTTCCGTATGCGTACGGAGTACAGCACAGGACGGCTGGGCCAGGTACCGGGCCTGAAGATGCTCATCATGAAGACAAAGGAATGGATTCTGGCGTTGAAGCTGGAATGGCATTTCTCGAAGGAGGAGATACTCACGAAGTATGCCAACACGGTGGACTTCGGCTCCAACGCTTACGGCATCAAGACGGCCTGCAAGACCTATTTCGGCATACGCCCCTCAGAGCTCACACCCTCGCAGTCGGCCATCCTTGTAGGCATGCTCAAGGCCACCACCTACTATAATCCCCGTCTGAACCCCGACAACAGCATGTTGCGGCGCAACGTGGTGCTCGACAACATGGTGGCCCACGGACACCTCAGCAGCGTGGAGGCCGACTCGCTTAAGCAGCAGCCCATCAAGCTCGACTACAGCGTGGAGAACGCCTACGACGGCGACGCCGACTACTTCCGCGAGGCGCTGAAGAACAACATCCGCCAGTGGTGCCACGACTACGGCTACGACATCTACACCGACGGCCTAAAGATCTACACCACCCTCGACACCCGCATGCAGCACTATGCCGAGGAAGCTGCTTTGGAGCAGATGCGCAGCCTGCAGAAGAGCTTCGACGAGCACTGGCGCGGCATGAACCCTTGGCAGGACGAGCACTATCAGGAGATTCCCCGCTTCATAGAAAACATCGCCCAGCGTCTGCCCATCTATAAGCATCTGCAGAACCGTTTCCCCGACAGTCCTGACTCCGTCAACTACTATCTGAACAAGCCTCACACGGTGAAGCTCTTCAGTTACGACGGACCTATCGAGCGCCAGATGAGCACCCTCGACAGCATCCGCTACATGGTGCGCTTCCTGCATTGCGGCTTCGTGGCCTTGGAGCCCAACACGGGTCAGGTGAAGGCCTGGGTGGGCGACCTCGACTTCAGAACGTGGAAATACGACAAGGTGACGGCGCAGCGCCAGCCTGGTTCTACGTTTAAGCTCTTCGTCTACACCGAGGCCATGAAGCGCGGCTGCACGCCCTGTGAGCACCGCCGCGACAGCTACTTCGCCCTCCGGTTAGACGGGAACAGCAAACATCCGAAATACTGGATTCCGACGAACGCCAACGGTTACTACACCGGGGCGAACATGACGCTGAAGGCCGCCTTCGCCCGCAGCGTGAACAGCATCGCTGCCCGTCTGGGCCAGGAGATGGGCATCAGCAACATTGCCGCCACGGCCCGCGACATGGGCATACACAGCAAGCTCGAGCAGACGCCCGCTATGGTGCTCGGTGCCAGCGACGTGAACCTGCTGGAGCTGCTCAACGCCTACTCCACGGTGGTCAACGACGGCATGGCTCATGAACCACAGTTTGTAACCGCCATTCTCGACCGCGACGGCCACGAGATTTACCGTGCGCCCAACGAGCAACACTCGGCCCTGACCTACCGCACGGCCTTCCTCATGCAGCAGATGCTCATGGCCGGACTCCACGAGCCAGGCGGCACCAGCCACCGCTTGTGGCAGTACGTCCGCCAGTTTGAAGACACCGACTTCGGCGGAAAGACTGGCACGTCAAACAACCACAGCGACGCCTGGTACATGGGTGTCTCACCGCGTCTGGTCTGCGGAGCATGGGTAGGCGGCGAATATCGTGCCATACACTTCCGCACCGGACAGCTGGGCCAGGGCAGCCGTACGGCACTGCCCATCTGCGGGCGCTTCTTTGAACAAGTGCTTTCCGACCCCACCTTCCACCATTACCGTGCGAAGTTCGCCCCGCCTCACGACCCTTCCATCACTCCCGACATCTACGAGTGCGCGGGCTACGCAGCACCCGACATCGACCTGCTCGACAGCCTCTCACTGGGCACCTTCTTCGACGACTACGACGAGCTGCCAGAAGAGACGCCCGAAGAAGCACCCGAGCCGCAGCCGGAACCCGCTGATATTCAGGAAGAAACAGCCGAGTGAAAACTAAAGGGCCGACAGCCTCCGGAGAAAGAGCCGTTCTTTCCGTTTGAAAAAGCCGTTCTTTCCACTCGAATAAGCCGTTCTTTCCAATCGAATAAGCCGTTCTTTCTCAGGGTTCGAACGGCTTAAACTATGTATACAAATCTTGTATGTATGGCCATTCTGAAAAAACTATCGGAATCTTTTGCTGTCTCGCAAAAATGTTGTATCTTTGCAGCCTAAGAACCAAATTAACACACAGATTATGACTACTATTGCACTAAAACGAGAGACCGAGAGTTATTGGGAACTAATCAAGGACTCGGGCAATGAAGTAAAGCTGGCGCTCATCAAGAAACTGAGTGATGCGCTGAAGCCCGCCGTGGTTGGGAAGAAGCCCCGGAAGAAAAAGTACACTGCCGATGACTTTGCTGGTATGTGGAGTGACGAGTATTTCATGGATGTCGATGAGCTGAACAAACTAATCAGGGACGGACGCCATGTAAAGAGTAATAGGGACAAAATCTGGGACGAACTATGACACGACAAAAATACCTTCTTGACACATGTATATGCATATGCTGGCTTCGCGACAAGTTTGATGTGAGGGAGTGTATCAATGCAGTTGGCTTTGACAACTGCTGTATTTCTGAAATGACTGTTGCTGAGCTGAAGTATGGTAAGGTGTTGGGACAATTGAAAGGTGGTCCGAAATATAAAGAACAGCCTATGAAGGAATTCTTCAATGCCATTACCGTTGTGCCCATTGCCCCCATTTTTGACCTCTATGCCGAGGAGAGGGCACGATTGACATTGGCAGGTAAACCCACGGGTGAGTTCGACCTGCTGATAGGCTGTACTGCCGTGGCTAAGAAAATGGTTTTGGTGACGGAGAATGTGAAGGATTTTGAGAATATTAAGGACATCAGAATGGAGAATTGGTTAGAGGGCAAAAGGACTAATTCCTGATTTTGCTGAGAAGAAGGCGCTTTATTGCAAGCAATGGATCTCGACTTGCAGAACAAGGAGTGGCAGGATGCCCTCCAGATAGTGAACTACACGCGGCGCTCGCTTTTTCTTACAGGAAAGGCGGGCACGGGTAAGTCGACGTTCCTGCGCTACGTGGCCGAGCATACGAAGAAGAAACATGTCATACTCGCTCCGACGGGTATCGCGGCCATCAATGCCGGCGGAGCAACGCTCCACAGCTTCTTCAAGCTGCCTTTCTACCCCTTGCTGCCCAACGACACGCGCTATGACCGCCGCCACATCAAGGATACCCAGAAGTACACTAGCGCACAGCGCAAGCTGCTACGTGAGGTGGAGCTGATTATCATCGACGAGATTTCGATGGTGCGTGCCGATATCATCGATTTTATTGACAAGGTGCTGCGTATCTATACCCGCAACAGCGAGCCTTTCGGCGGCAAGCAGCTGCTCCTTGTGGGCGATATCTACCAGCTGGAGCCTGTGCTGAAGGAGGAAGACCGCCAACTGCTCAGACCCTTCTATCAGAGCGCCTATTTCTTCAACGCGAAGGTGTGGCAGGAGATGCGGCTCGTCAGCATTGAGCTGCGCAAGGTCTACCGACAGAAGGACGACCACTTCATCGCCATGCTCGACCGCATCAGGCAGAATAGGGCGACGCAGGGAGACCTACAGGAAATTAACAACCAGACCCTCCCCCGGCCCCTCCCTGTAGGGAGGGGAGTAGATACTTCTATCCCCGAAAACTCAACGGCCAATAGTAACTACTCCCCTCCCTCACAGGGAGGGGCAGGGGGAGGGTCTGTTCCCTCACAGGGAGGGGCTGGGGGAGGGTCTCTTTGCATCACCCTTGCCACCCGCCGCGACACCGTGGACTACATCAACGAGCAGCGGCTGGCCGAGCTGCCCGGCAACCCCAGCATCTTCAATGGAGTCATCAAGGGCGATTACCCCGAGTCGGCCATGCCCACACCTATGGAGCTGCAGGTGAAGCCCGGCGCTCAGGTCATCTTCGTGAAGAACGATAAGGACAAGCGTTGGGTGAACGGCACGCTGGGAACTATCACCGATATTGACGAAGAGGGCGGAATGATTGACGTCCAGACCGAGGACGGACGCGACTTCACCGTTGAGCGCGAGGTGTGGGAAAACGTACGCTACACCTTCAACGAGAAGGAACAGAAGATTGAGGAGGAGTTGTTGGGCACCTACACGCAGTTTCCCTTGCGCCTGGCCTGGGCTATCACCGTTCACAAGAGTCAGGGGCTGACCTTCCAGCAGGTGTGCATCGACTTCACCGGCGGGGCCTTTGCCGGCGGGCAGACCTACGTGGCACTGTCGCGCTGCACCTCGCTGCAGGGCATCACGCTTGTAGAACCCATTCGCCAGCAGGACATCTTCGTGCGTGCCGAGGTGGTGCAGTTCGCCAGTCGGTACAACGACCAGCTGCTCATCAACCAAGTGATGCAGGAGGGCAGGGCCGACCGCGAGTATCATGATGCTATCGTGGCCTTCGACCAGGGCGACTTCCAGACGTTCCTCGACAATTTCATCAAGGCCATCCATAGCCGCTATGATATAGAAAAGCCTGTGGCACAACGCTATATACGTCGCAAGCTGGGCATCATCAACCGGCAGCGAGAGGAGATTGCCGCGCTGAAGGCCGACATCGACAAGCAGACCGAGACGCTGAAGCGCCTGGCTGCCGAATATGTGCTCATGGGACGTGAGTGCGAGCGTGAGGGCATGAACGACGCCGCCATCCGAAACTATGAGAAGGCGCTGGAGCTATACCCCGATGCCGCCGACGCCAAGCGCAGGATGAAAAAACTTAAGAAAAAGGACGCAAAAGGGAGGTGATGTGTAAAAAGTGTGAAGATTATTGCATAGTAGGATTTTTCTTCGTACCTTTGTCGCCGTCTTATAGATTGAAGATTGAGGATTGAAAATTAATTAATAATAATATGTGTATGAAACAACTGTTTGTAATAGCTGCGCTGATGCTTCTGCCGCTGGCAGTCGCTGCGCAGGACAATACTTGGGAACAGCCCGAGAAGACGGCTACGGCTACTAACCCCGATGCAAAATACCTGGCTGGTGCCGTGCCTGAGGTTGACGGACGTGTGGCTTTCACTACCACCATCAAGGCTCCGGGGAAGAGCGCCAAGCAGATTTATGATCTGCTGAAGGCAGACTTCGAGCGTATTACCAAGGAGAGCAACCAGTTTGAGCAGAGCCGCGTCACCGTCACCGACTCCGTGAAGATGCAGGTGGTGGGCAGCTACCAGGAGTGGCTCGTGTTCAAGAACAAGCCGCTCAACCTGGATCGTACCCGCTTCTTCTACACCCTTATCGCTGACTGCCGCGACGGAGAGGCCACCATCCAGCTCACCCGTATACATTATCTTTATGACGAGGAGCGCCTGGCCCTGACCTACAAGGCCGAGGAGTGGATAACCGACAAGTGGGGACTGAACAAGAAGCAGACGAAGCTGGCACGTGTCAGCGGAAAGTTCCGCCGCAAGACCATCGACCGTAAGGATTATCTCTTCAACCGTTTCACTAAACTCCTGGAGAAATGAGCAAGCAGATAGACGACATTGAGGAGGTCTACGGACCGCCAGTGCCTGAGGACGACATTCCGCATCCTAAGCGCCACAACCTGGAACCGTTCCGCGACTCCAGCAAGACCCGCGTGCTCCGCTTCTGGCTCAACATCATCTTCCTCGTAGGAGCCATCATCGGACTCGTGGTCTATTTCTACACCGACGAGAAGGAAATGGCCAAATGGATCCTCCTCGGCTCCTGCGTCTTCAAGTTCGTGGAGCTGGCACTGAGGATACTGAAGATATAATGAAAAAGGTAATCATATTTCTCATTTTTCATTTTTCATTTCTCATTTCTCCCTGTCTGGCCCAGACTTACAACCAGATGGATGAGTTTGGGAACATCACCCAGCGCGACGAGCAGAACGGGAACTTCAACCCTCATAACCGCGACAGCATCAAAGGCGACAAGGAGATTCCCACGGGCCTCTATGTGTGGACGGTAGACCGCAAGTTCGGCGACATAATCAAAGCCGAGGTCGATACCTTGCCGCATCTCTACCCGCAGTCGACCTTCGCCACGGGCCGATACATGCAGTACAACACTACGGGGTCGAACTACACCGCCCGGCAGAACCGTGTCTTCATCGACAGGCCAGTGGAACGTGAGTTCCTTTTTACCGATGCCTTCGACCAGGCTCTGCAGACTCCCGACCAGTGGCATTTCACCAACACGCTGTCGCCTATCACAAACCTGAGCTACGGCACCTGCGGCGACAAGACAAACGGTGAGGACCTCTTCGACGCCCGTTTCGCCGCTAACCTCAATAAGCGTTTCGGCTTCGGCTTTGACCTGAAGTATCTCTATGCACGAGGTTATTACCAGAACCAGAGCACGAGCCACTTCAACGCTACCCTCTACGCCTCTTACCTTGGCGACCAGTATCAGCTGCATGCCCTCTACACCAACTATCACCAGAAGAATGCAGAGAGCGGCGGCATCACCGATGATGAATACATCCTCCACCCTGAGGCTACAGGCCAGAATTACGAGCCCAACGAGCTTCCCGTTTTCCTGGACTACAACTGGAATCGCAATGACCAGCAGAACTTCTTCCTTACCCATCGCTACTCCGTGGGCTTCTTCCGCAAAGTGAAGATGACCGACGAGGAGATAGCCGCCCGTAAGTTTGCTGAAGCCTCGAAGAAGGCTAATGAGGAGTTTAATGCCGACAGCGAGTCCGACGACGGTAAGAAATCGAGCCGGGCGAAGCGAAAGAACAAAAACGAAAAGGCAGCCGAAGCCGTGTTTGCCGGACGCCCAGACGATGCCGTCATTGTGGGTGATGCTCCTACGGCGGCAAAGACCGACAGTCTGCCTACTGACACTACCCGAATCACTGTTGAGTCGAAGGCTGTGGCTGACTCGTTGCTTGCAGAGAAAGCCCGTCAGGACTCCATCGATGCGACGTTTAAGAAGGAGTTCGTCCCTGTGACCAGCTTCATCCACACTATGGAGCTGATGAACAAGCGGCATATCTACCAGGCATACGATTCGCCGAACAACTATTATGCCGACCAGTATTTTGACAGTTACACCGACGGCTATGCCCGTGACTCTATCTACGACCAGACACGCCTGTTCGACCTGCGCAATACTTTTGCCATTGCACTGCTCGAAGGCTTTAACAAGTACGTTCCGGCAGGACTGAAGGTCTTTGCCACCCATGAGCTGCGCCGCTACGATATGCCTGAGACCGACACTACAGGTATTGCCTATCTGGGACGCTGGAATGAGCACAATGTGAGCATCGGCGGACAGCTGCAGCGCACGCAGGGTACCCTGCTCCACTACACCGCTCAGGCCGAGACTTGGGTCGTGGGACAAGATGCCGGACAGTTGAAGCTTACTGGTAAGATTGACCTTAACTTTCCGCTCTTCGGCGACACCGCCCACCTTGACGCACGGGCGCATTTCTACCGTCTGAACCCCTCGTTTGTGGAGCGTCACTACCACTCCAAGTATCTGTGGTGGGATAACGACAAGCTGAGCAAGGAGACACGTACCCGCATTGAGGGAGCTTTTACCTACGACAAGACCAAGACCACGCTGAGGGTGGCCGTAGAGGAGTTGCAGAACTATACTTACCTGGGGATGAGCTACAACTATGCCGAGGAGAAAAGGACGGGCTACACTGCCGGTATCAAGCAGTATGGCAGTAACCTCAACGTGCTCACTGCACAACTGGAGCAGCGCATGAAGCTGGGTGTGCTCAACTGGGATAATATTGTGACCTACCAGTCGTCGAGCAATCAGGATGTGTTGCCGCTGCCCAAGCTGAACGTCTTTTCCAATCTTTATCTGAAGTTCACTTATGCCAAGGTGCTGCTTATAGAGCTGGGCGGCTGTGCCACTTGGTTCAGCAAATACTACGCCCCTGACTACTGCACGCCGTTGGGCACCTTTGCCATTCAGCAGAACGAGGAGTCGAAAGTGGAGCTTGGTAATTTCCCCTTTATCGATATCTATGCCAACCTGCACCTGAAGCATGCCCGCTTCTTCGTGATGATGGCCAATGCCTTTGGCGGAGGGTTTGACAAACGGTCATTCCTCACGCCCCATTACCCCATGAACAACCAAGTGCTGCACTTCGGCATTTCATGGAATTTCTTCAATTGACGAAGGGAAACAAAACTTGTTTAGAAAAGGACAGTCTCGGCGTAGAGAATAGCGAGACCGATGATGATGCCGGCCAGCACCTTGGGCGTGATGTTCTTCAAGTACCATCCCAGGTGAATATGCTCCATCTTCATCAGCGCAACGCCGCTAATGTTACCGATGGAGAGCAGGCATCCGCCGACGGCAGTACAATAGGCGATGACTTTCCAGTAGGCTCCGTCGCGGGCATAGTCGCCCACGTTCCACACGTCGTAAAGCGAAATGTCGCTGACGGCAATCATGAAAGAATCGACGACGCTGCTGAGCAGTCCGCTAACGATACCCACTACCCAAAGCGAGTCAATGGTCTTGTCAATCCAGTCGGCCACTTCTGTCAGCACACCGGTCTCTGTGACGACGCCTATACCGAGCATCACGCCCATGACAAAGAGCATCTGCTGGATGGCCTGATACTGGATGACGCGAGGAATACGGCGTTGAGACATCTGGTCGGCATTGTCAAGCTTGCGGTTGAAAGCCTCGTTGACCACCCATAGCACGGAGAGCACGCATAGTGCGCCAAGGAAGGCGGGCAGACGGGTGATGCTGAGGAACGTGGGGACGAACCACAGTCCGCCGATGGCCACGACAAGCATCAGTATGCGCTGCCAGCGGTTGAGGCGGGTGTCGTCGCCACGGTAGGGAGCCATCTGCCACTCAATGTCGATGCGCGAGGGCAGCTGACGGCTGATAAGCATCGTGGGCACCACCCAGGCTGCCAGTGCGGGCAAGGCCAGATAGGCCGAGAACTGCGTAGCGGTGACGGCATCGTTGGCCCAGAGCAGAAGGCCCGTGGGGTCGCCGATGACGGTGAAACATCCGCCGCAGACGGCAGCCAACACGATGGCCGAACCGATGAGCATGCGTTGTGGTCGGCTTCTCACTATCTGGTGCATGATAACCAGCATGACGATGGTCGTGGTGAGGTTGTCGAGATTGGCCGAGAGGATGAACGTGGCCAGCGTGATGGTCCACAGCAGACGGTTAGGATTGCGCGTGCGAATCCACTCGCTGACAAAGTCGAAGCATCCGTTGTTGTTCAGAATCTCGATAATGGACATGGTGGCCAGCAAGTACATGACGATGGCGGCCGCCTTGCCCACGTGTTTCAGGAAGACGCTGTCGTAGATGAACTCCTTCACCGTCTCGGTGGTGGACTCCCGCCCAGCCAGAAACTCAGCATACTGGCCTGGGTGGAGCATGTTCACAAAGTCCAGGCCCCAACAGATGTACACCACCCATCCGATGGCGGCGAGGAACATGGCAATAGCGGCCTTGTTCACCCCCGTCAGGTGACCGGTGGCGATGAGCAGATAGCTCAAAAGGAGCATCAGGACTATGATCAGCGTCATGGGAATTTACTCTTTGACTTTTTTGCTATTTACGAGAGCCTCCCCTAAACAGGGGAGGTTGGAGGGGTCTATTATTTCGTCTTCGTAGTGTCTGCCTTTGCGGAAGCATCCTTCTTGTAGCGACGGTTCATGCCATTGACCACTTCCTCGGTAATGTCGTAGCGGTGGCTGGCGTGCAGAATGGCACCCTTGTTCAAGATGAGGTCGTACTTCTTGTCGGCGTTATAGTCGTTCAGGAAATGGTCGAGACTATCTTGGAAAGCCTCGAGGAACTTCTGCTGCTCGTTGGCCAGTTCGGCCTCCAGACGCTGCTGCAAGGCAACGAGGTTGTTCTGCTCGCGCTGCAGGGCTGCCTGTGCACTTTCGGCCTGTTCGCGGCTGGTGAAACCATTGCTCTGCAGCTTCTGCTGGAAGGCGGCGACGTTTTTCTCCAGCTGCTGCGTCTTGGCCTGGATGGTGTTGCGGGCGTTGGTGCCCTTTTTCTCCAGCTCCAGCGTGGTCTGCTTGGCAAACTCGTATTGCGAGGTAAGCGTGTCAATCTCAATGAAGGCGATGTTCATGCCCGAGGTCACTTCACCGTCTTCGGCAGCCACGGGTTGGTCGTCCATCTTCGGGGCCTGGTTGTTGCACGAGGTAATCAGTGTGGCCATGGCCACAAGCGTCAATGCGCGTAAGATGTTCTTTTTCATTTTCGTTATTATTGATTAAATCTTGATTCTAAGTTATGCCCGGAGCGCTCTTTTCTCCCTTTCTTCCCTGTCCTGGTCTATGACACAGTGTATGCCTCTCTGTTTCATAGCTTCTGAGTCATGGATATGCATAGACGAGAAATGGCTGCCCGGTTTGATGATAAGTTTCACGCACAGGCAGGCCATTCCGATGGCAAGTAGGAGGGTGCTTACTACGAGCGTTTCTGTCATATCGTTTTACGTGTGGTTTGCAATTCGGGTGCAAATGTACGCAAAAAGAACGAAACGGCCAAAGTTTGCTGTTAAACGTAGTGTTAAAAATGAATAAGTATTCTTATTTTACCTCCCAAGTGTCGTTTGTCTCCAGTAATTCCATGAAGTTGTGGTACTTTTTCTGTGCGCTAACTTCCTGAATCTGCTGGTGTACTGCGTCGTTGTAGGTGGGTGCTTCCACGTCGCGGATGACGCCGAGGGCGATGGGGAATCCGTCCTCCGGGCTCATCATGGCGAGTTTCAGCTGTAGGGTGTTGTCCTCGCAGTGGGCATCATGCACGAGCACGTCGTCGAGCGTATAGCCGTCCTGGCCGATGGTAACGACCTTCAGGCCGAAGCCCTGCTGCACCAGTCCGAACTCGTTATTCTCACCGAAGACAAGCTTCTCACCGTGGCGCACATAGATGGCGTTTTTCCTACGACCCTCGTTGTTATAGACGATATCGTGGCAGTGGTCGTTGAAGATGACGCAGTTCTGCAGCACCTCTGTGACGGCGGTACCCTTGTGTTTGTAGGCAGCGGTGAGCACGTCGACAGTACCCTTGGCATCAGTAGCCACGCAGCGGGCGAAGAACTTTCCTCGGGCTCCGAAGCAGAGCTCGGCAGGGCGGAACGGGTCTTCGACGGTACCGTAGGGCGAGGACTTCGAGACGAAGCCACGGGGCGAGGTGGGCGAGTACTGTCCCTTCGTCAGACCGTAGATACGGTTATTCAGGAGGATTATGTTCAGGTCAATGTTGCGGCGGTTGGCATGGATGAAGTGGTTACCGCCAATGGCGAGACCGTCACCGTCTCCTGATACCTGCCAGATGCACAGCTTCGGGTTTGCGACCTTCGCACCGGTGGCAATGGCAGCCGCACGACCGTGGATGGTCTGCATGGCGTAGGTGTTCACGTAATAAGGCAGACGGCTGCTACAGCCGATGCCCGAGATGACTGCCATCTCGTAAGGGGCTACGCCGACCTCGGCCATGGCCTTGTGAAGCGAGGCCAGGAAAAAGTGGTCTCCGCACCCGGGACACCAACGCGGCTGTCCCTTCTTATAATCTTGTGCTGTATATTCCATACTGTATTATTTCTTTAAAATGTCCTCGAATGCGTTGATTAACTCTGCTACCACAAACGGTTGTCCCTTCACCTGGTTGAACTGTGCGGGGACGAAGCCGTCGACCTTCGTGCGGAGATAGGCGGCGAGCTGTCCGAGGTTCTGTTCGGCGACGACTACCTTCTTATACTTCATGAGCACCTCGGCGGTGTTCTTTGGCAGCGGGTTGATGAAGCGGAACTGCGCCAGGGCGACCTTCTTGCCGGCGGCACGCAGCTCCTCCATGGCGGAGAAGAGGTGTCCATAAGTGCTGCCGAAGCCCACGATGAGCAGGTCAGCATCGTCTTTGTCACCCTCTACGACGAGGTCGGGTACTGGTATGCGGGCCACCTTCTCGGCACGCAGACGGCACATCTCATCGTGGTTCTCCGGGTCGGTGCTGATGGCTCCCGTCTTGCCGTCCTTCTCCAGGCCGCCGAGGATGTGGGTGTAACCCTCCTGTCCGGGGATGGCCCAGTAGCGCACCTTTGTCTCCTCGTCGCGGAAGTAAGGTGTGTAGTTACCCTTCATTTCAGGCGTGGCGTAGTGGGGATGGATAGCGGGCAGCTCGTCCATCGATGCCGGGAGCTTGAAGGCTCCAGAACCGTTAGCTACGAAGGCGTCGGTGAGCAGCACGACAGGCGTGAGGTGCTCAAGGGCCATCTTCGCAGCATCGTATGCAGCGTAGAAACAGTCGGAGGGATGGAGGGCAGCGATGACCGGCATGGGGCTCTCGCCGTTGCGGCCGTAGAGCACCTGCAGCAGGTCGGTCTGCTCGCTCTTTGTGGGCAGACCTGTCGAGGGTCCGCCGCGCTGCACGTCGACGATGACCAGTGGCAGCTCGTCGATGACGGCCAGGTTCATGGCCTCGCTCTTCAGGCAGATGCCGGGGCCGGAAGTACTGGTCACGCCCAGGGCTCCGGCGAACGAAGCACCGAGGGCCGAGGCGGCACCCGATATCTCGTCCTCGCACTGAACAGTCATGACGCCGCACGACTTGTGTTTCGACAGCTCGTGCAGGATGTCGGTGGCCGGCGTGATGGGGTAGGAGCCCAGGAACAGCTTCAGCCCGGCGCGCTCGGCGGCGGCGATGAGACCATACGACGTGGCTTTGTTGCCTGTGATGTCCATGTATCGGCCCGGCTCCTTTACCTTCGTCTCGACGCGATAGACATTCATCGTCGACGAGTGGGTGTTGTGTCCATAGTTCCATCCGGCCTGAATAACCTTGATGTTGGCCTCGGCGATGGCTGGCTTCTTGGCGAATTTCTCGCGGAGGAAGTTGGCCACCAGGTTCAGGTCGCGGTCGAAGAGCCAGCAGACGAGTCCCAGTGCGAACATGTTGCGGCACTTCAGCATGGCCTTGTTGTCCATGCCTGAGTCGGCCAAGGCGTCCTTTACCATCGTTGTGAGAGGGCACTGAATGACGCGGTCGGGGTCGATGCCCATCTCGCCGAGGTAGTCGGGTGTGGCAAACTTCGCCTTCTCCAGGTCTTTCGGGCCGAAGGAGTCGGTGTCGATGATGATGGTGGCGCCGGGTTTGGCGTAGCGATACTGAGTCTTCAGTGCGGCAGCGTTCATGGCCACCAGCACGTCGCACTTGTCGCCGGGCGTATAGACCTTACCCGCACCGATGTGCACCTGAAATCCTGAGACACCCGTCAGCGACCCTTGCGGGGCACGTATGTCGGCGGGATAGTCGGGAAATGTGGAGATGCCGTTACCCACGGTGGCGCTCACCGTGGAAAAAATGTTTCCGGCGAGCTGCATACCGTCGCCGGAGTCTCCGGAAAACCGGACAACTACTTGTTCCAGTTCTTTTACTTCCATTTGTTCTGTAATGTTTATTGTTTATTGTATATTGTTTATTGTAATCAGCGTGCAAAGGTCGCAAATTTTATACAGACTACAAAACTTTTTTGGGAAAATATACAAAATTGGCCTTAAAAAACAATATAAATGAATATTTTTGCGAATTATCGTCCCCAAAAGTGCCTCTTGGCGAATAAGCCGTTCTTTCGATGAGATTAAGCCGTTCTTTCCATTCGAATAAGCCGTTCTTTTGATGGGAAAAAGCCGTTCTTTCTATGGGGCTGACCGGCTCAATGTTTTTGAATTATTGCATTTCCAGATTTTTGAACTCCACTCCGTCGGCATCTACGACAAGCTGGTAGGTGCCGGCGTTTATTTGTGTTCCGGTTGTGGTACTGAGCATCTTGAACTTGTCGGGCGTGGGCGGAATGGTCAGCTCACGGTCTACGAGGACGATGTTCTTGCTGTCGGTAATGGTGAGGCGGGCTTTTACAGCATTTCCCGTCGTGTTCTTGTAGCGAAAGCGAAGGGCGTACTCCTGACCGAGGCCCGGGGTGATGGTGAAAGTGGTGCCCTTTGGCTCATAGACGGTGGCGGGTCGTGGGTCGCTGTCCTGAGGCAGTAGCTCCTGAGGCAGTCGGGCGATGGTGTCGGTGTCGAGAGACTGCCAGGTGAGTGAAGAATTAGCAACCGCGTCTGTTATCTCTTTTCTTGATGCGGTATCTTCACTCTTCACTTTACGCTCTTCACTTATCGCAATGGCTGCAATAACCGCCTGGCCGGCCTTCACCTCGGGGAAGGAGATGCGCAACCGTCCGTTCTTGGAGGGAACGTAGACCACGCGCTTCAAGGCTCCGCAGTAGCCTGCCTCGGCCCAGAGGTCGAGATCGTCGATAACGGTGCTGTCGTTGACGGCCACGTCGAAGATGCGCAGACCCTCGTAGTCTGCCTCCTCGCGGGTGTCGCCCTTTCCGTGCCAAGGCTCGGCAAAGTATAGTTCGATGCGGTAATCGCCGTCTGGAACGGGAAGGTCGTACCATAGACGGTGACGGCCGAAGCGGAACCGCTTGAACAGCTCGTCGCTCTTGGTGCCTCGGATGTCGTCTGTGATGTGCCGCTGCGAGGCTTGGTAGGGATGGATGCCCTCGAAGTCTTGTCCCCAGGAGTGGCTCAGGGTGCTGTCGTCGGCCTGCCATTGCTGTCCGTACTCATCGGTGTAGCTATCGCCGCCGCAGTTGATGCGGTAGAGGTAAGCCCCACTGGCCCCACCCCAAACCCCTCCCCCGAAGGGAGGGGAGAGCCTCAGCAGACTTTCCATCGCTTCTCCCCTCCCTTCGGGGGAGGGGTTTGGGGTGGGGCCGGTAAGGTTTCTGTATGCCATAGTTGGTTCTTCCCAGATGGTGAGCAGACCCTTGTAGTTCACGGGGCCAATCTTGTCAATGCGGCGCAGTGCACCGTCGGGCTGTACACGTCCGGGGTTGTCGTGCGAGGTGAGCAGCCATTGGAAGTGTCCGCAGACGCCGGTGCTGTCAGCGAAGGCCTTGCGGGCGAGGCTGTCCTTGAGGGCGAGGAGCGCGGTGAAGTTCTCCTCGCTGTACTTGTCCTTGCCATGAAGGTCGAGGGTGCGCCAGGCACCGTATTCACCGTTGAGCAGCTGGTCGGGACGGGAGAGTTCCTCGGCATAGTTCTCAGGCGAGCCACCATAGGTGCCACTCCAGTTTTGGATGACGTTCCAGTCGGTGCCCTCGCCACCGTTGCAGGTGGTGATGAGCCGCTGGGAAGACACCGTGGGGTCGAGGCTGCGGATGATTTCGCAACACTCCTCGGCGAAGTCACGGGGCAAGGTGCTTTCGTTCTGAAGGCCCCAAAGGATTACGCTGGGTGAGTTGCGGCGCTCCTTTATCCAGCGAGTGAGCAACCGTTTGAAGTTGTCGCGGAACTGCGGCGTGTCGTACCAGATGTGGGCAGAGAACTGGCTCCAGAAGAGCAATCCCTGCTCGTCGCATAGCTGCTGGTAACGTAGGTTGTGGGGCTGGTGAGCCTCACGCAGGGCGTTGAAGCCGCCGTTGCGCACCATCTTTACACGGGCCGCAATCTGTTCGGGACTGAAGGCATGGCTCTGGCCGATCAGGTGCTCGTATTCGCAAGTCCCCTCGATGAATAGCGGCTCGCCGTTGAGGCGGAAGCGGTTGTCTGTGGTCGCGTAAGCCGCGCTATTTGCGCGGCCTACTGAACGTGGCCACGAGATGCTGCGGATGCCGAAGGGCGTGCGGACATCGTCAGTGGTGACGAGGGCTGGCTCGCGTTGCTGTTCGCTGTCGCCATCGTTGGCCTCCGGTTGCTTCAGCATCGATGTGAGGGTGTAGAGGTAAGGGTCTTCAAGGTTCCAGCGATGGGCATCGGTGACAGGTGAGGCCTGGCGGACGGTGAGTGTCTCACCAGGGGCGATCGTCAGGTTCTGGGAGAGCCTGAACACCGACTTGCCGCTCTTCTCGGCCAGCTTACTGACCAGTTCGACGGCCTGATGGTAGTTGCTGTAGTTCTTGATTTCTGTCTCGATGAAGACGGAGTCACAGGCGGTATTGTTCCAGATGTGTACGCCGAAGGGCTCAATGCGCACTTCGGCGGTCTCAATGAGCGTGACGGGACGGAAGATTCCAAAGGGTTGGCTGCCTTCCGAAAAACCGTACTCAGAGGAACAGCCACCACACACCCAGGGACTCTCGGTTTGCATGGCAGGGTGGTCGACAAGGACGTGCAGGTCGTTCTCGCCATTGCGAACGGCATCCGTCACATCGAGCGTCCAGACGGTTCGGCCTACCAGTTCGCGGGGGTAAGTGTGGCCGTTGAGTGTAACGGTGGCGTAGGTACCGACTCCCTCAAACTGGAGGAAGTAGCGCTTGCCGTTGTGCTTCTCGCTCATGAACCTTTTATTATAGGTAGCACTCCCATGCAGGTTGCCGTGTCGCAGCTGCCGGTAGCCATAGTAGTCGTCGAAGTTGTGGGGGAGCGTTAGCTTTGCTGCGACACTGTCGCAGCTTAGACGACCGGTCCAGCCGTCGTTAAACGAAACGAGGCTGCGCTTGCCCGTTGGCTCCGGCTCGGGGAAGCGGACGGCGCTGCGGCCCATGGGCACGCTCGTAGCGACGGCGATGCCGCGCTGCTGGGCGTTATTTACGGCGCAATAGAAATGGTAAACTACACCGTCATGCTTCACTACGTAGCTCTTGTGGGCAAACATTTCATCGTAGGGCTTCGACGGCCAGATAAGGTCTGAGCCGTCCCAGTCTTGCCAGTGAATGAGGTCTCGGCTGACGGCAAAAGTGTTATAGGCGTTGTATTTCCTTGCTGGGTTATAGGCCGAGAAATAGAACATGACGTACAGAGAATCCATGCGGACTATCTGCGCGTCGCCTGTAATGATGCCGGGTGCCTCGTGGTAATAGACGGGGTTGCCGTCGTAGCGCGTCCAATGCTTCAAGTCGTTCGATAGGGCGATGCCGATACGCTCAGCCTTGAGGTTGTTGACGGGGTTGATGCCACCTGCGTTATAGAACATGACGAAACGCTTGCCCAGTGTTTTTTGCGGGTCGTCGTAGATAGTACTCTTGTACTGCGTGAGCTTCTCCCACCATTGCGCGTCCTTGTCGGCGTAGCTAAGGAGCGGATTGTTTTGGGTTTCCCACTGGTGGGCGATGGCGATATCGCCTTTCGTGCTGGCCAGACCAATACTCAGCGGGGCTTTCACAGCCTCGTAGCCTTTGCCAGGGCCGCCAATGTAGGTCATCCAGTGGCGGCCTTTGTACTGCTGCATCTCGTGAGTGCCGTCCCAGTTCCAGTCAATGAGGGCAGGGAAACCGCCGCGCTGGTTCTCGTCCCATACTCCTCCACCTTGGGAATGGGTTGTGGGGAGACTCAATATACGGCCCAGGGTCTTCCAGTGAAGCAGGTCATCGCTCTCGGCAAGCCAGGTCTCGTAGCCGCGACCGTCGGTGCCATCCTTGCCATCGTAGCAGACGTAGGTCATCAGCCAGCGGTTGCCCTCGCGGAACACCGTGGGGCAGTCGTACTTATGGTAATTGTCCGAAGGGGTAACGACGAGTCCGTATTTATAGGGAGTGCGCACCTCCTGGTAGATGTCCTGCATCGTGGTGGAGGGGATGCTGTCTTGGGCAGAGGAAGTGATAAACGAAAAGTGAAAAGTGATAAGTATGGGTAGGAGCGTTCTTTTCATGGCGCTTGTCTTTTACTTCTGGAACAGCCAGTCCACTTCGGTGCTCGGGCCGTTTAGTGCGCAGTCACGTGGCTTTATCTCTGAGGAAGTGAAACCGGCAACGAGGAGGATACCCTTGGGGAGTCGCAGCGTATGGCGACCGACGGGGAAAGAGTAGGCATGAATGTTTACCTTGGGCATTTGCTCGATGGCGATGG
The DNA here is from genome assembly GCA_017645905.1 of Prevotella sp. Classification (GTDB taxonomy): domain Bacteria; phylum Bacteroidota; class Bacteroidia; order Bacteroidales; family Bacteroidaceae; genus Prevotella. Next base: position 13,002 of record JAGCNO010000125.1, on the reverse strand, counting down.
CGTTGACCAGCACAGGTTCTGCCTGGCCGTATTCGTTGCCCGTGGCGTCGGTCTCAAGTTTCGGCGGGCGTGCCCACTTCGGGTCATCGTCGCGGAAGAAGCCCACGAGGAGCTTTACGGGTTGCTCAGTCTCGAAGGTGATAGTGGTGCCGACGATACGGGTAGTGTCGCGGTTAAGAACGAGGGCTTGTAGGCCGACGAGCTCAGGGGCAAGGCTGTCGACAGGGGTGTCGGCGCGGTTCTCAAAGAGGAGGGCGCCTTTTTGTAGCCTGACGAGGGGAACCGCGTCGGAACTGCCTACGCCCAATAAACGGACGGTGGCAGGCTTGGCGGGTAAGATGAGGATATCAGTCTGGGCTACTGGGTGCTTCAGCTTGTCGATGTTTACTTTCAGGGCCTCCAGCTCGGCTTCGTAGACGGGGAGCATCTCGCGCCAGGTTTTGTATTTGCCGTTGTCGCCGCCTACGGGGATGCGGCGCTGGGCGGTCTGCATGGAGTTGGCGTAGAGGTAGGTATAGTCAGTGAGGTCGGCCAGCTCTCGCCAGAGGACGAGGTTTCTTTCCAGGAAGGGTAGGGCTGTGTCGAGACAGGCGAGGTCTTTGGTCCACTTGTAGCGCAGAACGTGGTAAGCGGCTAAAACTTTCTGCTGGAACGACTGAGCAAAGAGCTGGTAGCAGCGCATGTCGTTGCCGATGCGTAGTAGTTCGGCAGGTTTCGACTCAGTCGGCATAGACTGTAAAACGGCGGAGTAGGCCTTGACGGCCCGGTTGCCGTGGTCAACACACTGCTGGGCGATGTCAAGAGGCAGTTCGCCGCTATGGGGAATGTCGAAGTGCTCGAACTCCACATAGTCGATGAGCTTCTCGCCTTTCGGGCCGCAGCTCTCGTAGAAGCCGGGATAGACATTGAACTTAAAGGGATTGACGAGCTGGGCCATCGTCATGCCGAGAAGGAGCGTCTGGCGGTTGCCCTCGGTGATTCCAAACCGGCGGAGGAGTTTCGGGGCAATCTCGCCGACTTCGTCGTAGGCACGGAGGAGGTGAACAGCGGCCTCTTCGGAGATGCCGTAGTGTTGGGCCAGTTCTTGTATCCAGTATTCCTTATCGTCGCCTCGCTGGTCATTCCAGGCGTAGCGTCCCCAGGCGTGGTACCACATCCAGTCGCGGTCGAGCTGCTTGAGGCGTTGGCCATCGGGCAAGCGATCGGCGGTGTAGGGCCAGTCCCAGTAGGAGGCCTGGGGATAGAGGTGGAGGCCACGGGAGTTGTGCACACTGTGCATGGCTCCGACGGCTTTCTGAATGAAAGCGGGCGACGACCATCTCCAGGGCTCGAGGTTTGCGAGGATGTGGACATTGTCGATGTGGACGGGGGCGGCGGCCGCCAGTTCACGGTGGGTCTCGCCCCAGGGACCGCCCGGCTCATAGGTGGTGAGGCTCTCGCCCGTGTACTTTGACATGGTGTAGATATTGGGGTAGAGCTTTAGGGCCTCGGCGAGCACGCGGGGGCCGTCGGTGTCGTGGGAACGGAGGACGATGGGAGGAAGGGCTGTGGGGGCCGCGCACTTAGCGCGGCTTACGAGACCAGAAGCGGTGAGGCCGTCACGGATTCCGGGGATGATGGTCTTGGTCATCCACTCCACGTCGTCATCGATGGTGGCCATGGCTTCGCCGAGACAGACGAGGAGGCCGACATTGGGATATTTCTCGATGAAGGCGGCTATCGACTTGCGGGTATAGTCAGCAATGAGTGGCGTGATGGGGCGGTTACGGTCCTGCGTCTTCAGGCCATAGTGGTCAGCGAAGGGCTTACTTAATATAATATTGTAGAACATCTGAATGACCCAGATGCCGCGCCGGCCAGCCTCTCGGGTAAGGAAAGAGAACATCTCTTCGTTCTTGCGGAATGTCTCTTCGTCGACCTCAAGGGCAAAGGGATAGTCTTCGAGCTTGACGAGCGAGGCAAAGGGATGTCCGTTCCAGAGGTAGAGTGAATTGAATTTGCACTCCACCATCATGTCGAGGTAGCGCAGCCACTGCTCCTTGTCGTAGAACCACGGGAAGTTCTCGGGCGTGTAAGGATATTCATAGACGGTATGGCCGGGCAGGTATACCGTCTTCTGCAGGCCGATGCACGTGCCGCGCATCACCATCTGCGGTTCTTCGCTGATGCTGCCCACGTCGAGGCGCTGCTGATGCCTCACCTGGTCGGCATACTCCACGGCGCCGTAGATGATGCCTTTCGCGCCGCTGGCCGTGATGCGCGTGCCCGCCTCGCCCATCGGGATGATTTGATAGGCCTCACTGCCGGCTGACGTAGAGTCGGCATTGAGCTCCAGCACAATCCGATAGCCGTTCTTCTGCGCCTTATAGCCCAGAGCGCCCAGCTTCTTCTCCAGGTATTCGGCGGCATAAAGCTCCTGCTCGCGGGCGTCTGGCTCTGTCACGATGTCTACGGTCTGCGACAGCATCGGCGAAGCGAAGACGAGGAGCAGCAACATGCCCACGCATCTGTTTATTATCTCTGTCATGGTGCAAAGGTAGCAATTTTTTCTGATAACCATCTGTAACCCCGCTTAATTTATGCTAAAAAGATTGGTCATGTCAAAGTTAATGCGTACTTTTGCACGCAATTCTCACAAATACAACGCAATATGATTACCGTAAAACCTTTCCGTGGACTCCGCCCTCCCCGTGAGCTGGTGGAGCAAGTGGAGAGCCGTCCTTACGACGTGCTCGACTCTGAAGAGGCTCGCGCCGAGGCCGGCGACAACGAAAAGAGCCTCTATCACATCATCAAACCCGAGATAGACTTCCCTGTGGGCACGTCGGAGTACGACCCACGTGTTTACGAGCAGGCCGCCCGCAACTTCCAGAAGTTCCAGGACAAGGGCTGGCTGGTCCAGGACGAGCGTGAGCATTACTACATCTACGCTCAGACCATGAATGGCAAGACACAGTACGGCCTCGTGGTCGGTGCCTGGGTGAACGACTACATGGAGGGCCGTATCAAGAAGCACGAGCTGACTCGCCGCGACAAGGAAGAAGACCGCATGAAGCATGTCCGCGTGAACAACGCGAACCTGGAGCCCGTCTTTTTCGCCTATCCCGACAACAAGGTGCTCGACGCCCTTATCATGCGCTATGCCCAGACCCGCCCTGAGTACGACTTCATCGCTCCCATCGACGGCTTCCGTCACCAGTTCTGGGTGATAGACGACGAGCAGGACATGCAGACCATCACCGCTGAGTTTGCCCGTATGGAGTCGCTCTACATTGCCGACGGCCACCACCGCTCGGCAGCAGCAGCCCTCGTGGGAGCCGAGAAGCAGCGCCAGAACCCCAACCATACTGGTCAGGAGGAGTACAACTATTTCATGGCTGTCTGTTTCCAGGCCTCGCAGCTCACCGTGCTCGACTACAACCGCGTGCTCAAGGATCTCAACGGCCTCACCTCGGAGGAGTTCCTCAAAGCGCTGAGTCAGGACTTCACCGTCGAGGACATGGGCACCGACATCTACAAGCCCGCCCGTCTGCATGAGTTTTCGCTTTACCTCGACGGCCGCTGGTACAGCCTCACGGCCCGTCCCGGCACCTACGACGACAGCGACCCCATCGGCGTGCTCGATGTGGACATCTCCAGCCGTCTCATCCTCGACAAGGTGCTCAACATCGGCGACCTGCGCTCTTCGAAACGCATTGACTTCGTGGGCGGACTGCGCGGACTGGGAGAGCTGAAGCGCCGTGTCGACAGCGGAGAGATGCGTACCGCTCTGGCCCTCTATCCCGTCTCCATGCAGCAGATTATGGACATCGCCGACAGCGGCAAGATCATGCCGCCGAAGGCTACCTGGTTCGAGCCAAAGCTCCGCTCAGGACTCGTCGTACACAAACTGAGTTAAAAAAACCACCCCCAACCCCTCCCCAGGGGAGGGGAGCCTATACAGACTTCGGGGTAATTTTTTTAGTACATAATAGCTTGGAACACCCTATACTAACCAAGCACCCCTCCCCTGGGGAGGGGCAAGGGGTGGGATTATGACCGACACTTATAAGACCATAGCAGGCACAGTGGCCGAGGGTTTTTACTCCGAGAAGCGGAGCAAGTTCTATGCCTTCGCCCACCACGTGGAGACCGCCGATGAGGTAAAGACCATCGTCGACGGCTACCGCAAGCGCTTCTACGACGCCCGCCACGTCTGCTATGCCTATATGCTCGGTCCGGAACGCAAGGACTTCCGTGCCAACGACGACGGCGAACCTTCGTCGACGGCAGGAAAGCCCATCCTCGGACAAATCAACTCCAATGAGCTGACCGACGTGCTCATTGTCGTGGTGCGATACTACGGAGGCGTTAACCTCGGCACCAGCGGCCTTATTGTCGCCTATCGCGAAGCCGCCTCCGATGCGCTCGCCCACGCCACGGTAGAGGATCGTCAGGTGGAAGCCATCATCGACTATGACTTCCCCTATGTGATGATGAACCAGGTGATGCGCGTCGTCAAGGACATGCAGCCGCGCATCGTTGAGCAGACCTTTGACAATACTTGCCGCCTGCGCCTCGCCATACGTCTCTCCGAAGAGCAGCAGCTGCGCCAAAGATTGGAAAAACTTAGTTTCGATTAATTACCCAACCCCCAAAACGACTAAACGACCAAACCACTATACACATGAAAAGAATCAATTTATTATTTATTATTTTTTCTTTATTCTTTTGCCCGGTAGGAGCGCAAACCGCCAAGGAAGTGCTTGACAAGTGCGCCGCCACGGTTAGTGCCAAGGACGGCGTCAAGGCTGACTTCACCATGAGCAGCGCCCAGTTTGGTAATGCCAGCGGCAGCATCGCCGTCAAGGGACAGATGTTCTGCGCTCAGACCAGCGCCGCTACGATGTGGTTCGACGGCAAGACCCTCTGGACCTACATGGCCAAGAACGACGAGGTCTCCGTCACCACTCCGACACCTGAGAGGCTGCAGACGCTCAACCCCTACAACTTCATCAACCTCTATAAGCAGGGCTTCAAGTACACCATGACCAAGTCAGACAAGACGTTCAATGTCCACCTCACGGCCAAGGACCAGAACCGAGGCGTGAAGGAGATGTTCATCAACGTCGACAAGTCCACCTACTACCCCACGGAAGTAAAAATCCTTCAGAAGCAGAAGTGGACCACCTTCACCATCTCCAACCTCAAGGTGACGAAGCTCGCCGACGATGCTTTCCGCTTCAACTCCAAAGACTTCCCCTCAGCAGAAGTCATCGACCTGCGGTAAGCCTCCACCAGGCCAAGATAGTTTAAGCCGTTCAAACACTTCCGTTTGAACGGCTTATTATCTAACAAACCCCAATCGGTCTTTAAGGCGAAATGGAGGATGAATAGGGAAACAGCTAAGGACTCTCATGGTTTCAACGGATGAAAGTCATAGAAAAGACGTAGTTCCTTAATAGTTTCCATAGGGGAAACTGGTAGTTTCTCCTAAGGAAACTCACAGTTCCCATAGGAGAAACTGACAGAAAGGTCGTACTATGCTTTGGGAAAAGGCATACTAAACTATGAATAACTAGCTTGTTTTTTTCAAGGAGTTGCTACCGTTATAAGCACCACGGCGTAGGCTGAGATTCCCTCTTGTCGGCCGGTGAAGCCGAGCTTCTCGGTGGTGGTGGCCTTGATGGAGACTTGACCGGGGGTGCAGCCGATGACATCGGCGAGACATTGCTGCATCTCAGGAATGTGCGGGTTGAGCTTGGGACGCTCGGCACACACGGTGGCATCGATGTTGCCCAGCTCGTAACCTTCGTCGCGCAGCAGCTGCATGGTCTTCGCCAGCAGTATCTTGCTGTCTATGCCGTCGGTCTCTTCGGCGGTGTCGGGGAAGTGGTAGCCTATGTCGCGCATACAGGCGGCTCCAAGGAGCGCATCGCAGATGGCGTGGATAAGCACATCGGCATCGCTGTGGCCAAGGAGGCCAAGGCTGTGGTCAATCTTTATGCCGCCAAGCCAGAGCTCACGACCTTCAACAAGTTGGTGAACGTCGTAGCCGAAGCCGATGCGGAAGGGGCAGTTTCTCATCTCCTGAACAAATCTTTAATACCGTCCATGTCGAAGGCGAGGGTGAATCGCAGTGTCTGGTCGAGGGGGTTGCTCTGCGCGGTGGAAATGACGTAGCCCACGTCGAGGGAGAACACACTCATGCGGAATCCGCCGCCCACGGTGAAGTACTTGCGGTTACCCTTCGACTCGCTCTCGTGATGATAGCCGGCGCGGATGGAGAACTGGTCGTGGTAGACATACTCCGCACCCACGCTCCACTGTATCTCTTCGAGCTCCTCCTTGAAGCCGCCCGGGGCATCGCTGAAGCTGGTGAAGATACCCTTGATGCTCGACATGTCGCTGTACTCGCGGCGCACGCGGTCCTGGTAGTCGCTGTTCGACTCGTCGATCTCCTGACGGGGTACGGTGGGCACAAGCAGTTTGTTGGCATCGGCGGCGATGGTGAAGCGGTTGTACTCGTCGACAGGAACCATCAGCGAGGCACCGAGGCGCAGGTTGGCCGGGATGAATTGGCTCTCCTCGTCGCCATAGTAGGAGATCTTGCTGCCGATGTTGCTCACCACGGCACCGAGGCCCAGCTGGCACTCACGCGAGCCGAGCATGATGTAGTTGTTGTAGTACATGGCGATGTCGGCGGCGAAAGCCGATGCAGGCTTCGAGTCTTCGGAGTAGTCGTAGCGCAGGTCGCTGTAAATCCATCGCAGACCGACACCGAGTGAGAACTTCTCACTGAGCATACGCGAATAGGCCACGTCGAGCGACATTTCGTAGGGTTTGACCGTCATGTCGGAGCCGTCGCTGGTGTACACTTCTCCGAGCGAGAAATAGCGTAGCGAGCCTGACAACGCACCATAGTCGCCTATGCGGTAGTAACCGGCGACGTAGGCGAGGTCGATGTCATTGACCAGCTGACGGAGCCACGGTGTGTAGTTGAGTGCTACGCCAGCCCGGCTGATGCAGAAGGGATACTTGGCGAGGTTCCACGCCTGTGAGTTGACGTCGGGATCGGTAGCGGCACCCACGTCGCCCAAACCGGCAGCGCGGGCATCGGGAGCGATGGTCTGAGAGATGACGGCGTGCTCCACGGGGTTAAACGTGGTCGTTTTGTAGTCTTCGGCATTGGCCGCTATGCTGATAACGCAGCATAGGAGACAGAGGGGGATTCTTTTCATTTACTATTTGACAATTAACGATTTATCATTTTCCTGATCTTGCCCTGGCTGTCGCGTTTCAGGACAATCTGCCTGCCGGCATTGCTGCTGTCTATGCGGCGGCCCTGCAGGTCATAACATTCACTATTTGACGATTCACTATTTACGATTTCGTCGATGGCGGCAATGCCGCGGTCGGCAACGACGAAGGTGTACTGCACGTCGGACGAGTTGTTCATCACGTCCCAGGCCCGCAGCTTGAAGCTATGCTGGCCTATGGAGAGGGACGGCAGGGTGAAGTCGACGGTACCGGAAGTGTAGTCGCCAAAGCTGTAGGTGAAGTAGGGGTTGAGGTTAAAGGTCCATTGGAATTGTCCGTCGATGCTCAGCTCGATGTTATGGCCTATGGCAGCGTCGGAGGTGTTGATGCCCTCGTTGTCGGCAATCATGGCATAGAAGCGAGGCTCGGTACCGACGATGCCGCCATTGGTGAACGACTCGTTCTCCAAGTAGCAGTACAGGCGCGGTCCAGTGCCGTCGGTAGTCAGAGCGTCGCCGCCGCTCAGGGTGAACTGCTTGCAGTCGCCGTGAGCCAGCTGCGTACGGTCATCACTGTAGGCGAAGAGTAGCATTTGTCCAGGGGCTTCGCTATAGGTGATGTCCTTTGGCACGGTGAAAACGAACTCGAACTGTCCGTCTTTGACGTTGTTGCTGCCCGCAAAGATGGTCTCTAAACGTTCACGGTAGACCATGGCGGTGTCAGTGTTTGCCGAGGGGTTGTTGCGCAGACAGGTGATAGCCCGCTCGGCGTCTTTCACCACGAAGTTAACTACGCCTTGGAAGTGTTCCTTGTCTACGATGTGTCCGTTGACGACAACCCTTTCTCCCACGGGGAGCATAATGTTGGTTTCGTCGGTTACTTCAATGCCGTTTATTTTGTCTACGACGGCAGTTAGCTGGGGTGCTACCAGACGCACTGCGGGGTCGCCGAGGAGGGTGTATTGCTGTTTGTTGATAATCATGTCTCGGCTGGAGCCGACGGTGAACTCATTTTTGGACATGATGGCTGCCTGGCCGATGGTGTTGGGCACGCCGTTGGTGCTGCCCAGGACGTTATTCACGAATGAGAGGTTCAACGGTCTGTTCCATGCGGCATACACAGTGCGGGTGGTGCCGAAGAATGCGATGCATCCGCCGTTAGGGTTGAACAAAGCACCGTCGCCGAGGTTGGTGTCCTGACCATCGAAGGGCATGATGTCGCATGAGGCCGTCACCCAGACAGGAAGTCGGAGCGAGGTGGAACGGGTGAAGTCATCGTAATTCAGCACTGCCTCATGTGATAAACTCTTGGCATTGCCATGTCCGGAGTAGTCCATGATGAGAGCTCCTATCTGCATCTGCTCTTTGATGAGGGTGCTTACCTCGGGGTAGCGGTTGCCTGTTGCGGTTTTCAGCTGAGGATAGGAATCCCATAGGATTTTCTTCACGTTATAGCCGGGATAGTTCTGCTTCACCATCTCTGCCGTTCTCTCGGCATCGTCCATGTGACGGTTCTTGTCGCCGTCGTCGCCTAATACGACTATGGTGTTCTGCCAGGCACCGGCTTCCGCGTTCAGTACATAGCTGATGGTCTTGTCTACGGCGATGTTTGCTTCCTCTGCGGTACGTGCAGGGATGCGTCCGACGGCGGCATCAATCTTGTCGCTGACCATGTCGGCACCCTCTCCATCGTCGAGAAGGCAGAAATAGTCGTCGCTGACGTAACACTTTGTCTCGCTGAAGGAGTTCTCGCTCTCATAGCAAAGCAGGAAGTCGTCGGGTGTCGTCGAAATCCATTTCTCCGAGCACATGCGGTTGTCCCAGGCTCCGTCGCCGAAGAGCAGGAGGAAACGAGGACGCTGTGCTGTGTTGTCTCCGGCACGGTCGTAGAGCATCTTCATATAGCGGCGATAGGCATTGGCATCGGGTGTTCCGCTGGAGAACTCGTTATAAAGATGGTCGGCAGCAACAATGTTCACACGAAGGCCGTCGTGGGTCTGATGTAATTCTTTCAGCCGCTCTGCCTGAGAGATGAAGTTCCTGTTGGTAGGAATGATAATGACCATGTCGGCCTGCGGGTCGGCGTGGAGATCCTGATTGACCACCTTGCCGACCAGTTCAGGAACGGGGAGCATGTCTTTGGAGAATGAGGGTATGGGCTTCGGCGATTTGCTTGTCAGGCCGATGTAGTCGACGCGCATCTGTCCGCCCTGTGTCTGGCGGATAGTAATGGTGTTGCTCTCTTTGAGTCCCGACTTGATGTTGAATACCCAAGAGTCGACCGTGGCTTTACTATAGTCGTCGGGCAGTGACTTCAGTTTCTTGTTGGTCTTGCTGGCCGTTGAGCTGCTTACCAGCACATGGCCTGCTAATGCGCCATTAACGTAGACGTCGGCATTGCAATAGCCCTCGTAGGTCATTGCTACGGTGAGCTTGCCCGACTCTGAGTAGGCTGGCAGGGTGTAGTTGATATCCTCTGCAGAACTAAGCAGATGTTTCTCAAAAAGGTTGCGTCCGCCGTGATACCAGCTGTACTCATCGACCTCGTAAAGAGAGTGATAGTCGTTGGACTTGGGATAATTGAGCCATACGTAAGAAACGCTGTCCGTTATTTGCGGCTGCCCACTGCCTTCGGTGAGGAAATAATACCCATAGTTAGAGTATGGATTCCTGGTGCGGAGGGGCTCGTCGTTGGTGGCCCACGTCACGGGACCTACAGCGCGGAATATACGTCGCCCGTCGACTTGGCAGGTGATTATTTGCTTGAGGTCGTCAGTCTCGGTGATGTAACTGCCCGTGAGGAGCTCAGGCTGCATAGCTCCGCCATATCCCCATACCTCAACCTTGGAGGGATCGGAGAAACCGGCTTTGCGCAGAAACTCATCGGTGAGCATGTAAAATCCTGAGTCGGAGACCCGAATCTTTACCCAGTGACCTGATGAAAGCACTGAGTGGTCAGCATAACGATTCTGACTATTGCCCGGCAGTGCCGTAAAGGCAAGGGCTGCGATTGCCATAAGTATTGACTTTCTCATATTCTGATAGTTTTATGTTATTCGTTATTTGTATAGTACGATGAGTTTCTTGGCTTCCGATGTGGTCATGTTTCCGTTTTGTCCGACGAGTACGCGGTAGAGGTAGACGCCAGTGTGGAGGCGGCTACCACTACCTACGGTGAGGTCCCAGTTGAGGGTGTAAGTGCCCGTGGCGGAGACCCCGTTCTCAGAATGTTCCCACAGCTGTCGTCCCGACATGTCAAACACCTGCAGAACTACGTCGAGATTACTTCCGGCACGGTCGTGGCTGACGATAAATGTCGTGGAAGTGGTTGCGGGGTTACGGGTACACTCTACGTTGAAGCACTGTGGCGAGAGTCCTTTCACGACATTGAACTTCAGATCGGCCTTCGACGAATTATTCAGTACGTCCCATGCCCGGAACGACAGTGTGTGCTCGCCCTCTGCCAGTTCGGGCAAGGTGTAGCCCAGACTGCCGCTGCAATAGTTGCCGAAGTCGTAGGTGAAATAGTCGTTGAGACTATAGGTAAACTCTATGGAACCATCAATGACCAGTTGCATGTCATGACCCAGCCCGTTTCCAGCGGCGTTGATACCGTCCTTGTCAGACAGTTCGGCGTAGAAGTATGGCGTGCTGTTCACATTCTCTCCGTTAGTGAATGAGCTGCTGTTCAGGTAGCAATAGATAGACGGTCCCACACCATCGTTGTTGACGTCTCCGCTGTCTTTTACCGAGAGCTGTGTACATTGGCCGTGGGCTTCTTCCTGCTTGTCATTGCTTATGGCATAGGCCATCAGCAGACAGCTTTTGCCAGTGTAGTTCACGTCAAGCGGCAGTGAGAACGTCATTGAGAAACGCCCGGCACTAATGCTGTCGTGTCCATTATAAAGAGTGGTGGGGCGGTCTGTGTATTCGTATGGCTCGACTTCGGCTTCCTGCCAGCCAATGTTATGCTGGCACGTGATGACCTCCTCCACATCCTTCATGCATAGTTGCACAACGCCGTTGAACTTCGTGTTGCCCTCTACATGTCCTTTCACGGTCACGGTCTTTCCCACGGAGAGCTGTGCCACGCTGTCGGTCGTAGCTATGCCGTTGATACTGTCAAAAACAATCGTCTGCGTGGGAGCAGCCAACGTGAGCGCGGGATCTCCGAGCAGGGTGTAGTGCAGTTTGTTGTAGGCCGTATATCCCGACCCCCAGACATCGGCTTTTGTCAGGCGGACGGCATCGCCGAGTGTGTTGCGGCGTCCGTCGACGGTGGCCAGGACGTTTTTGATGAATTTGCAGTTCATGTCCTTGTTTGCTCCGGTATAAACGGTACGTGTGGTGCCGTAGAAGGCTATGCATCCTCCGTTCTCATTGAGCATGGCTGTCTCGCCGATGTTACTCTCCTTGGAGTCGTAGGGCATAATGTCGCACGAGGCCGTCACCCATAGCGGAAGCCGGAGTGATGTTTGTGTGGAAAAGTCTTCGAGCTTCAGCACTTTCTCATGAGAAATCATGTAGGCTGACCCGTGGCCGCAATAGTCCATGATGAGTGCTCCGTTCTTCATCTGGTTTTTTATCACGTCGGTCACTTCGGGGTAGTAATTACCTGTGGCAGTCGTCTGGCGTGTGTAGGCATCCCAGAACACGCGTTTCACGTTGTATCCTGAATAGCTATTCTCCACGATTTCGGCAGCGGCGTCAGCTTCGCTCATGTGAACGTTAGCATTTCCGTCATCGCCCATGAAGCAGAGCAGGTTCTGCCAGTCGCCGGCGTAATCATTGTTGGCGTAGCTTATTATTTTGTCTACCAGGATTTTAGCCTGTGCTGCAGTCCGAGCAGTCAGGCGTCCGGCACCTACGTCCGGCATGTTGCCCTTCTTGGTGATGTCGTCGCCCTCGCCGTCGTCGAGCATACAGAAGTAGTCATCGCTGACATAACATTCTGTGGCACTCATGGAGTTCTCGCTCTCGTAGCAGAGCAGGAGATCATCGGCCGATGTTGTACGCCATCCCTCGCTGAGCAGCCGGTTGTCCCAGGCCCCGTCTCCGAAGAGCAGCAGGTAACGTGGCATGTCGGCCTCGGTGGCGGCACGGTCGTAAAGCATCTTCAGGTAGCGGCGGTAGGCATTGGCGTCAGGCGTGCCGCTGCTGAATTCGTTGTACAGCTCATCGGCGGGCACGATGTTCACCCTCATGTTGTCTTTCCTCTCGTGATGTTCTTTGAGTCTCTGGGCCTGTTCTGCCACTTGCTGCGATGTCGGAATGATAATGACCAGGTCGGCCTGCGGGTCAGCGTGGTGGTCCTGGTTGGTGATACGGTAGACATACTTAGGCGTTGGTAGTGAGGTGCTGGTGAGGCTGGGCATGGGAGCCGGTGTGGGAAAGGTCAGGCAAATATAGTCGAGACGCATCTCTGCCGAGCCAGACGTTCGCTTTAGCACTACCTCGTTGTCGGCTTTCAGCAGGTTTTCTAAATTGAAAGTCTTGCTGCTTACAGTTGCGTTTGAATGTTCATTGGGATTATAGAACTTGAAGGTGCCTATCAGCGAGTCGTTAAGCATCACTGAGGCTTCACTTTCCCCTCCAGCCGTGAGCACCACTGTCAGTTGTCCGCTGTCGGTATGGGCTGGTAGTTCATATTTGTTTCCCCCCTGCGAATCGAGCAGCCGGCTGTCGTAAAGGTTCCGTCCACCATGATACCAGGCATAGTCGTCTACCTCGTAGAGTGAGTGGTAGTCGTCGTTGGTCGGGTAGC
>JAGCNO010000124.1 GCA_017645905.1 Prevotella sp. | reverse complement strand
GACCTGGGCGATGCCGACATCGATGCTCCCGACTTCTGTGGTTTCGACCAGATTCCTGGCCTGGCCTCACAGCGTCTGATGGAAGAGGGTTATGGCTTTGGCGCCGAGGGCGACTGGAAGACCGCCTGCCTCTACCGCACATTGTGGGTCATCCAGCAGGGAATGCCCATCGGCTGCTCGTTCCTCGAGGACTACACGCTCAACTTTGCCGGCGACCGCTCGTCGTGCCTGCAGAGCCACATGCTCGAGATTTGCCCGCTCATCGCCAGCGACAAGCCCAAGCTTGAAGTACACTTCCTCGGCATCGGCATCCGCAAGCAGCAGACTGCCCGCCTCGTCTTCACCTCGAAGACCGGCCGCGGCATCAAGGCCACCGTCGTTGACCTCGGCAACCGCTTCCGTCTCATCTCGCAGGAAGTGGAGTGCATCGAGCCGAAGCCCATGCCCAAGCTTCCCGTGGCCAGCGCACTATGGATTCCACAGCCCACGTTCGAGATTGGTGCTGCCGCTTGGATTCTGGCAGGTGGTACCCACCACTCAGCCTTCTCCTACGACATCAACGAGGAATACTGGGAGGACTTTGCTGAGATGCTCGGTATCGAGTACATGAAGATCAACAAGGACACCAACATTGCCGACTTCAAGCAGACGCTCCGCAACAACGAAGTCTATTTCATGTTAAACAAGGCCCTGAAGTAAGAAAATGACCGCAAAACAAATCATTGAGGCCGGAAAGGCCATTCTTGGAATCGAGTTCGGTTCCACCCGTATCAAGGCCGTTCTTATCGACCAGGACAATAAACCCATCGCTCAGGGAAGTCACGAGTGGGAGAACCAGCTCGTCGACGGACTCTGGACCTACTCCACCGAGGCCATCTGGTATGGCTTGCAGGACTGCTATGCCGAGCTGCGCAAGGACGTGCTGAAGCAGTACGACTGCGAGATAGAGACCCTTGCCGCCATCGGCTTCTCGGCCATGATGCACGGCTACATGGCTTTCAACGAGAAGCAGGAGATACTCGTGCCCTTCCGCACCTGGCGCAACACCAACACGGGAAAGGCTGCTGCCAAGCTGAGCGAACTGTTCAACTACAACATCCCCCTGCGCTGGAGCATCTCGCACCTCTATGAGGCCATCCTCGACAACGAGGAGCACGTGCACGACATCAAGTATCTGACCACGCTGGCAGGCTATGTCCACTGGCAGGTGACCGGTCAGTTCGTGCTCGGCGTGGGCGATGCTTCGGGTATGATTCCCGTTGACCCCGCCACAAAGACCTACGATGCAGAGATGGTCCGCAAGTTCGACGAGCTGATTGCCCCGAAGGGCTTCTCGTGGAAGCTGCTCGACATCCTGCCGAAGTCGCTCAATGCTGGCGAGAACGCAGGCTTCCTCTCTCCCGAGGGTGCCAAGCGTCTCGACGTGAGCGGACACCTGAAGGCCGGAATCCCCGTCTGTCCTCCTGAGGGCGACGCCGGAACAGGCATGGTGGCCACCAATGCCGTGAAGCAGCGCACAGGTAATGTCTCGGCCGGAACGTCCAGCTTCTCGATGATTGTGCTGGAGAAGCCGCTGTCGAAACCCTACGAGATGATTGACATGGTGACCACGCCCGACGGAAGCCTCGTGGCAATGGTGCACTGCAACAACTGCACCTCTGACATCAACGCCTGGGTGGGCCTGTTCAAGGAGTATCAGAAGATGCTCGGACTCGAGGTAGACATGAACGAACTCTACGGCAAGCTGTTCAACAAGGCCCTCGAGGGCGATGCCGACTGCGGTGGCCTGATGGCATACAACTACGTCAGTGGTGAGCCTGTGACGGGTCTTGCCGAAGGCCGCCCGATGTTCGTGCGTTCGGCGAATGACAAGTTCAACCTGGCCAACTTCATGCGTGCCCACCTCTACGGAGCCATCGGCGTGCTGAAGATTGGTAACGACATCCTCTTCAAGGACGAGCAGATTCGCGTGGACCGCATCACGGGTCACGGCGGCTACTTCAAGACTCCTGGCGTGGGTCAGCGTATGCTCGCCGCCGCCCTGAACAGCCCCATCTCGGTGATGGAGACCGCTGGCGAAGGTGGTGCCTGGGGTATCGCCCTGCTGGCCGGCTTCGTGGTGAACAACCCGAACAAGCTCTCGCTGGCCGACTATCTGGAGACCGTCGTCTTTGCCGGCAACACCGGAACCAGCATCGCTCCCACGGCCGAGGACGTCGCCGGATTCGAGCGTTACATCGAGAACTACAAGCGTTGTCTGTCCATCGAGCAGGCTGCCGTCGACAACAAGAAGTAGTCTCTTTTCAGGACTATAGTTCTCTTAAATAGATTAAGCCGTTCAAACCCCAAGTTTGAACGGCTTATTCGTATAGAAAGAACGGCTTTTTCTTGCAAATTCTCGAGAGAATTGAAGAGAATAAACGGCTTATTCTACGAGAAAAACCGGCTTATTCTCCCAAAGAGAACGGCTTTCTCGGAATAAGACAAGCAAGATTCCCTACGACGGGGCAGGTCTCTGCTTACTGTAGGGAATCTTGCTTGTCTTATTCAGCCTACTGTGGACGGCCGTAGTTGACTTTCCACTCGAGCACTCCGCCGGACTGGCCTTGACGCAGCTGGGCTACGATTTTGAGCTCCTGGGTGGTGACGGGACGGAAATCAACGGAGTTGTAGCAGTCCTTATTGACGGTGTAGGGCGAATGTTGCTCCACCTCGCGCCACTCTCCGGCATCGTTCTTATAGTAGAGCGTCCAGGACTCCGGCGTGCGGAAGTCGCCGTCGTAGTGGTCGAGGTCGAGCCAGTAGACCATGACGTTGCTCACCTCGTAAGGGCGGTCGAACTTATAGCTGATGCTCTCCTTGGTGCCGCGCTTCAGCCACCAGTAGTGGTAGGGCTTGGAGTTGTCGCTGGAACGACGGGGCTCCCATTGGTCGTTGACGCCGCCGGCCCATCCGTCGGTGGGAGCGGTCTCGGGGGCATCGTTCTGGATGGGGCCACGGTTGCTGAAGGTTCTGGCACGGCTGGCGATGGTCTCTAAGGGTATGGGACGGGCGGCGAGGGGTGAGCTGGCCACCCAGACCTCCATCTCCTGCTGTCCGCGGTTGTTCCAAGTGGAGTAGGGGATGGCGCGGAAGGTGACGTCGCTGACCTCGCCGTCCTGCTCCAATGCCTTGGCCTTGCCTTCGAGCACGACAACGCCGCCGAGAAGGTCTTTGTCAAAGTGCGACGTTATCTCCGCGCTGTTGAGGATGTACTTGTTGAACACGGTATGATCCTTCTGGTCGTTGCCCTCCAGACAGTAGACGATGGGGCCGCGCTCCAAGGCCACCTTGCCACGCAAGTCTTCGGCATTATCGTTGGCCACGATGCGGCGCACGTCCATGGGCAGGTCGAGGACAACCTCGTCGCCCTTCTTCCACGAGCGGGTAATGGTGATGTAGTCATGGTTCTCGGGATAGAGGGCCTGGCCGTTCACGCTGATGCTGTAGGTCTTGGCCTTGTCAATGTAGGCGTAGAGATTATTGTTTGTCGGCGAGGTCTTTAGCCAGGAGGGCAGACGAAGCTTCAGGGCGAACTTGCCGCCACCCTTCTTTATCTTGATCTTCACCTTGCCGTCCCAGGGGTAGTCGGTCTCCTGCTCCAGCTCCACCTTGCCAATCTTGGCCGTGCCCTGTACGTAGAGGTTCACGTAGATGGCAGGACTGGTCGTTTGGTGGTTTGGGGAACTGGTCGTTTGGGCATAGACATATCCCGGCACGGAGGCCACGAAGCGGGTGACGTTGCCCGGACAGCAGGCACAGCCAAACCAGCGCTGGCGCTCATGCTCGCCGCTGCTCTCCAAAGGATTGTCGTAGAAGAAACGGTTGCCGGAGAGCGACACGCCGCTCATTACGTTATTATATAATGCACGCTCGACGACATCCATATACTTCGACTCGCCCGTGTAAAGGAACATGCGGTAGTTCCAATAGACGTTGGCGATGGCGGCGCACGTCTCGCAATAGGCGGTATGGCTGTTCAACTCGTAGTTGGGGCCGAAGCCCTCGCCCTGAGGACGCGAGCCGATGCCTCCGGTGATGAAGAGTTTTTTGCTTGACATGTTCTGCCAGATGCGCTGCAGAGCGTTCTGGTAGGCGGTGTCGCCGGTGAGGGCTGCCACGTCGGCAACGCCGCTGAAGAGATAGCCGGCACGGACGGCATGACCCACAATCTCGTCCTGCTGAAGGATGGGCTTGTGGTCCTGAGAGTATTCGCTGGGATGATGACCGTCGGTACAGCGGCCCGTCTCCTCTACAAAATATTTCGCCCCTTCCAGATACTTCTTGTCGCCCGTCACCTTGTAGAGCTTGCAAAGGGCCATTTCGATGATGGGATGTCCACCGGGACGGTGTATCTGTCCCTCGTTGGGGCCGAAGGTCTTGCACACGAGGTCGGCGTTCTTGATGGCTACGTCGAGGAAGCTGCGTTTGCCTGTAGCGCGGAAATGGGCCACGGCACTCTCTATGAGATGGCCGCTGTTGTATAGCTCGTGGGAGTTGATTCTCTCCCACTTCGACCGGCCCCACCAGCCAGAGAGGCGGTAGCACTTGTTGGTCACGCAGGTGGTGAGGTAGCCGTCGGGCTCCTGGGCCTTGGCAATGAGGCTGATGACGGAGTCGAGATACTGATCCAGGCGGCGGTCATAGTGCACGGACAAGGAGTAGGACGCTCCCTCGATGACCTTGTAGGGGTCGGTGTCGTCGAAAGAGAAGTCGCCCTGATGCTCGGTGACTGTACACTCAGGAAGATTCCCGTTGTTCTTCGCAGCCAGGGCGAAATTGTCGAAACGCCCGCTCTTCTCGCACTCACGGAAGGCGGAGGGGATGGAGACCGTGCGGTTTACCTCGATGCGTGGTGCCCAGAAGTGGTCGCTGACGTGTACTTGGGTGAACGGTACCTCGACGATGGATGACGTGGCCTTCACCTTGTCAGCAGCAAACACAGACGGGATGGCCAAGAAGGCCACCCCGTACAGAGCAATGGTTCTATTAAAGTTCTTCATTATGTAAAGATTTGATTACTTAAAGGGTAGATACCAGTTATGCTGGTCGGAAAGGTCCTTAACTGGATTGTTGACCGAAAGCTTGCGGGCGAACCAGAGGTTGCCGAAGTTGCCGCCGTAGATGCCTGCCTCGTTCTTATGGCGGGCCAGGCGGGCGAGGTCGTAGAAACGTGTGCCCTCGAAGGCAAACTCTAAGGCGTACTCGTGGCATAGCATGTCCTCATCGGCATTGATGGTGTCCTGCTTCGTGGTGCCTACGTTGACGTTGAACTGCTTGGCAATCTCCTCCATCTTCTTC
>JAGCNO010000123.1 GCA_017645905.1 Prevotella sp. | reverse complement strand
GCTCCGTTCTGCTCTCGGCTTGCACAGCCCTTCTCCCAGGACGATCTGCAGACCGACTATACAGAAACGCTCGACGGCGTGCTCGACTTCGCCTATCGCGACATCCTGCTCGACGAGGTTCATGCCGGCCGCGGCATCAAGGGCAACGAGACGCTCCAGCGCAAGGTGGAGGCTCACTTCGCCAAATATCCTGCCGACTTCAAGCTGGTGCTGTTCCTCGACAACCACGACACCGACCGCTTCCTCTTCGACTGCCACGACGACGCAACGATCCTGCACGAGGCCATCGAGTTTACGAAGTCATTGCAGCGCCCGTTCTCGTTCCTCTACGGCACGGAGCAGCTGATGACCAACAACCCGACCATCTTCAATGCTGAACCCTATGCCGACCTGCGTGTCCGCAACTGCATGGACTGGACGAAGAAGTGAATAGTGAAAAGTGAATAGTGAATAGTGAATAAGACGATGAACACGGAAACTTACAAATTAGGAAAAGAGTTGGACTCTTTCAACTCCGATGATGTACAGAATGGTATCATAGCCATTCTTGAGAAAGGCAATAATGTGGTGCTCGACATGACGGCCTGTCACTATGTATCCAGTACGGGCCTGCGCGTGCTGCTCTATTCCAAGAAGGTGGCAGCCGCGAAGGGGTTGAAAGTCTGTCTGAAGGGTGTGAATGCCGAGGTGCAGGACGTCATGGATGTCACGGGTTTCAGTAATTTCTTCGATTATGCATAGAATCGACCTGTTCCCCACCCATGAGTACAAGGGACTGAAGCTCCGCGCGGGCCGGCCCTATCCGTTCGGCACAATGGCCGTCGGCAATATGGTCAACTTCTCGGTCTATTCGCGTTACGCCACGGAGTGTACGCTGGTGCTGTTCCACAACCACGAGGAGGAGCCGTTTATCGAGATTCCCTTCTTCAAGGAGTTCCGCTTAGGCAATGTCTTCTCGATGATCATCTTCGACCTGGATTATGAGAACATCGAGTATGGCTACCGCATGGATGGACCCTTCTGCCCGGAGGAAGGCCATCGATTCGACAAGACGAAAATACTGCTCGACCCCTATGCGAAGCTCATCGTAGGCCGCGACGTGTGGGGCAAGCAGCCCAATTGGGACAGCCTCTACCAGTACCGGGCCCGAGTGGTGCAGGATGACTTCGACTGGGAGAACGACATGCCGCTGGAGACGCCCGTTAACGACCTCATTGTCTATGAGATGCATGTGCGTAACTTCACGTGCGGCGCGGCCTCCGGCGTGAAACATCGCGGCACGTTTGCCGGCATCATAGAAAAGATTCCCTATCTGAAGGAACTCGGCGTGAACTGCGTGGAGCTGATGCCCATCCACGAGTTCGACGAGTTTGAGAACTACCGTCCCTCGCCTGTCGACGGCCATCCGCTCTACAACCTGTGGGGCTACAGCAACGTGGGCTTCTTCGCCCCCAAGGCCGCATACGCCGCGTCGGGACGCTTCTCGATGCAGGTGGATGAACTGAAGAACCTCGTTAAGCAACTCCATGCCAACGGCATCGAGGTGATGCTCGACGTGGTGTTCAACCACACCGCCGAGGGCGACCAGCGAGGACCCTATATCTCCTACCGCGGCATCGACAACAAGACCTACTACATGCTCACGCCCGACGGCTCGTACTTCAACTTCAGCGGCTGCGGCAATACCCTGAACTGCAACAACCCCAACGTGCGCGACATGATCGTCGAGAGCCTGCGCTACTGGGTCACCGACTACCACATCGACGGCTTCCGCTTCGACCTCGCCGCCATCCTCGGGCGCGACCAGCAGGGCCATCCCATGTCGAACCCCCCACTGCTGGAGTCGCTCGCCCACGACCCCATTCTCGGCAAGACCAAGCTCATAGCCGAGGCGTGGGACGCCGGCGGACTCTATCAGGTGGGCTCATTCCCGTCGTGGGGACGCTGGGCTGAGTGGAACGGAAAGTTCCGCGACAGCATGCGCCGCTTCCTGAAGAGCGACGAAGGCGTGCTCGCCGACGTCAAGGAGCGCATCATCGGCTCGCCCGACCTCTACGCCTCACAGGGTCGCGGCATCAAGGCCAGCGTCAACTTCATCACCGCGCACGACGGCTTCACGATGATGGACCTCGTGTCGTATAACGAGAAACACAACGAAGCCAACGGCGAGGACAACCGTGACGGCGAGAACCACAACAACAGCTGGAACTGCGGCTGCGAGGGACCCACCGACGACCCCGGCATCAACGCCTTGCGCCATCGACAGATGAAGAACGCCATCACGATGCTCATGGTGAGCCAGGGTATCCCCATGGTACTCTCCGGCGACGAGATGGGCAACTCGCAGCAGGGCAACAACAACGCCTACTGTCAGGACAACGAAATTGCATGGCTCGACTGGAACGACCTGGAGCGCAACGCCGACATCTTCCGCTACTTCAAGCGCATCATCCAGTTCCGCCGCCAGCATAAGGTGCTCCGCTACGAGGACCACCTGCGCCATCAGGACTACCTGGGCCTCGGCTGCCCCGACTTCTCGTGGCACGGCGTGCAGGCTTGGCACCCCGAGACCGGCTACAACAACCTCAC
This sequence comes from Prevotella sp., assembly GCA_017645905.1. GTDB lineage: Bacteria > Bacteroidota > Bacteroidia > Bacteroidales > Bacteroidaceae > Prevotella. The sequence continues at coordinate 1,720 of JAGCNO010000123.1, read as the reverse complement.
CGTAGCCTTCATGCTCAACGGCCAGTATGCAGAGAATGATGATTTCATCTATGTCGCCATGAACATGCACTGGGAAATGCACGGCTTCGAACTGCCGCAGTTGCCCGAGGGCATGGTCTGGCACGTCTTTGCGAACACCGGCATGCCTGCTCCTCACGACATCGCCGAACCGGGTGCAGAACCCCTTACCGACAACCAGCGCGAGATCCTCGTCGGGCCGCGGTCTATCATGATTCTAATAGGAAGATAATGAGTGAACTGCATTTCCAACCCATCAAAGGGAAGGCACGAGAGATACTCAAAGCCATTCTGCAAACGTCCGAGATAGCCTCATGCGGTAAGAAGGAAATCTTGGATCTCCGACTGGCTTGTGAGGAAATAGTCATGAATGTGACATCATATGCTTATCCTGACGGTTCCGAGGGTTATTTGGATGTGGAAATAGAAAAAACGGAGGATCGCATTGTTATCTGTTTCAAGGATGGTGGTAAACCTTTCAACCCCTTAGAGCAGAAGAAACCAGATACCAAACTGTCATGGATACAACGAAGCATTGGGGGCCTTGGCATTTTTCTCGTTACTAAAACGATGGATAACGTCCACTTTGCTTACGTGGATAACCAGAATGTTTTTACAATCGAAAAACTTATAAAACAATAATATCTTGAGCAAACCAAGCCGGGATTGACTTGCCGTGCATGATAAACAAAGAATCCCCCCGCAGCTTCTCTCTGCGAGGGGATTTTCAATTATCAATTATCCATTGTCCATTGCCCTAAAGGGGCCCTAGGCCCATACATGACGTGGTGGTGATGGCCGTTAGGAAGGCTGTGAGCGCGGCTACTACCACCTTCACCGCAATCTCAATGAAACGCTTTTTCATAGTTCCTGCCTATACTATTCACTATTCACTTTTCACTATTCACTAGACTTGCGCGCAGCGCTAGTCCTGATCAACTTGGTCATCGCCGCCACTGACAGTTCCCGTGTTGATCACGAGGGTTGAAGCCTGGGCAGGCATAGCGAAGCTACCGGAGTAGACACCGCCATCCTCAGTCAGTTCGATGCTCGAACCGTTGATGGTTGCGGTAGGAGTCTGACCCTCTGCGGGCGTGATGCTCAGCTCCACCTCTGCATCCTCACTGAGAGATGCCCCTGAGTTCACGGCGTTACCACCGCTGCTGACGGTTGCGGTACCGCTACCACTCTTCGAGATCGTCAGCGCATAGCCCGTGGGCTGGTTCTGTTCACCCTGCTGGCCGCTCTGCGAGCCACCGTTCTGGCTACCACCGTTGCCGGATTCTGAGCCACCCGAGGGAGAACTACCGCCACCCGTGGCAGCCGCCTTCTGCTGGGCGATCTCAGCAGCAGCCTTGTCGGTCCAGCCCAGCTTACCGTCCTTGTTCAGCTCCTCGCGGGTGTACTCGCCGGTAGCCTGTGCCAACAGCTTCAGGCTGTGAACGGCAGGGCCGGTCTTGTCATTCTTACCGATAGTACCGATGCTGGCGCTGATGGTCTTGTCGAGGTCTGCGTCGTACAGCTCCTTGCAACCGTTACCGATCACCGAGACCTTGAAGATCGCCAGGTCGTCCACCTTCACGGTGTTACCGTTCAGCGTCTGTTCACGAACGCACTTCACGAAGTCTCGCAGGATACCTTCGATGGTACCTTCGGAGAACGGGGTGTTGTGCTCTGCCATATGAACCGCCATGTCATGGAT
>JAGCNO010000019.1 GCA_017645905.1 Prevotella sp. | reverse complement strand
TTCGTCGCTTGCTTTGCTTGACGGCAACAAGCTCTACCTGAAAGCTATGGAAGGCCGCGACGTGAAGACCCTCGACTCGTGCGACGTGGTGCATGGCAAGTTCCGCTTCTCCGGAATGTTGGACACCACACAGATGGCCGCCCTCTTCATGGGCGAGAAGAGCGTGCTGCCCATCGTCGTAGAACGTGGTGACATCAGAGTGCGTATAGAGGACACCCAGCAGAAGGTCAGCGGCTCTCCGCTGAACGAGGTGCTCTACATCTTCCTCGACCGTCACAACCAGCTGCAGAATGACCTCATAGAGCTGGGCCATCGTGAGAGCCGCATGATGCTTGAAGGCATCGACGAAGTGACCATCAATCAAGAGATTGCAAAAGAGTGGAACACGATAACCCAACGTGAGGACAGCCTTGTGACGAACTTCGTAGTCGATAATTTCGACAACGTTCTCGGCCCCTTTATCTTTATTCAGATGAGTTCATCCGTTCCCCAGGTGGAGCACATCTGGAGCAAGGCCCCTGACACCTTCAAGCAGCAGCCTGACGTGAGCGAGTTCTACCAGCGTGTGACCAGCACCGACAATCCTGTCCTGCAAGACGACCATAACGCTGTAGCCACCTCGCCTCAGGACATCGACGATGCCACCATACAAGACATCCTGAACGGAAAATGAAGACAATCATCGCCGACGGGACAATAGTGAACGAAGGTACGCAACGCAAAGGTTCCCTCGTTATTGAAGATGGCAAGATTGTCAGTATAGATAGTTCTCTCCCTCCCCTCACCCCTCACCCTCCAGTTCAAGGGGATTTGCAATCCCCGCACACCCAACACCCATCACCTAACACCCTAATTATTGATGCCTCCGGCTGCTACATCCTGCCTGGCATCATCGACAGCCATGTTCATTTCCGTGAGCCAGGTCTGACGGAGAAAGCCGACATAGAGAGCGAGAGCCGCGCCGCCGCTGCCGGTGGTGTGACAAGCTACATGGAGATGCCCAACACCGTGCCGCAGACCACGACGCTCGAAGCACTTGAGGACAAGCAGCGCCGCGCCGCCAGTAGCAGCCACGTGAACTACTCCTTCTTCTTCGGAGCCACCAACGACAACACCCACCTTTTCCAAAAGCTCGACCCACACCGCGTGCCGGGCATCAAGCTCTTCATGGGCAGCTCGACGGGCAATATGCTTGTCGATGCTGACGAGAGCCTTAGACTGGTATTCTCCGAGGCAGCCCGGTTGGGTCTGCCCGTCATGGCCCATTGTGAGGACACCGCCATCATCAACGCTAACCTCAAGGCTGTCTGTGAGGGATACGGCGACGACCCTCCGGTGGCGCTCCATCCGCTCATCCGCAGCGAGGAGGCCTGCCTTCGCTCTACCCAGAAAGCCGTCCAGTTGGCAAAGAAATACAACACCCGTCTGCACGTAGCCCACATCAGTACGGCCGACGAGCTGGACCTTTTCGTTCCCTAACACCCAACACCCAACACCCAACACCTAACCGCCGAGGTCACCGTAGGCCACCTGCTATTCTCCTCTCAGGACTACGCCCGCTTAGGCACACGCATCAAGGTGAACCCCGCCATTAAAAGCCCCGTAGACCAGTTCATGCTGCGCCAGGCCCTCATGGAAGGTCGCATCACCACCATAGGCACCGACCACGCTCCTCATCTGCTCTCCCAGAAGGAGGGCGGGTGCGTTCGTGCCGCCAGTGGTATGCCGATGATACAGTTTGCTCTTCCTGCCATGCTGCAGCTCGTCGATGAGGGAGTTCTTACCTTGGAGCGAATGGTCAGCCTGATGTGCCATAACCCGGCCCGTCTCTTTGGCGTGAGCCATCGCGGTTTCCTTCGCCCTGGCTACAAGGCCGACATCACGATAGTCCGTCCCCACAGCCCGTGGACGGTCACGCCTGATATCATCGAGAGCAAGTGCGGCTGGAGCCCTATGGAGGGCCATACCTTCCAATGGCGCGTAGAGCGGACGCTCTGCAACGGGCACACCGTCTACGACGGAAAGCATGTAGACAGGGAGTTCAAGGGACAGGCCCTGGAGTTTGAGCGTTAAAATAAAATGATAGCAAGAGTATTTATATTAATAATTGTGGTGGCGGTATTGGCCGACGCCTACCTCCACCTACGTTTTCTTCGCCGTGTGCGATGGTGGTGGCAAGTTCTTTGGTGGCTGCCTACGCTGTTAATTATTGGCTGTGCGTGCTGGCTGCGTTTCGATTCCGACTTTGTTCCCAGCAACACTACCCTGCTCTACACCTTCCTCCTTGCCTACTTTACCATCGTCATTCCAAAGGCACTCTTCGCCCTCTGCGACGCAGCGGGCCATCTGCTCGGTCTCTGGTGGAAGAAAGGCCGCCGCGCCGGACTCATAGCGGGCATCATTGCTGCCTTGGCCACTATCGCTGCCGCCTGCTACAGCTACTTCGTGGGCTTCTACCGTTTCGAGGTTGCCCGTGTGGAGCTGACCTTCTCCGACCTTCCGAAGAGCTTCGACGGCTACCGCATCGTGCTCTGGAGTGACGCCCATGTGGGAACGCTTACCGGTGAGCGACAGAAGATTCTGGCACAGGCCATAGACAGCATCAACGCCCAGAAGGCCGACATAGTGGTCTTCACCGGCGACCTGCAGAACGTGCGTCCACAGGAGATTGACCCTCACCGCCAACTGCT
>JAGCNO010000122.1 GCA_017645905.1 Prevotella sp. | reverse complement strand
GCGGCAGTTGCGGCAGGTGATTGGCTTCTACCCGAATAACATCAGCCACTATAAGCTGGCACTGACCCACAAGAGTTCGGGACAGCGCAACGACAAGGGACGCCCGCTGCACAATGAGCGGCTGGAGTTCCTTGGCGATGCCATGCTCGATGCCACCGTGGGTCACATCGTCTTTGAGCACTTCGAGCGCAAGCCTGAGGGATTCCTTACCAACACTCGGTCGAAGCTTGTCAGCCGCGACTCGCTGGGTAAGCTTGCCAAGGAGATGGGACTCACGGAGCTCATCCAGAGTAACGGACAGCAGCGATCGCATAACAGCTACATGGCCGGAAACGCCTTCGAGGCGCTTGTAGGCGCCATCTACCTCGACCAGGGCTACGATGCCGTGATGCGATTCATGAAGAAACGCATCTTGGCGCAGATGGTGAATATCGACAAGGTGGCCTATAAGGAGGTGAACTTCAAGTCGAAACTTCTGGAATGGACGCAGAAGAACCGCGTAAAGATGGACTTCCAGATGCTCAAGCAGACCACCGACGAGAAGGGGTCGCCCGTCTTTGGCTACATGGTACTCATCGAGGGCGTGGAAGGCGGCAAGGGGCAGGGCTTCTCCAAGAAGGAAGCGCAGCAGGCATCGGCAAAAGAGACCCTGCAGCGCCTCCGTCGGGAACCGCAGTTCATCGATGCCATCTTCCAGGCTAAGAGCGACCGCACGAAGATGGAGGAAGAGCCCACCGCCGTGCCGCCAGACCTGAGCGGCGTGGAGGGAAAGGGCGCTGAAGAGCCCGATGAGCCGCAGCAGCCCCGTGAGACCAATAAGCCCCAGAAGGCCCTGAAACCGCAGGAGCCCGTGGAAGACGAATTCGACCTCTCTGACATCACCCACAACCCTGTGGAGAAGTCGCGTGAGGAGATTATCGCTGCCGCCGAGGCCGCAGCATTTAGTGAATAGACAACCGACAATAAAAACATTTACCATAAGGAAACGATGAAAATAGCGCTGATAGGTTATGGCAAGATGGGCAAGATGATTGAGGAGATAGCCCTCAGCCGAGGTCACGAGATTGTGAGCATCATTGATATCGACAATCTCCAGGATTTCGATACCGAAGCTTTCCGCTCTGCCGACGTGGCCATAGAGTTCACTGCCCCGCAGGCTGCCTACGGCAACTACCTGAAGGCCTGGGAGCAGGGTGTGAAGGTGGTCTCCGGCTCTACCGGCTGGATGAAGGAGCACGGCGACGACGTGCACCTTGCCTGCACAGAACAGGGGAAGACCCTCTTCTGGGCCTCGAACTTCAGTATCGGCGTTGCCATCTTCTCGGCCGTTAACCGCTATCTGGCCACCATCATGAACCGTTTCCCACAGTATGACGTGCAGATGGAAGAGACCCATCACGTGCACAAGCTCGACCATCCCTCAGGCACGGCCATTACCTTGGCCGAGGAAATTGTGGAGCGCCTTGACCGCAAGACCGACTGGGAACCTGGCCGCGTCATCCAGCCCGACGGCCAGGTCTTAGGAGCCGTCATCGGCAGCAGCCGTGATATGCTCCGCATAGACAGCCGCCGCGAAGGCGAGGTGCCGGGCATCCATACCATCAAGTATGACTCGCCGGAGGACTGCATCACCATCACTCACGACGCCCACTCCCGTCGCGGCTTTGCTCTCGGTGCCGTGCTTGCCGCAGAGTACACCAAGGAGCACAGCGGTCTGCTCACCATCAGTGACATGTTTACTTTCTTTAAATAAATATGCCCGATGCAACCTTTTGAGGTGTGTAAGCGTCAAACAGCATGTGAAACTGAATAATTAAGATACAATGGAAAAGAGAGAAAAGAAAAAGCTGAATATGAAGAAGCAGTGGCTGAAGTTCATTGTCGTGCTCGTGCTCTACCTGCTCTTCCTCTACTGGGTGAAGTCGTGGCTGGGTCTCATCGTGGTGCCCTTCATCTACGATGCCTATATCTCGAAGAAGATCAACTGGCAGTGGTGGAAGGATGCCGAAGGCCCCGTGCGGGCTGTCATGTCGTGGGTGGATGCTATCGTGTTCGCCCTTGTCGCCGTCTATTTCATCAATCAGTTCTTCTTCCAGAACTACGTCATTCCCTCATCTTCGTTAGAGAAATCTTTGCTTACGGGTGACTATCTCTTCGTGTCGAAGGTGAGCTATGGCCCGCGCATCCCTGAGACGCCGTTGACCGTTCCTCTGACGCAGCACACCCTGCCCTTCGGTAACCTGAAGAGCTACATAGAATGGCCCCACTGGGACTACCGCCGCGTGAAGGGCTTGGGCAACGTGGAGCTGAACGACATCGTGGTATTTAACTACCCCGCCGGCGACACCATTATTTCTGAGCCCCCCTACCAGACCTACTACTATCAGTTCTGCTATGAGTTCGGACAAGGCATCTTTCAGCAGCTTTACCCCGACGCTCAGCCCATCGACTCGCTGTCGAAGTATGACCAGCTCATGCGCCTGAAGCAGATTTACGGCCTCGGCTCTGAGTTCATCAAGCACAACCCCGGCTACAGTCCGCAGCCCGGTGCAATACCTATAGGCCTTGTGGATTGGCGACCCACCGACCGACGCGAGAACTACGTGAAGCGCTGCGTGGGACTGCCAGGACAGACGCTCCAGATTAAGGACCACATCGTCTATCTCGACGGCCAGCCTAACAAAGAACCCGATGAGGTGCAGTATAGTTACGAAGTTCACTTCCATGACGGTGCAGTCATGCAGAATGATTTCATGCAGGAGTACGGCATCACCTGTGAGGATCTTGGCCTGAGCGATGCCGACCGCTCGTTTTTCAAGAGCAACGGCCAGATAACGCTCACCGACCAGATGCGCAACACCCACAGCATCATGCCCATGACGCAGGCCACGATGAAAGCCCTCTCAGAGCGTAAGGACCTTGTGGAGAGCATCAAGCCGACGGTCAGCGAGCCGTCCATCGACATCTACCCCTCCAGCGGCAACACCCATTGGACACGTGATAACTACGGCCCCGTATGGATTCCGAAGAAGGGCGAGACCATCAAGCTCACGCTTGACAACTACGCCATCTACGAGCGGCCTATCCGCGCCTACGAGAAGAACGACCTGGAGTTGCTTAATGGAAAAATCTATATCAACGGTGAGGAGGCCTCAGAGTACACCTTCAAGATGGACTACTACTGGATGATGGGCGACAACCGCCATAACTCGGCCGACTCGCGCTACTGGGGCTTCGTGCCCGAGGACCACATCGTGGGCAAGCCTATCTTCATTTGGTGGAGCAGCGACCCCGACCGCGGCCTCTTCAGCGGCGGTATTCGCTGGAACCGCCTCTTCCGTTTTGTTGACAACATCAAGTAGTCTCCTGTCCTTGAAGGCTGCGACGGTGTCGCAGCAAAGAGAACAAAGATCATGCGAAGAACGCTGAAATTCCTCCTCTCGCTGGCCGTCGCCCTTCTGGTGATGGTCATATTCCGTGCCGTAGGACTGACGCTCTACACCATCGACGGCGATGGTCTTAGCCCACGTTTCGTGGCAGGTGACCGCGTGCTGGTGAACCGCTGGAGCTACGGTCTGCGTGTAGGTGGAGGAGACAGCTCATTTTTCGGCTACGGACGCCTGTGGCGGCAGCCCGTCGAGAAGGGCGACGTTTTGGCCTTCGAGCATCCCACTGAAGGCGACATCGTCATCTGCCGCTGCAAGGGCCTACCCGGCGACACCCTTGAAGTCTCGGGCGAGACGCTCATCGTGCCCTGCCTGAAGGACTGTGCCGATGCCGACTACTACTGGTTAGAGAGCATTAATAGGGACAACCCCGTAGACTCGCGCCTTCTGGGCTTCGTCTCTGAGGAATACATCATTGGGCGTGTTGTCATGATCGCCTACAGCCACGACCCTTCCGCTCCCTTCTGGAGTGGCTGGAGAAAAGAACGCTTCTTCCGATAGTGTCGGAAGGAGCGTTTCTTTAATATAGTCAGAGTCAGACATGCATCCGGTTTCTTCCTGCATCAATGCGCAGGAAGATAAAGAGCAGCAACGTAAATCCCCATAATGACGAGCCTCCGTAACTGAAGAAGGGTAGGGGGATGCCTATGACAGGTGTCAGTCCCAAGACCATTCCCACGTTGATAAACACGTGGAAAAGGAAAATCGAGAGCACACAATAGCCATAGACGCGGCCGAAGGTCGTGGGCTGTCGTTCGGACAAATGGATAAGCCTTAGGATGAGTGCCAGGAAGAGAATCAGCACGCCGGCGGCCCCTAAGAAGCCCTCTTCCTCGCCGACGGTGCAGAAGATGAAGTCGGTGTCCTGCTCCGGCACGTATTTCAGTTTTGTCTGTGTCCCGTTCAGAAATCCTTTTCCGCCCAGTCCGCCCGAGCCGATGGCAATCTCGCTCTGATGAACGTTATAGCCCACGCCGCGTGGATCCTCCACCAGCCCGAGGAGCACGTTTATACGGGTACGCTGATGCTCCTGCAGCAGGTGGTTCAGGGCGTAGTCGGCCGAACTGTAGAACACCAAGGATCCGAGGCAGAACGCCGCCACCCACCAGTAGTTCTTTATCGTCGTGCCCAAGGCCTGCCACACCAGCCAGCCCACCAGCGCCACGCACAGCGGCACCTGTACCCACACCAGGTTGAACGGGATGACATAGACAGCGAAGAGCAGCCCTATGATTGTCACGCCCACACAGAGGCTTATCCAGGCGACGGCCTCACGCCAGTTGCGGCAATACATGCCAATCATCACCGACGAAAACAATTGCACCATCAGCAGCACCACGAACATGCCGATGCTTGTCGGCGTGTTGAACAGCAGCGGCTCGGCATAGCGTATGCCAACCACGAAGTAGACCACCATCGCCACACCCGTGAAGAGCACGCTGCCCGTCATGCCCTCACGGTAGAGCATAAGGAAGAAAGCCAGATAGACCAGTGCCGACCCCGTCTCCCTTTGCAGCACGATGCACACCATGGGCACGAAGATAAGCCCCAGCGTGATGAGGAAGTCGCGTGTGCGGTGAATGTCGTAGCCATAGCGGCCCATGAACTTCGCCAGTGCCAGTGCCGTGGCGAACTTGGCGAACTCGGCCGGCTGTATTCGCAGCGGGCCTAATACGAGCCAGGAATGGCTGCCCTTGATGCTATGCGGATTGAAGATGGTGGCAAAGAGCAAGACGATGAGCAGCCCGTAGAGAGCAAACGCAAACGTGTCATAAAGCCGGTCGTCGAGCAGCAGGAGCACCAGGCCAAGCACCAGCGAAGTGCCTATCCACACAATCTGCATGCCCGACCGCGAGTCCAGCGAGAAAATCTCAGAAGGCTCACCGTAGGTATAGCTCGCACCGCACACGCTGACCCATCCGAACACCAACAGGCATACGTAGATGAGGATAGTCCAGTAGTCCAGCGAGCGCAGCACGCCCTTCTCCTCGTTTTGCATCATGGCTGCAAAAGTACGAAGAATTGCCGTAAACGCCAAGTGATTATGGAAGATTAACTAAACCCCTGTAGGACGTCCTGATTGAAAGAACGGCTTATTCGCATCGAAAGAACGGCTTATTCGAATTGAAAGAACGGCTTATTCGCATCGAAAGAACGGCTTTTTCAAATGGAAGGAACGGCTTTTTCTAATAGCAAGCGCTTGGCGACGATGGAGACGCTTGGTTGGAAAGTTGAATAATATTTAATTTATTTGCATAGCAAATAGATTTTGCGTACCTTTGCAGCCAATTGTTAATAATAGACGAAGATTATGTCAGACAGACGCGTCAGGGTGCGCTTTGCACCCAGTCCTACGGGACCACTACACATAGGCGGCGTGCGCACCGCCCTTTACAACTACCTGTTCGCCCGCCAGCACGGCGGCGACCTTGTCTTCCGCATCGAGGATACCGACTCTACACGCTTTGTGCCGGGTGCTGAGGCCTACATCATCGAGGCCTTCCAGTGGCTGGGCATCAAGTTCGACGAGGGAGTCTCCTATGGCGGTAACTACGGACCCTACCGTCAGAGCGAGCGCCGCGACATCTATAAGAAATACGTACAGCGGCTGCTCGACGAGGGCAAGGCTTACATCGCCTTCGACACGCCCGAGGAGCTGGAGCAGAAGCGACAGGAGATACAGAACTTCCAGTACGACAACTCTACGCGTGGGCAGATGCGCAACTCGCTGACACTGCCTGCCCCCGAGGTGGAGAAGCTTATTGCCGAAGGTAAGCAGTATGTCGTGCGCTTCAAGATTGATGCCGGGCAGGAGATACTTGTCGACGACATGATTCGCGGCGAGGTGCGCGTGAAAAGCGACACACTCGACGACAAGGTGCTCTACAAGAGTGCTGACCAGCTGCCGACGTACCATCTGGCCAACATCGTGGACGACCACTTGATGGAGATTACTCACGTCATCCGTGGTGAGGAGTGGCTGCCCAGTGCACCGCTCCATGTGCTGCTCTACCAGGCCTTCGGCTGGCAGGACACCATGCCGCGCTTCGCCCATCTGCCGCTGCTGCTGAAGCCCGTTGGCAACGGCAAGCTCTCAAAGCGTGACGGCGACAAGTTGGGCTTCCCCGTATTCCCCTTGGAATGGCACGACCCCAAGACGGGTGATGTCAGCTCGGGCTATCGCGAAAAGTGATACCTGCCGGAAGCCGTGGTCAACTTCCTGGCCCTGCTCGGCTGGAATCCCGGCAACGACCAGGAACTGATGACCATGGACGAGATGGTCAGCCTCTTCGACCTCACGAAATGCTCAAAGGCCGGTGCAAAGTTCGATTATGTGAAGGCCGCATGGTTCAACCACCAGTACCTCATACGGCGTCCTGATGCCGACTGGTGCCCGGCCTTCGACAAAGTGCTGAAGGAGAACGGCATCACTGCCACGGCAGAACAGGAAACGGAAGTGGTGAGGATGATGAAGATGAAGGTCATCGAGTACACCGACAGCCTGGGTAACAAGAAGAAGCGCAACATCTCCTTCCCCAGTGACCTCTGGCCCCTTACCAAGTTCTTCTTCGTGGCTCCCACCGACTTTGACCGTGAGGGCGACAAGTTCATCCGTAAGAACTGGAACGAGGATACTGCCGGGCAGTTGCGCCAGATGGTGGCCGTGCTGGAGACCATCACCGACTGGAGCGTAGAAGGGCAGAAAGCCGTTATCGACCCATGGGTGGAACAGACAGGCTTCAAGCCCTGGAACGCATGGCGCATCGCCTTGGTCGGTACCGGTCAAGGGCCTGACATGTACGAACTTTCCGCCTTCCTGGGCAAGGAGGAGACGCTGCGACGCACCCGCTACGCCTGCGAGGTGCTGGGATAATTATGATAAAAACATCAACAGTTATGACAGCTGTACAAATCAACACTATGAATATTGAGCTGTGGCAGAGTATAGGGGCCATAGCCGACAGCGAGCCGCTGATGAGGCGACTGACGCGATATGCCAAGAAACTGGTGAAGGAGCGCGAGGAAGACCCCACGCTCATGACCAAGAAGGAGTTCTTCCAGATGATTGACGACGCAAAGCAGGAGATAAACGAAGGCAAGGGACACCGCTTTGCCAGCGTTGAAGAGCTTGACAGGTATATTCGCAGTCTATGAGATACGAAATAATCTATGCTCCCAAGGCCGAGCTTGGCCTACTCCGTTTGCTGAAGGCCGAGCCGAAGCTGTACAAAAAGGCGTTGAAGCTCATTGCTGAGCTTTACGAGCATCCCCGTACAGGCACAGGCAAGCCCAAGCAGCTTTCCGGAGACCGGGCAGGACAGTGGCGGCGCAAGATTTCAGACAAGCACCGTCTGGTCTATGAGATACACGACATGGAGGTCATAGTGCTCGTCCTTTCGGCTTATGGCCATTACGATGACAAGTAAAAAGCAGGGCTTAGGAATTATGTACAACCTCATCATCTATCTCTACCTCCTTGGTGTCGCCCTTGTCAGCCGCTTCAATGACAAGGTGCGGAAGATGTGGCGCGGTGAGCGCGACGCTTTTGGCGTACTGCGCGAGAAGGTGGAGCCCGGAGCACGCTACGTGTGGTTCCATGCCGCCTCGCTTGGTGAGTTCGAGCAGGGTCGGCCGCTCATGGAGCAGCTGCGGCGAGAGAGGCCGGAACTGAAGATTCTGCTCACGTTCTTCTCGCCCTCGGGCTACGAGGTGAGGAAGAACTACGACGGGGCCGACATCATCTGTTACCTGCCACTCGACACCATACGCAACGCACGGAAGTTCCTCCGCCTCATCCGACCGGAGATGGCGTTCTTCATCAAGTACGAGTTCTGGTACAACTACCTCCATATTCTGAAGCACCGTGGTGTGCCTGTCTATAGCGTCAGCAGCATCTTCCGCGACGGACAGGTGTTCTTCCGCTGGTACGGCCGGCAATATGGTCGGGTGCTGAGGTGCTTCACCCATTTCTATGTGCAGAACGAGAAGAGCCGCCAGCTGCTCGCTACCATAGGGCTGACCAACGTCACCATTACTGGCGACACCCGCTTCGACCGCGTACTACAGATAAAGGAGCAGGCAAAAGAGCTGCCAATTGTCGACGCTTTTCTATCCTCTCACTCCTCACCCCTCACCCCTCACCCCAGCAAAGTTTTTGTCGCCGGTTCATCTTGGCCGCCCGACGAGGAAATCTTCATTCGCTACTTCAAAGAGCATCCTGAGTGGAAGCTCATCATTGCCCCGCACGTCATAGGCGAGGACCACCTGCAGCAGATAGAAAAGCAGCTGGAGGGGTTTGAGGTGAAAAGATATAGCAGAGGAGCAGGGGGTGATGTTCTTATAATCGACTGCTTCGGCCTCCTCTCCAGCATTTACCGCTATGCCACCGTGACCTACGTGGGCGGCGGCTTCGGCGTGGGCATCCACAACACCGTGGAGGCTGCTGTCTGGGGAGTGCCTGTCATTTTTGGTCCTAACAACGAGAAGTTCCAGGAGGCGCAGGAGCTGAAGACCTGTGGTGGCGGCTTTGAAATCAAGTCCTATGAGGACTTCGCCTCCCTTATGGACCGTTTCGCCTCTGACTCGCAGTTTACTGCTTCTGCCGGACACGCCGCCGGACAATACGTAGAGCAGAAAGCCGGCGCTACCCGAAAGATACTATCAGACACCATAACCCGCTTGTAACAAATCGAAAATCGAAAATACGTAAATAGTAAATAGCATTGATGAACGAGAAAATATTCAAGACCCTTAAATCTGCCGAGACCGAGGACTGGCTCGACCTGCACGTTATTCGACCGGCGTGTTATTATCTCTCGGTGTTCTTCGCCAAGTTTGACGTCCACCCCAACACCGTGACCATCCTCTCGATGATTGTCGGTGCAGCCAGCTGCGTGTTCTTTGCCAGCGGTAGTTTCTACTACGCTGGTGTCGCTGGCCTCATCATGAACCTCATTGCCATCGTCTTGCTCATGGTGGGCGACCTGCTCGACTGTACCGACGGCCAGCTGGCCCGCATGACGGGAAAGAAGAGTCGCCTGGGCCGCATCCTCGATGGTTTGGCTGGTTTTGCGTGGTTCATTCCCATCTACTGTGCCCTCGTATGGCGCTTCTACAATCACCATGAGCTGGAATTCTCGTGGTTGGGCATCGCCGACACTGAGCAGAACGCGCTCATCGCCACCGCCGTGGTGTTCGTCCTCGCCCTTATCTCAGGACTGCATGGACTGGCTGGACAACAGCGCTTGGCAGACTACTACATCCAGGTGCATCTCTTTTTCCTCAAGGGTGAGAAGGGCAGCGAGCTGGATAACTCCGTGAAGCAGAAGGAGATTTACGACCAGATGGGTCCGGATACCCCCGGCTACGAGCGTACATTCCAGAAGTCGTACATCGACTATACCCGTAAGCAGGAGAAGTCAACACCGCAGTTCCAGCGCTTGATGGCAAAGCTGAAGGAGAAGTATGGCTCGATGGACAATATCCCCGCCGACGTTCGCGAGGAGATTCACCGCCAGTCGCTGGCCATCATGCCGTGGAATGGACTCCTGACGTTCAACTTCCGCTCTGCCTTTCTCTTCCTTTTCTGTCTGCTCGACATCCCTGCCATAAACTTCCTTTGGGAAATCATCGGCATGGGACTCCTTCGCCTTTACGTGAACCACCGCCACGAGGCTTTCTGCAAGAAGATTGCCGATAAATTGTAAATCCGTAAATCGTAAATCCCAGTGGTTTGGACCAAAAAGCGGCTTAATAACCTGTTCTTCTTCATCGGCGTGGCTGCCGTCGTGGTGATGCTTTTCACCTTTGACATCAGCTTCGCCGAGCTGTGGCAGCACCTTTGCCAGGCCGGCTATTGGCTTATACCTATTATCGGTATCTGGGTCGTCATCTACGCTATCAATGCTTGGGCATGGATGTGTATCATAAAGGGAAATCTCAAGGACGGAGAAATCGTAAATCCTAAATCGTTAAAGAGTAATTTCTTCCTTCGTATTTATCGCCTCACCATTACTGGCTACGCCTTGAACTACGCCACTCCTGTCGGCGGGCTTGGCGGCGAGCCTTATCGCATCATGGAACTGTCGAAGGATATTGGCACCGAGCGGGCCACCTCCAGCGTCATCCTCTATGCTATGATGCACTTCCTGGCTCATTTCCTGCTGTGGTTCTCTACTATTTTCCTTTACCTTGCCCTTGCAGCTGTCGGCGATTTGCCAATGACGCCTGTCATAGGAGTGGTGTTTGGTGCCATTATTGTATTCTGTCTTGCCGCCTTCTACGTTCTCTCACGAGGCTACAAGAATGGTGTTGCAATGACCATCTTCGGTTGGCTGTCCCACATTCCAGGGATAAGAGGTTGGGCCACACGTTTCCAAGAGAGCCATGAAAAGCAGCTGCTCCATGTGGATGAGCAGATAGCCGCCCTTCACCGTCAGGACAAACGTTCTTTCTATAGCAGCCTCGCCTTGGAGTATCTTGCCCGCATCGTGCAGGCCTTGGAGATTCTCTTCATGCTCCTGCTCTTCGGAGTCGACTGCGGTGGCGGTTTTTCGGGCATCACCCTTACCTTCCTTCACAGCATCCTCATCCTTTCGCTTACCACTCTGCTGGCCAACCTTCTGGGCTTCTTGCCCATGCAGCTTGGCGTGCAGGAGGGAGGTTTTGTTGTCTCCATAGCCGCCTTGGGCCTTTCCGCCGCCCTCGGCATCTTCGTGAGCATCATCTGTCGTGTCCGCGAAATCATCTGGATAGCCATAGGCATATTATTAATGAAAATAAAAGATTAAAAACATCAGATATTATGAATTTCTTAGACCGTAACGAGTTTAATTTTGAACCGAGCGAGAAGGTTGTAGAGGCCATCCGCCGTTTCGACCCCAAAGACCTGTGTTTCTATACCCGCATTTATGATCAGGGCAAGAAGAGCGTCATCAGCGTTCGCCTGAGCGAAATCTACCACGTGCCCGAGGAGCAGGTGCTCCTTACCTATGGTGGCGAGGACATGCTGAAGAATGCCATCCACTATTTCCTCTCCATCAACTCCCAGCTGACTGGTTCAGAGGGCTGCGCAGATAGCGCAGCATACGCAAAACCAAACACCACCATCCTCATCCCGGAGTTCTCCTGGTGGTACTACAACCGTGTGGCTAGCGAGTGTGGCGGAACTTTCGTGATGTACCCGCTGCATGAGAAGGACGACACCTTTGCCTATGATGTGGACGAAGTCATCGAGTACACCAATCGTGTGCACCCCCGCATGCTGCTGCTCGCCTCGCCCAATAACCCTACGGGCAACAGTCTCTCGCCGGAAGAGGTGGGCCGCATCATGGAGAACATTCCCAGTGACACGATGGTGCTTATTGACGAGGCCTACGCCAGCTTCATGAACATGGACACCGGCTACATTGCCCCGTTAGTGAACACTTACTCGAACCTCATCATCTCCCGTACGCTGTCGAAGTTCTACGGTTTGCCTGGCCTCCGCTGTGGCTTCGGCTTCATCGGCAAGGGCCATGAGCAGTTCGAGAGCTACGTGAACAAGTACCTGGGCTATAACCGCTTCTCCGAGGCCGTTGCCCTCGCCGCCTTAGACAGTGACGAGCACTATCGCCACGTGGCCGACGATATGGAGTGGGGCCGCCAGCTTTACAAGCGTTGCCTTGGCCCGCTGCCCGGCTTCAAGGTCTACAAGAGCGTGGCCAACTTCATCCTCATCAAGTATCCCGAAGAGAAGAAGGAAGCCCTGCAGCAGGCCCTCGCCGCCGAGAGCTACAAGATTAAGTTCATGACCGACAAGGGTCTGGAGTCTTGCGTCCGCATCACGCTGGGCCGCAAGGAGCAGACCCAGGCCGTCTGTGATATTATTTTGAAGATATGTTCGGAGTAATCTTAGCGGCGGGTATGGCGAAGCGCCTCCGCCCTCTCACCGACACAATGCCGAAGTGCTTGCTCACCGTAGCCGGCAAGACGCTGCTACAGCGTACCGTCGATGCTATGCTCCAGACGGGCATCACTGAGTTTGTTGTGGTCACCGGTTACCGTGCTGACCAAATCCGTGACTTCCTCAACAAAACTTATCGCCCGTCACTTCTCACTTTTCACTTCCTCCACAACGCCGACTACGAACACAATAATAATATATACTCCCTGTGGATGTCGGGCGAGGTGGTCCGTGGCCGTGAGTTCCTGCTCATGGATAGCGACATCCTCTGCGACCCCGAGGCCGTGTTCACTATTGCCCGTCAGGAAGAGTCCGCCCTTGCCGTCAATCGTCACGAGCTGGGCGAGGAGGAGATGAAGGTCGTCGTGGACAAGGACATGTGCATCACCGAAATCAGCAAGACCTGCAATCCCGCCGATGCTATGGGCGAGTCTGTCGGTATTGAGAAAATCTCTGCCTCCTATAGCGAGGCTCTCTTCCGTGAGCTCGACCAGATGATAGAGCAGGAGGGTCTTATCGACATCTTCTACGAGCGTGCCTTTGAGCGTCTCATTCCTCAGAGCCACACCTTCCGCGTTGTCGACACCACCGACTTCTTCTCCTACGAGATAGATACTCCCGAGGACTACGAACGTGCTCAGCAACTCTTTAAATAATAATGTGTAAAATGAGACAGATTATATTATCCATTTCTTTCCTGTTCGTGTTCATGGTCTCCGCCCTTGCTCAGGGCAGCGACTTCCAGCGTGCAGTAGCTAACTTCAAGGGCCATTCCGCTGCTGCTACCGCCACACGTATTACCCACAAGGCCGCCTTGGCCAAGGACGCTACCGCACAGGGCACGCTCACTATGAAGCAACCTGCTACGGTCGAGATAGCCATCGATGGCGGCAAGGATGCCCTGCTCATGGAGGGCAGCACCTTCACCATGACCGTGAAGGGCAAGAAGCACGTCACCACGAGTCAGCAGAACCCGCAGTTTGCCACGTTCCAAAAGGTATTCGAGGCCATCCTTGCCGGCGGCACGCAGGACATCGCCGCGCTAAAGGAAGTCAGCGTAAAAAAGGACGGCAAGCAGCTCGTCCTCACCATCACCCCCGAGGCTGCCGACAAGAAGCAGCAGCGACGGATGATGTTCTCCTCGTTTGTGCTTACGATTGATGCCGCCACCTCTCAGCTGCGCTCTCTGCGCATGAACGAGAAGGCCGGCAACTACACGGAATACACCTTTACTGGTTTCCAGTTCAAATAATCAGTAATTGGTCTTGTAGACGACTTTTCCCGCCCCGCTGGTAATCTTCATTGCCTCGGGGTGTTCTTTTATAAAGGAGTCAATGTGTCGCATCCGTTTCTCCTCGAGCACCTCGTCCATGGCGATAAGGATGCCCGTCTCCTCGACGTCGCCGAAGCCATAGTTAATGGCCGTTCCGAAAAGCTTCATCGTGGGCGAGAGGCTCATGTAGGCGTTCACTAACGGTGGAATGTTGTATCCCAGCCGGCGAATCTCGCGGTTCAATATTCGGTAGTCATCTTTAAAGTTGTCCTTACAGAATATTTGTGCCAGCAGGTGTTCGTCAGTCTCTATCTTCAGCGGGTTCATGGGAATGACCAGCCGGTCTTTGTCGTCGAAATGCTTGCGCAGGAAATACAGAATCATGTCGCGCCCTTCGCGTATGTAGCTGGGGTACATGGTCATTTTGCCGAAGAAGTAGCGCACGTCGGGCATGACGACGGTGAGTGCGCCGAGTCCGTCCCAGAGGTTGTCGAGGGCGAAGAGGCTCTTGGCACCCATGCGGGAGCTTTGATAGGGCAGGGCAACGAACGAGCGGCCCAGCTCGATGGTGTAGGGCATGTATTCGCGCAGGAAACGCTCGGAGAAATGGAACATGTGGCTCGTGGCCAGATGTGGCTGCCCCGTCTGCGGGTTCAGCTCCCACTTTGTGCCCTCCAAGTAGCGGTAGCCGCCGATGATTTCTTCGTCGTCGGGATTCCACACGATGAGCTGCTTGTAGCAGTTCTCGCAGGTGTCGAATTCGTCGAGGTCGCAGTCCTTGCCCGTTCCGCCACCGGCCTCGCGGAAGGCCTCCTCACGCAGACGGCCAATCTCGCGCATCACGTTGGGGGCATTATGAGCCGTGACGATGAATATCTGGTTGTTGCTCTTATTCGTCATGCGTAGCTGACGGTCTGGTGTCAGCTCGCTCTTCAGTAGTTGTCTGTCTATAGGCTTAATTATTGGCTGTTCCATGAGTGAACTAGTTAACAACTAATAGTTTATAGTGAATAGTTATGGTTACTTTTAGGGGCAGTTTATAACACACCCATTTTCTTCTTCATTGTTTTAATAGAGCTAGTAAGCATCTTTCCAATTTCAACATTATCATTATATATTGATGAAAATTCTTCATCTGTCAAGAATCCGCCTCCGTGAAGACTCTTTAACCAGTATTCTGTCTCGCCAGATTCTTTCAGGGCGATGCTCAGCTTGCTGACAAAGTCTGCGGAACTTTGTGCGTAACGACTTTCTGCTATGTTTGCACCTACGCTGGTACCGCTGCGGTAAACCTGTTTCGACATTACTCCTTCCTTCTTTTTTTCTTTTAGGTAGTTATATAGTCTGACAATCCTCTGCGAGAAAGCTTCGCTCTTTACCTGTAAAGGGCTTATGGGTCTTGACATCATACGCAAAAAGTAATCATAACTATAAACTAATCACTATAAACTGTTCACTATAGCAGAAACATATTCGGCCCATTGTGCCGGGGTCTTGCTCTTGTCAAAGGTTTGCCAGGGTATGGGCTTGCCAATCTTCACGGGGAAGGTGTTGCCACGGTTCTTGTACATCTCGTCGACGAGGAAGAGCATGGCCACGTTCACCTTCTTGATATATTTGTCGCTGAAGTTCGACAGGCGGTAGAAGAAGTCGCTGTTGCGGCCTCCGAAGTGTATGGGTATGACGTCGCGCTGCGTCTCCACGCTCTTGGTGACGAAGGTCTTCTTCCAAGGCAGGTCGCGAATCTCACCATCACGGCGGCGCGAGCACAGGCCGGCGGGAAACATCAGGATATGATAGTCACCTCGGAAACCCTCCTCCACCATGCGGGGGAAGTCGCGGCTCTGGTTGCCCGTCTTGTTGATGGGGATGCAGAGCGGGGCCAGTCCGGGGAGGTTCATGAGCAGGTCGTTGACGAGGTAGCGGAAGCGGTCGCCGTAGTGCTGGCCGATGAGGCTGCCCAGCGCTACGCCGTCGATGCCGCCCATCGGGTGGTTGCTCACAAAGGTATAGAGTCGTCCGTCGTCTTTCGGCGGCAGGTTCTCCTCGCCCTCCACCTCCAATCGTGTGTCGAGAAACTCCAGGCAGGCATCCAGCCAGGCTGAGCCCTTCAGGTCGCGGGCATCCCAGAGAAACCTGTTGTTGTCGTCCTCGTGAGCTATCTTCTTCAGCCAGTTCACGGCAAAACCCGGCACCCAGCGGGCCTTCGAGCCCATCTTGTCGCGCAGCACCTTCTCGATGTCTATCGTCTTCTCGGAAACTTCCATATTGACGTTTTGCTATGCATTTTTGCCTTTCAACGTGCAAAAGTACACAAAAACTTTGTTATGGCGAAATAATGTTAGGAAAAAGTTTCCTCTTCCATCAAAAAAAGCGTGAAAGAGCCGTGAATGACGGTCTCCGTCACCCTTTGAATAGGGGGAAAGGAGTGTATCATACGTTCAAACCCGGAAGGGGGATAGTTCTTGCCCTGAGAAAAAGCCGTTCTTTCTGTTCAATTCTCGAGAGAATTTGCGAGAATTGAACAGAAAGAACGGCTTTTTCTGGGAGGGATCCCGTACCTGTCGGAGACTTTGGACGGCTCAAAGCCAGCTTTTCCCCTATTGCCCTTTAGCCTCTCAGGTAGCAGTTTTTTTCATCATAGTGCTTTTTAATCTAAAAAAAATTTGTTATATTAAAATAAAGTAGTACCTTTGCACGTGAATACATTTTTATTACTAATTAATACATTTTACTACTATGAAAAAAACATTACGTTTATTGCTGATGAGCATGTTTATGCTCTTCGCAGGTCAAGCAATGGCTGAGGACATTATCTGGCAGGAAGACTGGAGCGGTGTCAGCTCCTTTACCGACGATCCCTTCAAAGCCGACCCCGCTTCGTTTAATTCCAATTACACCTTCACAGGCACGGTGCTCAACGAGGACGGTACAGTGAAGAGTGGTACGAAATTCTTCAATGAGAAACTGGCTGGTGGAGAGGCTCCCGAACTGCTCGTGGCCAAGGGCGGTGGTTCGTTTGCTGCCAAAGTCAATCTTAGTGGTAACACGGGTGATATGATGCTAGCCTTCAAGTCTAACAAAAATCTTACCATTACTGTTGAAGGTGCAACGTTAGGTGAAAAGGAAAATACGGGCAATGACTATATCTATCCCGTGACCGTGGCCTCTGGTACCAGCGAAATCACAATCACGTTCACCAATGGACTTAGCTCGAACGCTCGTCTGGACGACATCAAGCTCTATCAGGGTTCGGCTAAGAAACCCGCAGGACTCTCCTGGGGCAAGGGCAGCACCACGCTCTACATGGACAAGGAGGTGACGCTTGTGCTTTCTAACGAGAACCAGCTGCCTGTGACCTACACCAGCTCTGACGAGAGTGTGGCCACCATTGCCAGCGACGGCACCATTACACTTGTGGCCGAAGGTAAGACCACGCTTACTGCTACATTTGCAGGCAATGATGAGTTTGAGGCTCAGACCG
Source organism: Prevotella sp. (assembly GCA_017645905.1). Lineage (GTDB taxonomy): Bacteria > Bacteroidota > Bacteroidia > Bacteroidales > Bacteroidaceae > Prevotella. The sequence goes on along the minus strand of JAGCNO010000122.1, from coordinate 4,874 downwards.
TCTCAATCGACGTCACTGTGAAGGAAACCAGCGGCGAGACGCCCGTCGACCCGCAGCCCGGCGAGGTGAAGAGCGTCAGCGTGGCTGAGGCACTGACCATTATCGACGGTCTGGAAGACGGAAAGAAGACCACCGAGGAGTATAAGGTGAAGGGTTATGTGGTCACCATCGATGAGATTAGCACTGAACATGGCAATGCCACGTTTGACATTGCCGACGCAAAGGGTGGATCGCCCGTGCTGAAGTTCTATCGTGGTAAGGGTTTAAACGGTGCCAATGTCACCGATGCTAACCTGGTAAAGGTCGATGACCTGGTGGAAGTGCAGGGCCTCTTGCAGAAATATGTTGATAAGAATAACGTCATGACTCCCGAGATGGCTCAGGGTGGTAAGATTGTCTCTATCAACGGAGAGGGTGGCACAGTTACGCCCGAGGACATTGTGAAGGTTGCCAATATCGCTGCTTTCAATGCTTTGGAGAAGGGCAAGATTGCCGAGCTGACACTCAACAACGCCATCGTGAACTACAAGAACGTGAATGGAAACAACGTTGAGCTCTTCATCCGCGACAGCAGCGGTGCCGCTCTCGACCTCTACAATATGGGCATCAACGCAGAGGCCGGACAGGTGCTCAGCGGCAAGATCATCGGTGTACGCGATGCCAACAGCGGCTTTACCTTCGCCATGAAGGCCGTCGACACTACTGATGCCAGCACCGTCACCCTGGGAGCAACACAGACTATCCAGCCCTTAGTGATGGGTCCCGATGAGGTGAGCAACTATGTTTGCGACCTGGTGAAGATTGAGAGTGCCACACTCTCTGAGGACCTGAAGAAGTGCGAAGCTGACGGTGCCGAGCTGCCTCTCTACGACCGCTTCAAGCTCAGCCTGCTCAGCGGACTCGACACCAGCAAGACCTACGACATTACCGGACTGGTCTATGACGGAGGTACGCAGTACGGCATGGAGCTTGTCATCACAGCCATCACACTGGCAGGCGGCGGCGAGATTATCACCGACCCTGCTACGCCCGTGGCCAGCATCGCAGCCCTGATAGAACTGGGTGAGACGAGCAATGTGGAGCTGACACTCACCAATGCCAAGGTGCTCTTCAACGACAACAATAGTATATATGTACGTGAGAATGGCAAGGCTCTCTGCTTCTACCAGATTAACGGACTGAAGGATGTTGCCAAGAACAACGCTATCATCAATGGTAAGATTATCCTCGACTACGTCGTGTTTAACGATATGCCGGAGGCAAAGGCCAACAAGGACACTAACCTCGACGGCCTGACCTTTGAGGAGAGCGAGGAGGAGGCCGTGCCCGTGCAGACCACGCTCGCAGCCGTGGCCCAAGGTGCGAACCCTGCCGACCTCGTGACGCTCACCGCAACACTCGTCCGCGAGGTGACCTACAAGGAAGACGGCGTGACCGTGAGCAGCACAACTTACTATCTGCAGGATGGAGACGTGAAGGTGGTCGTTGCTAACAACGGCAAGAACCTGAAGACCCTGGCCGACGAAGCCGACGAGGCAGGACAGGCAAAGGTCATCACCGTCACTGGCATTGAGTATTCGACATCAAAGGGCGGCTTCCAGATTAAGCTGACGAAGAACGCCGAGGAAGGTGGCGAGATTGTGAAGAAGGGCGACGTGAACCGTGACAATGCAGTCGACGTGGCCGATATTTCGGCTATCATCACCATAATGGCTGAGGGCGGCGTAGACCTGACTGGCGACGTGAACGGTGACAATGCAGTCGACGTGGCCGACATTTCCAGCGTCATCACCATCATGGCCGGTGGCACCGTTGAGTAAAGCCCCGCAAGAGTGTGGCAAAAGCCGCATAAACCGCTAAAAAAACAAAATTATGCATCAACGTTACGTGCGTTGATGCATAATTTTTGTACCTTTGCAGTTCAATCTTTAGCCCCCTAAGTTAGGGGGTTGGGGGGTTGAACAAACAGGAACGATTATCAATACAAGCAATAAAATGGCAACACGGAAAGACGGCAAGGAGTTGACCCCGATGATGAAGCAGTTCTTCGACCTGAAGGCAAAGCACCCTGATGCGGTGCTGCTGTTCCGTTGCGGCGACTTCTACGAGACCTATTGCGAGGATGCCGTCACCGCTTCTCGTATACTGGGCATCACGCTGACTAAGCGCAATAACGGCTATAACAAGGGCGACGAGATGGCCGGATTTCCCCATCACGCCCTTGACACCTATTTGCCGAAGCTCATCCGAGCCGGAAAGCGTGTGGCCATTTGCGACCAGTTGGAAGACCCGAAGCTGACGAAGAAGCTCGTCAAGCGCGGCATTACCGAACTGGTGACGCCCGGCGTGGCCCTCTCGGACAACGTGCTGAACTATAAGGAGAACAATTTCCTCTGTGCCGTGAACTTCGGAAAAGCAGCTTGTGGCGTTTCCTTCCTCGACATCTCGACTGGCGAATACCTCGTGGGCGAGGGAACCTACGACTACGTGGAGAAGCTCTTGGGCAACTTCCAGCCCAAGGAGGTGCTCTACGACCGCGACCGCCGGCAAGACTTCGAACGTTATTTCGGAACGCGCTACGTGACGTTCCAGATGGATGACTGGGTATTCACCGAGCAGAGTGCCATGCAGAAACTGCTGAAGCATTTCCAGGTGAAGAGCCTCAAGGGCTTCGGCGTAGAGCATCTGCGCAGTGGCGTGGTCGCTGCCGGCGCCATCCTCTATTACTTGGAGCAGACCCAGCACACGCACATTGCCCACATCACTCACCTCTCGCGCATCGAGGAGGAGAAGTACGTCCGCCTCGACAAGTTCACCATCCGTTCGCTGGAGCTGTTGCACCCCATGCAGGACGACGGGCGTTCGCTGCTCGATGTCGTTGACCGCACGGTTTCGCCCATGGGCAGCCGCATGCTGCGCCGCTGGCTGGTGTTCCCTCTGAAGGATCAGAAGCCTATCGAGGAGCGCCTCGATGTTGTGGACTATTTCTTCCGTGAGCCCGACTTCCGTCAGGTAGTCGACGAACAGCTTCACCGAGTGGGCGACCTGGAGCGTATCATCTCGAAGGTTGCCGTCGGCCGCGTCTCGCCCCGTGAGGTGAACCAGCTGAAGACGGCTTTGCAGGCCTGCGCCGTCATCAAAGGAGCCTGCACAACAGCACAGGAAAACGCTGTTATCCGATCCATTGGCGAGCGTCTTTCCCTCTGTGAGAGCATCCGCGACCGCATAGCCTGCGAAATTGTCAACGACCCGCCGCAGCTGGTGCAGAAGGGTGGCGTCATTGGCGACGGCGTGAACGCCGAGCTCGACGAGCTGCGCCGCATCGCCTACAGCGGCAAGGACTACCTGCTGCAGATTCAGGAGCGCGAGGCCCAGCAGACCGGCATCCAGTCGCTAAGGATTGGCTACAACAACGTCTTCGGTTACTACCTCGAGGTGCGCAACACGTATAAGGACAAGGTACCTGCCGAGTGGGTGCGCAAGCAGACGCTGGCACAGGCCGAGCGATACATCACCCAGGAGCTGAAGGAGTACGAGGAGAAAATCCTCGGTGCAGAGGACAAGATTCTCTCCTTAGAGACACGCCTCTTCGGCGAACTGGTCGAGGCCATCCAGGAATACATCCCCCAGATACAGATTAACGCCACGCTGCTCGCACAGCTCGACTGCCTCCTCGGCTTTGCCAAGACTGCTGAGGAGCACCGCTACGTGCGCCCCGTCATTGACGACAGCGACGTCATCGACATCCGTCAGGGCCGCCATCCCGTCATCGAGACCGAGCTGCCCATCGACGAGCGTTATGTGCCCAACGACATTCTCCTCAATCAGGAGCGGCAGCAAATTGTCATCATCACCGGTCCGAACATGGCCGGTAAGTCGGCCTTGCTCCGCCAGACGGCCCTCATCGTGCTGCTGGCTCAGATAGGAAGCTTCGTGCCCGCCGAGAGCGCCCGCATCGGGATGGTCGACAAGATTTTCACCCGCGTGGGTGCCAGCGACAATATCTCCTTAGGCGAGTCGACCTTCATGGTGGAGATGACCGAGGCCTCCAATATATTAAATAATGTGACGCCGCGTTCGCTTGTGCTCTTCGACGAGCTGGGCCGTGGCACCTCGACCTACGACGGCATTTCCATCGCCTGGGCCATTGTGGAATATCTGCATGAGCAGCCGAAGGCCCGTGCCCGTACGCTCTTTGCCACCCACTACCACGAGCTGAACGAGATGGAGAAGAACTTCAGCCGTATCAAGAATTACAATGTCAGCGTGAAGGAGGTCGACGGGAAGGTCATCTTCCTGCGCAAGCTGGAGCGTGGCGGCTCGGAGCACTCTTTCGGTATCCACGTGGCCGAGATTGCGGGCATGCCGCGCAGCATCGTGCGCCGTGCCAATGCCGTGCTCAAGCAGTTGGAGGCTGAGAACGCCCAGGTAGGTAAGGCCGGACGTCCCACGGCGGAGATTGCCGCCTCGCGTGAGGGTATGCAGCTGAGTTTCTTCCAGCTCGACGACCCCGTACTCTGTCAGATACGCGACGAAATCCTGGGCCTCGACGTAAACAACCTTACGCCCGTCGAAGCCCTGAACAAGCTGAACGACATTAAGAAAATCGTGGCAGGGAAGTGACCGCCGCCTACGCAGCCTTCTTCCATCCCTTCACCATGAACCAGAGGCCCACGGCGATGAAGGGCAGTGAGAGCAGCTGGCCCATGTCGAGGGGCAGGGACTGTTCGAAGGCTTCCTGCACCTCCTTGGTGTACTCGATGAAGAAGCGGAAGGTGAAGATGAAAAAGAGGCAGAAACCGAAGTAGAAGCCTGTGCCGACGCGCTGCGGGTATTTCTTGTAGAGCACGATGCAGAGCACGAAATAAATGGCG
>JAGCNO010000121.1 GCA_017645905.1 Prevotella sp. | reverse complement strand
GGGGAGGGGAGTGGCTGCGCACAGTTTACACTGGTTGCGTACTATTTAATGTGGACTCATTTGTGAATATTTTGTGGTGATTCATGTTAATAAACAAAGACTTACACTATAATGACATATTTCCATGAACAATTCAGGTTAGAAAACGTACCAAGACTCTGAGCCGTTCTTGCTCCACCGCGTTGTTACGCAAGCGTCTCCTTCGTCGCCGAGCGCTTCATTTCTCATTTCTCATTTTTCATTTAGCGGAGCGCAGAAAGCCGTTCTTTCCCATCGAATAAGCCGTTCTTTCCATTCGAATAAGCCGTTCTTTCTCCGAAGGGCTTCTCGCCGCCCTTTTCTATAACACAAATTATTCTTTGGGATTGCTACACAGCGCGGCCAAAATTATGTGAATGATGATAATTTCTTTCATTTTCTTCGTTTGATGTTTTTACCGCTTCGCGGTCTTGAGGAAAACAAAAGAAAACCAACAAAAACCGAAGAAAACCGGTTTTTGTTGGTTTTTCCATAGCACCGCGTATGCGGTATGAATAATACAGGTTAGAAAAGACGGCCGGTGAGGGTGAGTTTCAGTATGGGGTAGACTCTCATGCGGTCCATGAGCTTGGCGAGATTGTTGTTGGCACGTTCCAGGTAGTCCTGGTAGTCTATTTCCATGTCTCCCTGATAGACTTTCAGCTTGCCGGTGAACTCCACGCCAAGCTCCAGCCGGGCACCAATGCCGTTGGGGGTGACCATTCGGCCGAAGCCGGCACCCACGTAGGGCCTCACCTTGGGCACGCGGATTTCTCCCGCCACGTTACCGTTCTTGGCCAGCGTGAGGGCCGTCTTGCCCACCACGGCCTCGACCATCTCTTCATACTCTCCCGCATGACTGTCGAAGTAGTCCTTGTTCTCGTCGTAGATACGCTTTGCCTCATCGCTGTGACCGTTGAGCCAGGCCAGCCGACCGCCGCCTGCCGACACGCCGCCGACCACGAAGAAGCTGGCCGCAGAGCCGAAGGGGTAGACATAGAGCTTGGCATCGAAGGTGACTCGGTCGAACTTTCCCTCTACCTTGACGGTGTTCAGGTTGTAGGTGTTGCTCTGTCCGTCTTCGGTGGGTATGGTCACGGTGGCGTTCTTGAAATACATGTTGCCGCTGACGGTGATGGCCGGCATGTAGTTCACGCCTAAGTCCACTTCCAGAAAGGGAGTGATGGCGGAGCCGAGGCCCAGGCGGAAGCCCTCTGTGCCGATGCCTATCTCGGCGCCTGCGTAGCCGTTGGATTGTGATTTGTCGTTGCCGGCGCTTGCCGTCGTGGCCAGGAGCAAGAGGAAAGTGAAGAATGAAGAGTGAAGAGTGAAGAATTTGCTACCGCAAGTGAAGAGTGATGAGTGAAGAGTGAAGAATTTGCTACCGCAAGTGAAGAGGACGGGGATTGCAAATCCCCTTGAACAGTGAGGGGCGAGGGATGATTTTTTCATTGATAGATGGTTTTTATCTGTTGGTAGAAGTGTTCGTAGTTCAGGTGGTCGTCGAAGTCGGCTTTGGCCTGCTGACCCATCCTTTGGCGCAGGGCGGCGTCGGCAGCAAGTCGGCTGAGGGCGTTGGCCAGGGCCTCGGCGTCGCCGGGAGGAACGAGAAGGCCGTTGCTGCCGTCAACGACGTACTCCCGCTGTCCGCCATTGTCGGTCACGACTACGGGCCGGCCCTGCGACATGTATTCCTGTGGCGACAAGGGGCAGCCCTCGCTGACCGTCGAGGCCAGCACGCCTACGTCGGCAGCGGCCACCCAGGGCAGCACGGGATGCTGGAAACCGGCGAAGATGACTTGGTCGGCAATACCCAGCTCCGTGGCTTTTTGTTTTAGATGGGCGGTGTACTCGTCGCTGCCTCGGCCCACGAGAACGAGACCCACCCCTGACCCGGAGGAGGGGAGCAGTGACATTGCCTCCAGGAGGGTGTCGAGCCCCTTCTCGGGGTCGAGACGGCCGTGGTACATGGCGATGACGGCGTCACTGGCGATGCCGTAGCGGCTCCTGACGTCGACAGCCTCCACCCGCTCGGGCACGACGATGCTTGTGGGAACGATGCGCAGCTTTTGCTCGTTGATGGTGGGGTGCGTGCTGAGGAATTCAGACTTCGACAGTTCTGAGTCGAAGCACAGGCAGTTTAGCTGGCGGTAGAGCCAACGGTAGGGTAAGGTGTTTTTCCCCTTGCGTGTGAGGTGGCGGCACATGACCACGCGTACGTCCTTGCATCCTGACAGACGGCGGGCGTAACAGGCGGTGAAGGCATCCTTGAAGTTATGGGCGTGGATGGAGAGGAGCGAGGAGTGAAGAACACGGCACAGGGCAAAGGCGCTGCGCACGTCGAGGACTCCGCCTAACGGCATGGTGAGCACTCGGAGACCCGCCTCTTCATACTTGCGACGGATGGCTTCTACGGGCTTGCACACCACGGTGACGTTGATACCGTCGGCACGTTGGCGGCTTGCGAGGTCGAGGACGTATTGCTCGCCGCCGCCCCACTCCTTATTGGAGACAATATGGATGATGTTTTGCATTTTTGTGCAAAAGTAGTTATTTATCGCCGAATGAGCAAATTTATGTATAATTATTTTGCCATTTCCCCCTTTTATGCTACCTTTGCGCTCAATATGGCTTCGTACGATATAGAAACACTTCATAAGCACATCCTGCAGATACTGTTGCGGGTCGACAGTGTCTGCCACGAGCATGGACTGCGCTACTACTGCTGGGCAGGCACTATGCTCGGTGCCGTCCGCCACAAGGGCTTTATTCCCTGGGACGACGACATGGACATCTGTATGCCGCGCCCTGACTACGACCGCCTTATGGCTCATGCCCGAGAGTGGCTGCCTGAGCCCCTGGAGGCGCTGGCCATCGAGACCAGCCCGACGTTTCCCGGCGGCTTCGGTAAGATTGTCGACGCCAGCACCACGCTCATAGAGCGCGAGCACTCAGACTATGTGGGTGGTATATATATAGATGTGTTCCCCATCGACGGCATCTCGGCCAATCCGCTGATGCAACGCCTGGCCGTGGCGCGTTACAAAGCCTGCGATAAGTTGCTCTACTTCCTCCACCGCGACCCCTACAAGCACGGACATGGCCCGTCGTCGTGGCCTGTGCTGCTCATCCAGCGCCTTTTTTCTCATGACTGGGCCCGCCGCCAGCTCCTCGCGGCCTATCATGCTTATGGCTTCGAGCGTGCCAATCTCGTCCTCGACTACGACGACGGTGTGCGGGGAATCATGCGCAAGGAAGTGCTCGGCGAGCCGCAGCCCTACGACTTCGACGGCCACACCGTGATGGGTGTGGAGCATGCCGATGTCTACCTTCGGCAGAAATATGGCGATGACTACATGACCATTCCCCCTCATGACCGCCAGCGTCAGCACAATTTCTTCTATTTGGATTACAATATGCCCTACCGCCAGTACCACGACCAGCGCCGCTTCGTGTCTCAACATCATAAAGTGATGAGTGATGAGTGAGAAACAAGGAGTGAGGAACCTGTCGTTAGACGCACTTCGCATTGTGGCGACTATGGCAGTGATCATGCTGCATGTCAGTTCGGGAGGCCTTGATTTGCAGCCTCTTTCGGCTGACTGGCATGTGAGCAATGTGTATCGTTCGATAGTGTGTTGGTGCGTGCCGGCTTTTGTCATGATATCCGGTTCGCTGTTTCTAAGTCAGGAACGCTCTGTTAACATTCGTCACCTATATGGCCACAATATTCTTCGTATAGTCATAGCATACTTTTTCTGGGCCATCGTTTATATACCAGTACAAGCTACTGACAGTATTACTACGTCGCGCTTTCTCACTATGTTGGTTATCGGACCTTATCATCTCTGGTTTCTGAAGATGATAATTGGTCTTTACATTGTTGTACCTGTTTTGCGACGTGTCACAGCCGACAGGCGCACGGAGGAGTATTTCCTCTGCTTGTCGCTGTTCACTGCCTTCGTAATACCCTTCCTCTTAGAGATCATCGCAATGGTGGATTGGGGTATTGGTGATGTACTGTCAGGGGCCTTTGATACGTTTTGGCTTCGCCTTGCTACAGGGTATACTGGATATTTCGTGCTTGGCCATTACATAGTGGCATACGGTATAGAGCGACGCACAAAAATTATTATTTATGCCTTGGGGATTATTGGCACACTGCTCATCATTGTTGGTACTTCATGGCTATCATTAAAGAATGGAGTGAACTCATTCATGCTTTACAACGAACTGACCCCTTTGGCGCTGTTCCAGGCAACAGCAATATTCGTTTTCTTTACATCTAAAGAGTGGACTCAATTACGCAGACATCAGAAATCTTTGACAAGGCTCTCAAACCGCACTTTCGCCATATATCTGATTCACGTCATGGTGATAGAACTCACGGAGAATAGCTACTTGATGACTTACCCCGTGGCGACTATTCCCGCATACGTCATAGCGACTTTCGCTCTCTCTTATGCTGTCGCATGTGTGCTTGCGATTATCCCAGGTATCAAAAACTACGCAGTCTAAGAATCAATACCGCTTTATAAAAGTCAGGGTGTAGCGGATAGAAACATGGAAACACCATGCAGCCAAGATGTTGACGGCGATAAAAGGGATGAGCAGCCAGTCACCATCTATGTATAAGTTCCCAATACTAAAAGATGGTAGCTTAAGATACAGATGAACCAGATACAGTTCGAGACTGATGCTCCCTAAAAAGGAAAGTGGCTTGACGCTCTTTGTCCAATCAATTATTCTTCCCAAAATGTAGAACATAAGAGGCATTGATACAGAAACGAATATGCGGAATGATACGAACGAACTGTATCGATAAAGAAAGAAAGTTACTATGGGTAAGGCAATGAATATACTCTTGAACAAGGCAGCAGTGCGACGGTCGGTTTCAGTAAGCAAAAATTTGTAAGTCGCTATTCCTATAAGGAAAGACAAAAGCCGTGGGTATGACAAGTCAATGGAATGAGAAAAGCCAAGGACCAGAAGAATATTAGTTACAAAAAGAACGGCCACAGTTATGACAACAGTTACTTTCTTATTCATTTTTTGTAACAAGGGAAAAATCAAATAGAAAACCAACGAAGTAGGAATAAACCATTCGTTGAAATAAACCTGGTGGGCATTGTCGAAATCGTTATAATAGCCACTCACCCAGTAACCCAAACCCGTAAAATAGAGGAATACCTGGGATATGGTAGAGGGGTGTGGGAGTGATGTCAAGGCTGATACTATAACTACAACTACCATATAAGTCCACCAAGTAGGCAGTATTCTGAGTGCTCTCCGTTTGTAATAGTCTGTTATGCATGGATTCTTTTCGAGGGAATAGCATAGCCCTATAGCGCTTAAGAAGATAAACATATCTACCCCTATCCAGCCGTATAAACTTATGGTATGCAGCAATGGCATTTGTATTCCGTAATGGAAAACCATTACTGACAATATGGATAAACCCATTATAGCGCCTCTGTGACAACGAAAGAAGTTACTATAACTACTTTTCATGGAATCTTGATTTGGAAATTAAGAATTTGACAAACCTGCCTGCGAATAGCGAACAGTAGACAATAATGATAGCAAGCGTAGCGGTGACTGCCGTCTTGACAGGAAGGCTCTGAGTCTTGAGGAACTCCAGATTGATGAAGCGGAAGAAGAAGTGTAGATGTATATGTCAAGCGTACTGTTGCCGATTAGCAACAGCTGGCGGTCGAGGAAGGTATGGTTGGCAATCACTACACCGGAAAGGAAGAAAAACAGAGGAACATGGAAGGTGCAGATAATGCTCAGTAGCGAGTCACTCATGTTTGCCTGCTCATGGTACATACAGAAATATATGGTGTGGCCCCACACCGCCAGAAGCATGGCCAGTGCTTTCAGTTTGTCTATATATAGCAATCGGTCATTTTTCATCCTCCATAATGACTTCATTATTTCCAGAATGATGGTGCAAAGATATGAAATAAAGGCGAAACGTCCAAGATAAGGTATAAGAAAAACGCTAAATCTCGATATTATTGCTTGATTTAGCCAGTATCACGATCAACGCCGGTTCGTGACTGGCTGACATTTCAGCGTCTGAAAGTTACGATGTAAGCCAGGAGACGACTGACCGTATACGATGCAATGACTAAAGTCAGAAAGATGACAACAGGGTAGTGGAGCCTGTATATGGCTCCAGTAAACAAGTGCTTGAAAAGCCATGCATGGACTAGCCATATATAGAGTGAATATTCACCCAGATGGGAAAACAGCTTCAAGACGTTCCCTCGAATGTTGAGCAAATAAAACAGTATGATGACGGCTGTGGCATACAGTGGGGCTATAAAGAAATAGGTGTTAGAACATGTGCGGACTGCGACCACAGCCAATAACAACAGGGCAACAAGAACCCTGTTGCTGAAAAGCTTCGAAAGTTGCAGACGCTCCAAAAACTGTTCCTTTTTCATCACCGAGCCTATATAGAAAGGAAATAGGAATTGGAATGAGCGGATAATCGTGTTCATATATGGCGATTTTTGGCCAATGTCTATCCAGTCGCGCTGTGTCAACACAATGGTGAAAGTATAGATGACAAAGGAAAGCGTGAGGGTAATCATGCTACCTCGCTTATCTAGAATACGCATCAATAAAGGGTAGATTGCGGACAAAATCATATAGGGCAGCAGGAACCAAGCTTCACTGTACCAAATGGTGTAAATGCCAATGACAGATAGGAAGGCGTTCTCCAATGTTCCGGGGTAATCGGAGTCATTGGTGAGCCAACAGGCCAGTGGAACAAAAATGGCCAGACAGAGCCAATAGACTTGATAACACCTCCAAATGCGGCGTATGCGGTTGGGGTCGTTGCCTCTTTTATAAACAGAGTAGAGCCCGTAGCCACCAAGAATGAGAAAAAACTCCACCGGACCGGTGGCACGGGTGAGAAGATGAGAAAATGGAAGTCCTCCGAAAGAAACCAGCGAAAACAACTCTTCAGTTCTCTCTGCATCGTTGAACAAATGCAGATAGAGCATCATCAGGATTGCAAGTCCTTTTATTGCGTTTGAATACTCTTTTGTCATCCTTGAAATTCAATTATATCTAGAGCTACCGGCTATCACTTTTTAGTCAAGATGGTCAGGTTTTCTTTGTCGAGCCCCACCACCCACACTGCTTCGCTTCCGTTGTGGAGGGCGCTGTCGGCAATGACCTCAACTTTCTGAGAATCGTACTCTGACAATATTTCTACATCGATGTGGGTCTTCCATTCGTAATGGCTGTAATAGCGCACAGAGAGGCCCCAGGCGAAGGCATCTATTGGGCGAACACAGAACGAAGAGTAACTTGGTTCTTCCGGGTTGTCTATGTTGATGCAAAGGACACGTGATGGAGGCAGACTGGCACGAGAGTTTCTCCCCATTGTCTGACTTATGGCCTGTTGCGCAAGATGCTTGCCCAGAAGGCCAGACTCTTTGGCTGCAATGTAATGACGAACATCTGTGAAGAGTGCAGTAGTCATAAACAAGACAAAGGTGACAATGAGAATCCTGCTGTTGGCTATGTGACTGACGACGAAGGCAATAATCAGTGCAGCCATTGACAAGGCTGCATAGTTATGCATTATGCTGACTAATGTGAGAAGGTGGGGAAATACTAAAATGAAGAAACAGACGATGAGTAAGGGTAGCGTTCTATCCTTCAACAGTTGCCATTTGCTAGTCAGCATAGCGAGGAAAGGCAACGAGAGAGTCAGCGTGACGATGACAATAGTCCAGTTGCGCATTGGCGGATAGACTGCACTCATATAGTCGAGTGGCACCCACGTATAGGCCATCAGCTGGACGAAGTCCTTCAAATGGGACAGCAACGAGGTTTCTGAATATTCATTAGAATATTCTAACATGTCAGTAAAGGCTAGAAAGGCAAATATAACCATATATGCTATTGCTAGAAGCAGTCCTTTGCAGACATCGCGAATGGTCTTCCTACAGTCTGAAATATGGAAAGCGTATGCCACCAGTGGTGGCACTACAGCCCACGCCAACCCATTCTCCTTTGATAGGACTGCCAACAACACGCAGAGCAACCACTTATTTGAACTAGATGATGAAAGATACGACCATAGTGCCAATAATCCCCATAATTGAGCAAAAGTTTGGTTAAAGCCGTCACATGCCAATGTTGCTCCGAGTGTAGCAGGTGAGAAGAAAAAGAAGAACGTAGCCACGTTGGTTGCTATTGTTCCCATTCGCAACTTCTGGCAGAGGGCGTAGACAAGATAGGCCGCAGCCGTATGGCCAAGGATGATGAGCACATGGTTGAGCGAAGGGAAAAGTACTGGAAACCATCCCACAATGCCACCTAACAAGGCATCGAAGGGCCGTCGCACACTGTCTGGGAAGAAATAGCCAGGGTCAGCTATCTGCACCCACCATGGGGACTGTAGTGATGTGTAGTCATCGAAAGTCGGGAGTATGCCGCACACCGCCCATAGGATGAAGGGCAGACACACAGCGATGACAATCAGCGAGAATTGTTTTGCAGAAACTATCATGTCTATTGTTGCGTATGTTGTTGGGAATAGTACTGCTCGGTCTCGGCAAGACTGAAGGGACGCAGGTAAATCTTGCTTGTCACACGGTTGTAGAGTCCTCCCTGATTCTCTATCAGTTTGTCGGACATCCATGAGGTTGCAGAGCCGCAGGCAATGAGCATCACGTCGTCGCGCTGGGCCGCCCACGCATTCCAAAACCCCTCCAAGGCCGACACAAAGCCGGAGTTATAGGTGTCCACCCAAGGCATTTCGTCGAAAAACAGCACCTTCTTGCCTTTCTGTCTCCTGGCAGAAAGCACCTGCTCCAGGGCGTCGAAGGCGTGATACCAACTGTCTAACTTTGGTAGCACCGACATCTGCCCGCACTGTTGCAATGCTTTGGCAAACAGCTCCAGTTGGCGTTCCTTGGGTGCATTGTGATAGCCGGTAAAATGGAAAGCCAGCGACTCACCGTAGACATTGTTCGCTAAAAATGTCTTCCCTATGCGACGACGCCCATATATGACAACAAACTCAGAACGTTCCGCTTCGTAGCACCGTCTCAGCTCGGCCTGTTCTTTCTCTCTTCCTATAAGCTTCTCCATAATGGCTTCATTATTTCCATAATGATGGTGCAAAGATATGAAATAAAGGCGAAACGGCCAAGATAAGGTACAAGAAAAAAGCTAAATCTCGATATTTTCGCTTGATTTAGCGCAAAACAGAGGTTGTGAACTGAGATTTGTCCGAAAGCTATTGAGTGGTAAGTGAGCCTTCTATTCTTGTCATGATTATCACTTTCCCATTTGCCTGTTTGCAAATGACGATGCCGTTCTTTGCAGGAGCACAGATTCTGACTCCATTCAGGTTATAGAAAACATCCTTGTTGGCGCTTTGACTGTTGGTAGTAGTTTGTATGCTTGTGTCGGTAATGTCAATGAGTTGTATCTGCCTGTCCATTGCTTCAATATGACTCTGCAGCCATTGGAGGGTTTTAAGGGCATCGGTTTCAACAGCGGAGCATTGTGTGTTCCATCGCCTTTCGTTCAGCGTCCGTGATGTTTCAAGTGCTTTTCCCTCGTCTGTGCTGGGATATTCGTTGACGAAAGCCGTCAGCTTGTCGTAGAGACTGTCTATAAACTTGTTCCAGACCGACACATAAGCACGGGCGAAAGCGCGGTTCGTGCTATTTAGCAATGCGCTGAAGTAGGCATTTGATGATGTGTGGAGCCGTGAGAAAGAACCAGGTGTAATGCCGTAGCTGGAGTCAAAATCCCACAAGCATGGCATTTCTAACAGTGTTGTGTCACTGCTATCATATTTCTTCAAGTACATATTTGCGCCGCCACTATCGCGTGTACCTAAGATGTCGTGGGCTAATAGCCAACGGGCAAAGGAGGTGACGTTGATATAGTTTTCGTATTCGCCTGTAGCAAGGCTTTCCTCTGTTCGGATAATGTATTGTTGTATGTACAGTTCCTTTTCCGTGGTAATAGAGTCCTCGTCAGGATATTTCCACGTCCAGCGGTACATGCTGCTGCCGTCGTACCATCCTGAGCTGAACCACTGGCTTTCTTTCCACCAGTAGGGGTCGCGCTCCACAATATAGCCTTCCTGCTTGTCACAGTCAATGCGGCAACGTGGATTACGTCTGACGGTTTCCATGAGCAGGTAGCATCCGCGATAGTCGCCGTTGATGATGACGTTACACGGTACGTAGGCCGGTGTCCACTCCAATCCTAAGAGCTGGCTCACCTTCATTCCAGTGATGGTGTTCATCGACGTGGCATCTTTCAACAGCCTCCAGTTCTTGTCCTTGTATTTTTGGTCGTCACCACGCGACAACAGGTCAGCCTTCTTTTCGAGTTTCAACTTGTAGGGCATGTTCAGAGGGTTGGAGTAGTAGGCTGAAGTGTTGCCGTTGATGCGTATAGTGGCTCCGAGTGAGTCTTTGAGCCAGGGGCCGCTGTTGTAGAGTGTGTCGCGTCCTAAGGTGATAATGATTTGGCAGGCTACCTTGTTGGCATCTGTGATATTGAAATTGTCCTGCGTGCCAGGCTTGAGGATGACCTTTCCAGCTGGCTCTTCTCCTTTTTCGGTCGTTATTTCCACTATGCGCAGACCAGCTTCGCGCACCTCGCTGATGGTAACGGCCTCTTGCGCCTCTACAGGGCTAAATGAGAAAAGAGAAATGAAAAATGATAAAACTAGAAGGGAAAGTTCTTTCATGAGTTGAGAAGTGTATTTTAATGGACAGAGTAGATGGTGAGGCTGTCTGCTTTATGCCCTAAACGGCCTCGTTGACGGCTTGCACCAGTATGGGGTCGTAGGGTGTCGTGGTGTCCCCATGACCCATTCAGCAATTCAACGGCAAAGATAAAATGAAATAAAGTAAACGAAGTGCAAATCTGATTTTTATTTGCCAGATTTAACACTTTTTGTGATGTAAACGATTCGAATAAGCCGTTCTTGCTCCATTTCATTACGCAAGCGTCTCCTTCGTCGCCGACTGCTTTCCATCCGAATAAGCCGTTCTTTCAAATCGAAAGAGCCGTTCTTTCGAATCGAATAAGCCGTTCTTTCAAATCGAATAGGCCGTTCTTTCTCCATACGGCTAAGTCGTTTAAACTCTGAAGCCGGTACTAATGACTGGTTTGGGTTTATCATCAAAGCGACAAACTGTAGTGTTTTAGTTAAAATACGATAAAAGAGCCGTGAGAAACTTGGATAAATGGGAAATAATTGCGTTATTTGTGCAGTGAAAAGAGAAATGACATATATGGAAGAACATAAAAGAAAAAAGAAAACTTTTGCGATAGTCTCTCCACTGGCAAACGAGGAAGAAACCTTTGAGGAATATACCACTGCACTGCAATATGCACTTGATGACTTGGAAGCTGGCGAAGTTTTCTTTGTCGTTGATAATGTCAGCAAAGACAACACGCTGGATTTGTGCAACAGGCTGGAGAATACTGACCGCCGTTTCCACACCGTCTTCGCTCCTGAAAACCGAAATGTCGTTGATGCTTACCTTCGGGGATATAGAGAAGCTTTGAAGCATCCCTTCGACTACATTATAGAAATGGACGGGGGTATGAGCCACAACCCTGCAGCCCTTCCACAGTTCATACGCTGTCTGAACGAAGGCCATAAGTGTGTTTTTGGTTCCCGCTTCATAAATGGCGGCAGCATCTATGACAGTAACTGGAGGCGCACCTTGTTCAGCCGCGGCGGAACAATCTTAAGCAACCTCTTGCTTGGAACCCACATGCGCGACATGACTTCTGGTTATATGGGCTTCCACGCCGATGTGGCTCGTAAATTTGTGGAATACGGGTTGTTGTCGAAGGCTCATTTCTACCAGACGGAAGTGCGCTATCTGCTGCGATATCAGCAGTACATAGAGGTTCCTGTCCACTATATTGCCCCATCGCCAAGTGTAAGATGGGAGGCTGTCAGGAATTCTTTTGCGGTGCTGTTCCACTATTTCTTCATGCGCATAACCGGCAGGCCTGCAGCAATATGAAAAAGGCTGTTTTCAGGGAGTTCTTGCTGTATGCAGTGGTGGGCGGCATCTGCACACTCATAGACATCGTGACTCTATATCTGCTGACAACAATGGGCGGGGTTCACTATCTCGTTTCTTCGTCTCTGTCCTTCGCTCTTGGCGTTGTCATCAACTGGATACTTTGTAGCTACTTTATATTTGCTTTCCATAAGGTGCGGAGACACAGTGAGGAGTTCATGTACTATTTGCTGATATCGCTTGTGGGACTGGGGTTCAATGCCCTTTTAATGTGGTTCTTCACTGAAATATGTGGCACGTGGTATATGCTCTCCAAGCTCTTATCTGCAGCCATCACTGTTTTCTATAATTTCTTTGCTCGCAAACTATTGCTTCACACAAGATGAAACGTATTGCAATTATTGGTGCCGGCGTCAGCGGACTGACAACCGCACGGCTCCTTACCGACAGCAAAAGAGAGCGTCGAGAGGAGGAGATAGTGTTATTTGAAAAGGAATCCAAGCCGGGCGGCCTCATACGCTGTGAACGTATTGGCGGCAGCTTGTTCCATACCTGTGGCGGTCATATTTTCAACACACACGACAGGCAGGTGCACGAGTGGTTCTGGCAACATTTCAACAGTGAAGAGGAATTCTTGAAAGCTGACCGGAACTCGGTGGTCTTCCTGCCAAACGGGCAACACATTCCCTACCCGATAGAGAATCATGCCTATATGCTGAACGAATCTTTGCAGAGGCTGTTCATCCATGACCTTCTTCAGCTTGACAGCGCATCGGCTCATCCAGCATCACAGCCTGGCAATTTCGAGGACTTTTTGCTGCAACGCTTCGGCAAAACCCTCTACGACCTGTATTTTGGGCCGTATAACAGAAAGTTATGGCAGTGCAGTTTGAAAGATGTACCTTTAGACTGGCTGAAAGGCAAGTTGCCCATGCCTACAAGGGAGGAGATAATATACAACAACTTTAACCGTGTTGCAGAGAAGCAGTTCGTGCACTCCACGTTTTTCTACGAAAAGCATGGTGGCTCACAATTCATTGCTGATCGTCTGGCAGAAGGTTTGGACATACGCTTTAACACCGACATAAAACTCATCAGACACACCGGCCGGCAATGGATTCTGAACGGAGAAGTATTTGACACAGTCATATTTTGCGGCAATATTAAGGATTTACCCTCTTTAGTGCAGGGCGTGGATGTCTCTGCATATACAGACTTTATTGACGCACTGTCTTTTCATGGCACAACGACTGTATTCAGCGAGATAGACAAAACCTCATATTCGTGGGTGTATCTGCCCGATGAGAGCTACCGTCCGCACCGCATTATCTGTACAGGAAACTTCTCGCCTACAAATGACAGTGGACACATCGCCCTGTCGGAAAGAAACGGAAACGTTCAAAAAACCACTGCTACTATAGAGTTCACCGACTATGTAAGCAAGGAAGAAATACTGGACGGTCTCAAACATACTCCCCTGCATCCTACTTACATCACTCATAAGTATAATAGATATTCCTACCCTATTCAAGACAAGAACACCCGGGAGATGATTGCCTCGTTGAAGGAATTATTGTCAGCAAAAGGATTCTATTTCACTGGCCGCTTTGCTGACTGGGAATACTACAACATGGATGCTGCTATGAAAGCTGCCATGAAAACAGTGGAGCGACTCTGTTAGACGGCCGCTTTGTCAGTCCGGACTATTAGGAAGAGTGATGAGAGCATGATGATGAAAGGCATGTATGGTTGGTGGAACCTGGCATCGCCTTGGAAGCCGACGAGTAGCAGCAACAGATTTCCTATGAGTATGCATGCCGTGGGTAGGAGATATCTCTTCAGGTTGAAATAGCGGAGGCTTGCCAAGGCAGTGAGCAATAGCAGATAATAGAACAACAAGTTGAAGGACGTGAACCATTGAACTGGGCTGAACGCAGGGAATTTATCAATGAGTGTCCTGAGGCTTACACTTGTGTATCTCTTGTCGGCTGCGAACACACACATGTTGACATTGTCGGAAACGTATGTCTCTGCTATTTTCCTTGGCATTTGGGAGATGTACTCGTCAGGATGTTCTTTGAGCCACTGCATAAAGATGGAGCACCATGCAGAGTCTTTTTGGGACACATTCCAACTTTCATTATCCCTTACAGCCATTGCCTCAGGGCTGTTATTGGTGCTAAATGTGGCAAGGTTCATCCATCCCGTTTTTGCCTGATACAGAAAAAGCCCAGTACGGTGCATGGTGGAAAATCCTATGACACATATCATCAGGACGTATCCCAACAGCAGCTTTCCTCCTCTGTTCCAAAAGGAGAATTCTGACTTTCGCCACTGATACAAAAGAAGGATGATGACTGCAATCAAAAACACACCACCCATAGGACGGAACCAGTTGGCAAAGGCAAGAAACATCCCTCCCCAGAAATAGCAGTTACGTACTAATGCCAACCACATTCCCAGCATGATGAAGAACATAAACGGCAATTCGCTGAGCGTGGTGGTTCCCTCGCCATAGTTTGCAGGATAGAGAATGTATAACAAAAGACAGACAACAGCCGTCTTATGTCCGAGAATCTTCTTTGAAAGAGAATAGAACAGAAGTGCTGTCATGCCTTTCATCAGAGAGTAGACCATAAGGAGGGGCATGACAGAACCGAAGAGTGCAAGCGATGCTGTAACGGCATTAATGGCTCCGATATTCCAGAGAAATGGAATTTCGGTAATAAGTTCCCTGATGGGATAAGGCTCGCCGTAAAGAATACATTCCTCGGCAATCTTAATGTAAGCGTCACTGTCATCATAGGAGGTGTAGCCAAACAATAAAAGCACCACAAGTTGCAACAGTGTGAATACTGCAACTAATGATAGTATGACTTTTCTGCTCTTCATGTCATTTGCCGATGAACTTGCGGCGATCCCTGATATAGAGGCGGGTGTTGGGAGAAGATGGGTAGGAGATGACTTTGCGCCCGCTGAGGTCGTAGATGTTGTGCGTTGAGGGTTGTGTGTTGAGCGCAGGCGTCCGTGTGCATAGTTCGTCAAAATATGTGCTCTTGTAGAATAGTGGCAGCTCTGTCTGGTCGATGAAGTCCATGCGTCGGCGTATCCAGTCGCAAATGTAGTCATACTCTGTGTCAAAGTCGATGACATCGTTCCATACATCGTCGTCACCGCTCCATTTGGCTTCTTCGCGTGCTGCAGCGCCGCTGAGCTTTATGGCCTGGTAGTAGTGTGTGACGATGGCGATGATGCTGTCTGTGTGGAGTGGCTGGCCGGGCTGCCGAAGGGTTTGGTAGCGTTCGTTGAGCTGTCCTACGTAGTCGTTAAAGTTGTCGCGGAAGAAGCGGTAGGTGAGGTAGAGTTCGAAGTCCATCTTGAAGTCTGGCGAGGTATAGTTTCCCTCGTCAATCTCTTGTTCGAGCCGTCCTCCCCAGCGTTGTCCAAAGGTGGCGTCGAGGTCCCAGGGCGTGGGTGTGAGCCGTTTCGTGGTGGTCTTGTCGTAGACGGCCCAGTACATGTTTTTCCCGGTGTTGTCTATGGCGTTGACTACATTGTAGAAGATGTTGTAGTCGATGATGACGGGTATGTCGAAATAATCGCCGATGTGTTCCTGGAATTCGTTGTCGCTGCTGTTGCGTACGAAATTGTTGGCTTGTATGAGGGGTGTCCAGTCTACGGTGTCGCTGTCGTCGCCGAGTTCGGGGTACTTGAACTCATAGCCAAAGAAGGTGTCCTTGGTGTTGTCGTAGGTGTCGAAATAGTCGAACATCTGAACCTTGCTCCAGCTGACACCCTTGTAGAGACATCCGTGTATCTCGCCTGTCTTGCTGTCAATCTTCTTGAGCTTCAGCTGCTTGCGGTCTATGAATTCTGAGAGGTTGTAGATGCCTCGCCACTCGTCGCCGAGGAAAAGTTCTACAACATCGCCTCTCACGCCGTTGAGTGCCTTTGGCTCCTGTTCGATGTAGTATGGCTTGCGAGCCATTTTGTTCCAAAGGTCCATAGCGATGCGGTTGCGCAGCCGGAAAACATCGGGCTGTCCGGCGTCGAGCATCCACTTGTCGTCGTTGCGAAGGCCAAAGAATCGCTGGTCTTCGTCGAAGTTTACCTTGTAGTTGCGCTTGTGCTTGTTAGGGGCGTTGGTCGTTCCTCCTCGCCATTTTATCCTGGCCGTGAGGGTATCGGTGGTAGCAGAGTCGGGGTATGAAAAGAGGAATCTAGCTTGCTGATATTCGTTGCTGAAGCCCTCGGCGATGGAAGGAAGCAGTTGTACGATGGGCAGGAACGTGAACTGCAGGGAGGCTTCGAGCGTGGTGCCGTCTGCCTTTGTTGCCTTTACTGTCCATTTGCTTTCTGCCGACAGTTGTGAGAAAAGAAAGGATGTGTCGTCTATGACAGTTCCGTTGATGGTGACGTCCTGCCATCCCTGCATCTTCTCTACTTGCAGCGTGGCATCATGTCCGAACATGGCCTCGGGCACAGTGGCGAGCAAGGTGCTGGTCAAGGTGTCAAGGCACACGTTGCGCCCGTCGACCTTCAGCTGCGCCATTGCGCTGACGCTAAAGAATAAAGAATAAAGAATAAATGATAAAGGACGATAGTACATGGGGTGAGGAGTGGGAGGATAGTTCTATCTGATGATTGCAATCTTACAGACAGTGCCCTTCGTACCGTCGCTCTTTGCCGTCGCGACCATGTAGATGCCACTGGCTACACGCTTTCCGCCGCTGTCACGTCCGTTCCAAGTGAATGAGCCTCCGTTGCTGCGTCCCTGAGCGACAAGCTGTCCGTTGACGGTGAGAATCTTCACGTCGGCATCGCGTGTCAGTCCTACGATGGTGATGAGTCCGTCATAGCCGCTGACAACGGGGTTGGGATAGGCGTAGACATCGTCCTTGACCATTTGTATGGAAACACTAGTGGCATCGCTCATGTATGAACAAAGGCCCTGGTCAGTGCCGATGAACACCTCGCCCGTTTCGTGGTCAATGGCTAAAGACTCAATGTTGTCTGAGATGAGCGGGCTGTTGGCTGAGGTGAAGTTCTCCAACTGCTCCATGTTGTCTGCACTGATGAGGTAGAGCCCCGCTCCGCTCGTGCCTATCCATTTGCGGTTGGCTTGGTCTACGGCGATGCAGTTGATGTATACTCCGTCCATGAGGTAGTCGGCATAGTTTGTGCCGTCATTGCGTGGCACTTTTACCTGCGTCACATATTCAAGTTGCTTGCCGATGGTGGATTCCTCAATGAGGTAGAGTCCGGTGGAGGTGCCAAGCCACAGATTGCCGTCCATGTCTTCCGTGATGCACTGCGGGAAGAAAGATTCGGAGATGATGCCATCTTGGTTCACCAGTCTGGTCGTCGAGCTGATAATCTTCTTCGTGGTGGGGTCGAAACAGTAGAAGGAAGGTTTTTCCCAGTGGAAGTTCAAGAACCACATCAGTCCGCGGCTGTCCTGTGTTAAATTGGTCAGCCCGGGAAGAGTTTTCTCGTTACTGCCTATGAGCTCTTCTTGATACCATGATAACCATTCTCCATCGGCTGTTATTTCCATGATGGAATTTTCGGGTACGTCTCGCTGCATCATCCACAGGTTTGCGTCTTTGTCGTAGAGCACGCAAGGAACGAGCACGTATCTGTTGCTCGATGATGCAGGTTTGAGTATACTATTGTCCTTGTTGTAGTATTTTACGAGCTTGCCGTCGTAGTACTCAAACAATCCCGGCCTTGCTCCTGACATGACGTGCTTGCTGTCTCGTGGGTCTACGGCGATGGAGTATGAATCTTCATATTTCCATCTGGTTCCCTCGGTGGCGACTATATCAGGAAAGTCATCCTCATAGATAATCCAGTCTGAGCCGTCGTAGACCTGTATCGTTCCGGGTCTGTAGACGAGTCCGCCTCCGTATCCGCTGCAGGTGTAAAGCTTTCCATCTATGAATTTCATGAAACCGAAATAGTTGTGCTTCGGACCCACTGGCTTGAGTGTTTTTACCAAGTCTATATATTCATTCCAGGTGGTTTCGTCTGGGAGGAAGGAATAGGCATTGTATGACTTGGTAGTCTCCCAGTTGTTCTTGTCCATCAGGTTCTTACCTGTCAGCTCTCCTGAAATCACTGTTTTGTTGTTGCATTGTGCAATGATGGCACCATTCTCTACGTATAGTGAGTTGATGCCTCCGTCGAAGAAATATGTTTCGCTAATCTCGGCCCTCTCCATGTTCAGCTTCACTATTCCGAAGGCGGTAGCGATGAAGGCATATTGCTCGTACATGCAGATGTGGTTCACCGTCTTTGCCGTTGTCATGGGCTTTGAATAGATGCTGCTGACATTGTTCACGTCTCCGTTGATGCTGACGATGTCGATGTTAGCGTTCTCGTAGACAATCAGCAGTTTCTTTACTTGGCTGTTCCATTCAATTTTTGCGATGCGGGTATCGTTTAGCTGCCTGGAACAGTCGAAGGTCGTTATTGATTTGTCCTTGAGGTTGTACTGGTAAAGGCTGTTCGAGGCGAGCACGTAGAGATAGTTGTCACTTGCCTTCACAATCTGCTGCGGCTCATAATATGCCATGAAGGCCTTCCACGTTCCAACTTGGGCGTGGCACAAGGCAGCGACAAGGAGCGCTGCGAGGAGTAATGCTTTTCTCATATTTCTTTGTGTATTTGTTTCTATGATTGGTGTTCCGTCAGGTATTCTGCCAGTTCCTGTGTGGCCCTGGCGCGATGGCTTATCTTGTTTTTTATCTCCGCTCCGAGCTCGGCGAAAGTCTTGTCGTAGCCGTTAGGCCGGAAGATGGGGTCATAGCCGAATCCTTCGCATCCGCTGCGCTTTCGGGTGATTTCCCCGTTGACGATGCCTTGGAAGAAGTGGTGTGTGCAGACATCTTCCTTTAATTCTACTAACGCGATAATTGTGCGAAATCTTGCACGACGATTGTTATTTTCTCCTAATTTGAACAGCAATTTAGCCATATTGGCCTCGCTGTCGTGGCTTGGGGAGTCAGGGCAGTCCATGGCAGCGTAGCGTGCGCTGTAGATTCCCGGCTCACCGTCCAGCGCCTCCACCTCCAGACCAGTGTCGTCGGCAAAGCAGCTGATTCCATATTTCGTGGCCACGTAGTCGGCTTTCTGCAGTGCGTTCTCTTCAAGGGTCGTTCCTGTCTCGGGAATATCCTCATGGCAGCCGATGTCTTCCAACGATAGGACTACTATCTCTGTGCCGAGTATCTGGCGAACTTCTTCCAGTTTATGCTGGTTGTTGGTGGCAAAGACTATCTTCATTTTCGATTTACGGATTATCGATTTGTAACTTCAGCGGCAGCAAATTCTTCATTCTTCATTCTTCACTTTTCACTTTCACTTTCACCTTCACTTTCATTTCATCGAATCCTTCGCCGAACACGCCGATGACGGCGCTTTGGGATACGAAGGCCCTTGGGTCAATCATTTTGATGAGTCGGAAGATGGTGAGGCTTTCGTTCTTCTTGGCCAGGATACAGAGCACTTTGCGCTCCTGTCCAGTGTACCATCCGTGTGCGTCGAGCACAGTTACACCGTGGTTCAGCTTAGTACCGATGGCGTTGGCAATCTCCTGCCATTTCTCAGTGAATATGAGGAACTGCACGCTACTCCGTTGACGGTTGTAGATGTAGTCGAGTATGAAGTTCTCAATGACCATGGTACATAGTCCAAAAACCACCATGTAGGCACGCTCCAGTGTAGTTCCGAACTGCGGTATGAACATACACGAGCTGACGACGACGAAGTCGATGAAGAGCAGCACCGAGCCCAGCGACATGTTGTAGAACTTGTTCACCGAGGCGGCGATGATGTCGGTGCCGCCGGTAGAGCCGTTGTTCAGGAACACGATGCCCAGGGCCGAGCCTGTCATCGTACAGCCGATGATGAGCGACATGAAGTCCTGTCCTTCGCCCAGAATCTTTACCATCTTGCCAGCCTCGTCGCGTGGCACCAGCTCCTTCATCAGCCACAGCAGGAAGGTGAGCATGGCGATGGCATAGATGGTCTTTATCAGGAACTTGAACCCCAGAATTTTCAGCGCCATGAACAGCAGTGCAAGGTTAATGAGCAGGTAGGTGTACTGGTTGGGAAAGCTCGACGCATACTCCACAATGGCAGCTATTCCTGCTACACCCCCGGTGACTATCTCGTAGGGCATGAGGAAAAAGGTGAAGCCGAAGGCATACAATATGAGGCCGAGGGTTATGAAAACATAATCCTCGACCTCTTTTAGTATGAGCTTGTGGTTTACTTGCATACGATGTTTATCATCCTCTTCGGCACGATGATGACCTTTACTATCTGCTTGCCGTCGGTGTATTTGGCCGTGCGCTCATCGGCTCGTACGGCCTGTTCGATGGTAGCATTGTCGGCATCAGCGGGGAACTGCATGTCGAAGCGCACCTTGCCGTTAAACTGCACGCCCATCTTCACCTGGTTCTCGACGAGCAGCTCCTCGTTCCACTTCGGCCACTGTGCGTCGCAGACCGAGCCGTCGCCGCCCAGCATCTCCCACAGCTCTTCTGCGATGTGCGGAGCGAAGGGAGCGATGAGCACCACAAGGGTCTTCATCACCTCCGTATCTTTGCACTTCAGGGCTGAAAGCTCGTTGGTGGCAATCATGAAGGCCGAGATGGCGGTGTTGTACGAGAAGGCCTCGATGTCCTGGGTCACCTTCTTGATGAGTTTGTGCAGGGCCTTCAGTTCCTCGGGAGTGGCTACCGTTTCCTTTGCTGCAACACTGTTGCAGCATAGAGAGACGAGGTTCCAGAACTTGCGGAGGAAGCGGTGGCTGCCCTCAATGTTGTTGGTGTCCCAGGGTTTTGACTGCTCCACGGGTCCAAGGAACATCTCGAAGAGACGCAGCGTGTCGGCTCCGTAGCGCTCAATCACGTCATCGGGGTTCACGACGTTGTACATCGACTTAGACATCTTCTCCACGGCCCAGCCGCAGATGTACTTGCCGTCCTCAAGGATGAACTCGGCGTTCTCGTATTCGGGGCGCCAGGCCTTAAACGTCTCAATATCAAGCACATCGTTCTGCACCATGTTCACATCGACGTGTATGGGCGTGACCTGGTACTGGTCTTTCAGTCCGAGGCTGACGAACTTTCCCTTCTCCGGCCCTTCCTCGACACGGTAAACGAAGTTCGAGCGGCCTTGAATCATTCCCTGGTTGATGAGTTTCTTGAAAGGCTCATCCTCGCAGCTATAGCCGCAGTCGTAGAGGAACTTGTTCCAGAAGCGGCTGTAGATGAGGTGGCCGGTTGCGTGTTCCGAGCCTCCTACGTAGAGGTCCACGTTGCGCCAGTACTCGTCCGGGCCGATACCCACGAGGGCCTTGTCGTTGTGCGGATCCATATAGCGCAGGTAGTAGGCTGAGGAACCAGCAAAGCCCGGCATGGTGTTGAGCTCGAGGGGGAAGACGCTCTTGTTGTCAATCTCAGCCACATCGACCACCTTGTCGAACTTGGTGTCCCACGCCCACATCTTGGCGCGACCCAGTGGCGGCTCGCCTGTCTCAGTGGGCTTGTACTCGTCAATCTCAGGCAGCTGTAGGGGCAGACAATCCTTCGGCACGATGTAGGGCATATCATCTTTATAATATATGGGGAACGGCTCGCCCCAGTAGCGCTGGCGGCTGAAGATGGCGTCGCGCAGACGGTAGTTCACCTTCACGCGGCCCAGGCTCTTCTCTTCGACGAACTTCTTTGTGGCGGCGATGGCCTCCTTTACGGTCAGACCGTTGAGCGAGAATCCGTCAAGGGCGGTCTTTCCGGCAGCGGGACTGTTCATCACAATGCCCTCCTTAGCGTCGAAGCTTTCCTCCGAGACATCGGCACCCTCGATAAGCGGCACGATGGGCAGGTTGAAGTGCTTGGCGAAGGCATAGTCGCGGCTGTCGTGAGCCGGGACGGCCATGATAGCTCCTGTGCCATAGCCGGCGAGCACGTATTCCGCAATCCAGATGGGAATTTTCTCGCCTGTGAAGGGGTTGATGGCATACGAACCGGAGAAAACGCCCGTCACCGAGTGGTCCATCTGGCGCTCACGCTCGGTGCGTTTCTTCACGTAGGCCAGGTATTCATCCACGGCGGCCTTCTGCTCTGGCGTGGTCAGCTGAGCAACCAGCTCGCTCTCAGGTGCCAGCACCATAAACGTCACACCAAAGATAGTGTCGGCTCTTGTAGTGAATATAGTAAAGTGTTTGTCGCTGTCAGCCACATTGAACTCCATCTCAGCACCTTCTGAACGACCTATCCAGTTGCGCTGGGCTTCCTTGAGGCTGTCGGTCCAGTCGATTTCCTCCAGACCATCGAGCAGACGCTGAGCGTAGGCCGAGGTACGCAGGCACCACTGGCGCATCTTCTTCTGCTCCACGGGGAAGCCGCCGCGCTCCGAGACGCCGTTGACGACCTCGTCGTTGGCCAGCACTGTGCCCAATGCCGGACACCAGTTCACCATCGTCTCGGCCAGATAGGCGATGCGGTAGTTCATCAGCACCTCCTGTTTCTTCTTCTCCGAGAAGTTGTGCCAGTCGTCGGCGGTGAAGTGCAGCTCCTCCGTACCGAGGGCATGACAGTTTTCGGTACCCATCAGCTCGAAATGCTCAATGAGCTTGATGGTGGGCTGTGCCTTGTTAGACGAAGTGCTGAAATAGCTGCGGAACATCCTTTGGAAGGCCCACTGCGTCCACTTGTAGTAGGCGGGGTCGCACGTCCTTACCTCGCGGCTCCAGTCAAAGGAAAAGCCTATCTTGTCCAGCTGCTCACGGTAGCGGTTGATGTTCTCTTCGGTTGTGATGGCGGGGTGTTGTCCTGTCTGTATGGCATACTGCTCTGCGGGCAGTCCGTAGGCGTCGTAGCCCATGGGGTTGAGCACGTTGTAGCCGCAGAGCCGTTTATAACGGGCATAGATATCACTGGCGATGTAGCCCAGCGGATGGCCCACGTGGAGGCCGGCGCCGCTGGGGTAGGGGAACATGTTCAGTACGTAGAATTTCTTTTTCTTCTCGTCTTCAACAACGCGGTAGGTGTCATTTTCCACCCATCGCTGTTGCCATTTCTTTTCAATATCTCTGAAATTGTAGTCCATATATATAATAATGTGTATTATTTCTTAGTCTTGATGCCCAGCACGCAGACGGCGCCAATAACGAGCAGCAGGGCCGATACAAACATCATGTTGGCCTGATAGCTGCCCACCCAGTGGAGGATGATGCCTCCGCAGAGTGCTGCGATGATCTGCGGCAGGCAGATGGTTCCGTTGAAAAGTCCTAAGTAGGCGCCCATGTGGCCGTAGCCCTGCAGGGCGTTTGTGACCAGCGTGAACGGGCAGGCGAGCATGGCGGCCCAGGCGCAGCCGATGAGCAGGAAGGGGATAATCTGCATGTACTGGTTCGGGCAGAAGGGTATGAGGGCAAAGCCCAGTCCGCCAAGGATGAGGCTGGCAGTGTAGGCTGCCTTCATATTCGGGAAGCGTGGCAGTATCATAGCCCAGCCCACCGAGCCGAGGGCCTGGATGGCATAGAGCACGCCCGTCCAGTTGCCGGCGTCCTGGTATTCCTCGCTGACGGGGTCGGCAGTGTTCCAGACGGTCAGCGACACGGCGTCGACGACGTAGGTCCACATGTAGAGGAACGCGGCCCAGCAGAAGAACTGCACCAGACCGACGCGCCAGAAGGCCGACGGGGCGTTCTTCAGCAGCGCGATCCAGTTGGCCTTCTCCTCGGCTTGTTCCGACGACGGGTTGTACTCGGCATACTCCTTCGGCGGCCACTCTTTCACCTTCATCGTGGTGTAGATAACGCAGAGGATGAGGATGGCGGCACCGATGTAGAACGACCAGATGACCGTGTCGGGGACGATGCCCTCGGGAGCCACGTTGCTCAGGCCGATGGCTGCGAAGAAGAAGGGGAACACGAAGCCCACGACGCTTCCGGCGTTGCACAGCAGCGACTGGATGCTGTAGGCCTTGCCCTTCTGCTTCTCGTTCACCATGTCGCCCACCATCATCTTGAAGGGCTGCATGGCCATGTTAATAGAGGTGTCGAGCAGCATCAAGGCTATCAGTCCAAAGGTGAGCACGGCCCCGACTGAGGCGAGGCCCAGGCTGCCGGCATTGGGCAGCAGGCACATTACAAGTACGGCAGTGATGGCACCGATGAAGAGATAGGGGATGCGGCGGCCGAAGCGCGTCCACGTCTTGTCGCTGCAGGTACCCACAATCGGTTGCACCAGGATGCCCATCAGCGGCGGCAGAATCCAGAAGAACGAGAGGTCGTGCGGGTCGGCTCCCAGTGTGCGGAAGATACGCGAGATGTTACCACTCTGGAGCGCGTAGGCTATCTGCACTCCAAAAAATCCGAAGCTCAGGTTCCAGAGCTTCCAGAACGATAGATCAGGTTTCTGTTTCATGGTTTATTATCAATTATGTTTCCTTATTCAAACCACTGAATACCCCTCCCTCAACAGGGAGAGGTAAGGGAGGGTTTAGTTTTTGGCAGCAAAGATACGACGAAAAATCCAAACCACAAAATAAAAGGAGGAAAATTTTCCTCCTCGTTGTGGAAACGGGTTTCAAAGCTGCCGAATGGTTCGTTTCCTAAGCCTCTACACCGGCCTGAAGAGGAGGGCGCTCGGCGACGAAGGAGACGCCTGGGTAATGATGTGGAGAAAGAACGGCTTTTTCTCATAGAAAGAACGGCTTTTTCCTATAGAAAGAACGGCTTTTTCTCATAGAAAGAACGGCTTTTTCCCTGAGCACCCTATCTGGTTGTGCCGCGCAGGATGAGCCGGGTGCGTACGATGCGGCGCTCCACGCGGTTCAGGGGGATGGTGCCCTCGACATGGCCGATGAGGATGTCGGCGGCCTCCTCGCCCACCTGCAAGCCTCGCTGCTCGACGGTGGTGAGCATGGGGTCGGAGGAGGTGGCGCGGTCGTCGTTGGTGAAGCCGCAGATGCTCACGTCCTCAGGGACGCGCAGCCCCATGCGCTTCACGGTGGAGAGGACGCCGATGGCCGTCTCGTCGTTGACGGTGAAGAACGCGTCGGGGTAATCGTCGCCGTCGAACATCGAGGGGGTCATCATCTCAGCATCGCGGCGGGTGTCGCAGATGCGTGTCAGCTCCTGCACGAAGGGCAGCCCGTGCTTCAGCAAGGCGTCTTTGTAGCCGTTGTAGCGGTTCTTGGCTATCTCTAAGTTCAGCTGCGAACCGTAGTAGGCTATACGGCGGCAGCCTGTCTCGATGAGGTGGGTCGTGGCGTTGAAGGCTCCCATGTAGTCGTCGACCACCACGCGGCTGGCGTTGACGCCTGTGCAGATACGGTCGTAGAACACCAGGGGCACGCCGGCCTCCTGCAACCGCAGGAAATGGTCGTAGGTGTGCGTGTTCTTGGCCTGGGAGACAATGATGCCGCAGACCTTGTTCTCGTAGAACGAGCGGCACAGCTGCACCTCGCGCTCGTAATTCTCGCCGCTCTGAGCCACCATGATGTGATAGCCGTGGGCACTGGCCTCCTCCTCGATGCCCTTCAGGATGGAGGCGAAATAATAATGGACAAGCTCGGGGATGATGACGCCGATGACCTTCATCGGCTGCACGCGGCTGTGACGCAGGCTCTCGGCCAGCACGTTGGGGATGAAGTTGTGCTCGCGGGCATACTGCTGTATCTTCTGCCGCTGCTCCACGGAGATACGCGGAGAGTCTTTCAGCGCACGTGAAACCGTGGCCACCGAAACGCCCAATTCGCGGGCGATGTCTTTCATTGTCAGTACCACCTTGAAATTTACGATTTACTGATTTACAATTTACGATTTAAGATTCTCTCTTGGTGCAAATTTAAAATAAGTTACGCGGGCGATACAAAGGCCTTAACATTTCGTTACAAAGAACATAATGCAAACGTTTGCGCAAAAGCTATAACGAATTTAATCCAAAAATAGTGTTTCCACATTTAAATATATCCTATCTTTGCCTTGATTTTTACCATGAGTAACTGGAAACATATTTTATTAATACTAACAAAACTAATACTCAATGAAATGATGAAGCAGGTAAACATTCAAGTACCGCGCAGGCTGATGACCCTTTTGCTGGGTCTCTTCCTCACGGTAGGAGCCTTTGCACAGCAGATTACTGTGAAAGGCCATGTGAAAGATGCCACTGGTGAAGGCGTCATCGGAGCTACCGTCCGCGTGGCAGGTGCTCAGGGCGGCACAGTGACCGACTTCGACGGTAATTTCACCATCCAGGCAAACAGGGGTGCGCAGATCACCATCACCTACATGGGCTACCAGCCGGCAACTGTCGCTGCTGCACCCACTGTGGAGGTGACACTCCAGGACGACTCACAGTTGCTGAAAGACGTTGTGGTCATCGGCTACGGTGTGGCAAAGAAACACGACCTGACTGGTTCGGTAACGGCTATCAAGCCCGATGAGAAGAACCACGGTCTGCAGGTCTCAGCGCAAGACATGATTCAGGGTAAGATTGCTGGTGTGAACGTGACCAACGGAGGTGGTACCCCTGGTGGTGGCGCTACCATCCGCATCCGTGGCGGCTCCTCGCTGAACGCCTCGAACGACCCGCTGATTGTCATCGACGGTCTGGCCATGGATAACCAGGGTATCAAGGGAGCTCCCAACGCACTGGCAATGGTCAACCCGCAGGACATCGAGAGCTTTACCGTGCTGAAGGACGCATCGGCAACAGCCATCTATGGTAGCCGAGGCTCTAACGGTGTCATCATCATCACCACGAAGAAGGGACGCAAAGGCCAGAAGCCGACAGTGAGCTACAACGGCAACGTCTCCGTGTCGATGAAGCAGAAGGAACTCGACCTGCTCGACGCTGCAGCCTATCGTAATTTCGTCAACGACTACTACGGACCCAACTCGGATGCCGCTGCTCTCATGGGCAACGCCAGCACCGACTGGCAGGACGAAATCTACCGCACAGCGGTCTCGACAGACCATAACGTGACGATAGCTGGCGGACTGGCCAACATGCCTTACCGCGTGAGCGCTGGCTTCACAGACCAGAACGGTATCCTGAAGACCGGTAACTACAAGCGTTTCACAGCAAGTGTGAACGTGAACCCGTCGTTCTTCGAGGATCACCTGAAGCTGAACATCAACGGTAAGTTCATGTATGCCCACACTAAGTATGCAAACGGCGACGCCATCGGCAACGCTACACGCATCGACCCCACACAGCCCGTCTATTCAAACGAGGAAATGTTCAAGGCCTACAACGGCTTCTGGCAGTGGACAACACCCGATGACAAATACGGTACGGTGTGGAACGATAAAGCTGTGGCCAACCCCGTGTCTAATCTGGAGGAAAAGGATGACAGGGCCAACTCGTTCGACTACATGGCCAACTTCGAGGCCGACTACACGGTTCATGGCTTTGAGGACCTCCACCTGCACGTGAATCTGAGCGGAGACTGGGCTAACGGTAAGCAGACGACTGACATGGCCGAATGGGGACCCTCGAGCTACCGCTGGGGATGGACAGGTTATAATAAAGAGAATAAATACAATCTCGTGGGAACTGCCTATGCCCAGTATCTGAAGGACTTTACTGAGACTCAGCACTTCGACATCATGGCTGGTTACGAGATGTCGCATGCTAAGTTCTGGGGTGATAGCCATGGCTATGATACCTACTCTGTCAAGGGTAAGACCGCAGAGCAGATTGCCGCTATGGGTCCCACTGACTTCCACGGCTACAATAATGGCATCTGGAAGGGCGAGAACAAGCTGCAGTCATACTATGGCCGTATGAACTACTCGGCCTTCGACATGATTATGCTGACCGCTACCATGCGTATCGACGGTTCGTCGCGCTTCCACAAGGATGTGCGCTGGGGTTACTTCCCCTCAGTGGCACTGGGTATCCGCCTGAGCGAGCTCATCAAGGCCAGCTGGCTCGACGACCTGAAGCTGCGTCTCGGTTGGGGTAAGACAGGTCAGCAGGACGGTATCGGCAACTATGTATACTTTGCCACCTATAACGTCAATGAGACCAACGTCAACGGACGCTATCCCATGAACGACGTTAACCCAACAGGTCTGCTCTATCGTCCCGACGCTTACAACAAGAAACTGAAGTGGGAGACCACCACGACGACTAACATCGGTCTCGACTGGTCGCTGTTCAACAATCGCGTCAGCGGTAGCTTGGACTACTACATCCGTAAGACCACCGACCTGATCAACACCGCATCGGTCTCGGCAGGTTCGAACTTCCGTAACCAGGTGGTGTCGAACATCGGCTCGCTGGAGAACAAGGGATTCGAGGCCGCCATCACTGTACGTCCTGTCGTGACAAACGACTGGCAGTGGGAAATCTCAGCCAACTTCACCTACAACAAGAACGAGATTACCGAGCTGACCGGAGAGTCGTCCATCGTCATGACCGGTGGCATCTCGTCAGGTACCGGTAACCAGTGTCAGGCTCACTCAGTGGGACAACCCAAGAGCTCGTTCTACGTGTTCCAGCAGGTCTATGACAACAACGGAAAGCCCATCGAGGGAATGTTCGTCGACCGTAACGGCGACGGAACCATCAGCGATGCTGACCGCTACTTCTACAAGGCTCCCGATGCTCCCTATCTGGCAGGCCTGAGCTCGCGCGTACAATATAAGAATTGGGATCTGGGCTTCGGACTCCGAGCC
The DNA here is from genome assembly GCA_017645905.1 of Prevotella sp. GTDB lineage: Bacteria > Bacteroidota > Bacteroidia > Bacteroidales > Bacteroidaceae > Prevotella. Next base: position 46,032 of record JAGCNO010000121.1, on the reverse strand, counting down.
AGCTTCGACAACTACGTGTTCTGGGACAAGGGTGCTGGCGTACAGAATACCGAGAAGCGCTATGACTCTTCCTTCGGCTATCTGCAGAACACCATCCCCATGATTCTTGAGAACAAGTGGACCACCTACGACAACAAGTGCTGTCTGAGTGACTACTACGTGCGCAACGCCTCGTTCCTGAAGTGCGACAACATCACGTTGGGCTACTCATTCGACAACTTCTTCAAGACCTCCGGACGTGTGTATGCCTCGGCTACAAACGTGTTCACTATCACCAACTATGAGGGTCTGGATCCTGAAGTCGGTGGAGGTATTGACAACAATATCTACCCGCGTCCTATCACCTTCCTGCTGGGTCTGAATCTTAACTTCTAATCTTAAATAATGAGGAATACAATTATGAACTTCAAATATTTTAAGCAAATTGCTCCAGCAGCAGCCATGCTGCTTGCCGTCGGGCTTACTTCATGCGATTATTTGGATGTCACGCCTATCGACCCCAACTCGGTGATGGTGCCCGATGAGCCCGCACTCTACTCTAAGTGCTATGCTACGATGGCCCTCGCTGGTAACTCGGGTGCCGACGGCGACTGTGACATCGACCGTCTGGACGGCGGTACCACCGGATTCGTTCGCCAGATGTGGAACCTCAACGAACTGCCCACCGACGAGGCCATCTGTTCCTGGGGTGACCCAGGTATCCCCGAGTTCAACTTCAATACCTACGATGCATCCCATCCTATGGTGGAGGGCTTCTACAACCGCCTCTATGCCAGTATCGCATACTGTAATCACTATCTTGATGTTTGTGCCGGGGCCGACGCCACCCGCGAAGCCGAGGTGCGCTTCCTCCGTGCCATGTACTACTACTTCCTCATGGACTGCTTCGGCAATGTTCCCTTTGCCACAGAGCTGATGTCAACGTCGCCTGAGCAGATTCAGCGAGCTGACCTCTTCAAGTGGATTGAGAGCGAGCTGCTCGAAGTGAAGGACAAACTGCTGGCTCCTGCTGCCCGCAAGAGCACTGACCAGGGTTATGGCCGCGCCGACCAGGATGCCGCCAATCTGCTTTTGGCCCGTATGTACCTCAATGCTGAGGTCTACACTGGCACAGCTCGCTGGGCTGATGCTCAGGAATATGCCGAAAAGGTTATCGCCGGTCCTCACAAACTGTGGACAGGTAGCGCTAACGGCTGGACAGCCTACCAGATGCTCTTCATGGGCGACAATGGTGAGAGCGGTGCCTCTTGTGAGGCTATCCTTCCCTTGCTGCAAGACGGTGTCATCACCACGTCCTACGGTACGTCAATGTACGTCATCAGCTCGGCTTGGAAGGACGACATGGATACACAGAGCAACTTCGGCATCGACCTGACCAACTGCTGGGCAGGTAACCGTGCCCGCAGCCAGCTCGTAGCCAAGTTCTTCCCGGGCAATGATGCTCCCGAGGTAGCTGCCGCCGACATGGCACAGCTGGCAGGCGACGACCGTGCACTGTTCTTTGGCGTTGGTCGTTCGCTCGTGGTTACCACACCGGGTGAATTCACCTCCGGTTATTCGGTGGCAAAGTTCCGCAATGCCTACTCCACGGGTGCCACACCTCACAACAACAAGTTTGTTGACACAGATTACTTCCTGATGCGCTCTGCCGAGGCATACCTCATCGCTGCTGAGGCCGAGGCCCGCCAGAACAACAATGTGACGCAGGCCAAGGGCACACAGTACATTAATGCTCTGCGCGAACGTGCTCATGCCACAAAGGAAAACAGTTACACCACGAAGCAGATTCTCGACGAGCGCTCACGTGAGCTCTATTTCGAGGGCTTCCGCCGCACCGACCTTATCCGCTACGGGCTCTACAACACGGGCGACTACATGTGGGACTGGAAGGGTGGTGCCCAGGCCGGTGCTCCTTTCGCTGCCACGCGCTGCCTCTATGCCATTCCTGCTGAGGACCTCAATGCCAACCCGAACCTGAAGCAGAATCCCGGTTATTGATTATTGAACTTAGAACATTGATATATAGTAAACGGTATGAAAAAGAAAATATATTTCGCAACGCTGCTGTTGGCCAGCACCATTGCATTTACATCATGCGACAAGGACATGGACTCCAACCCTGTGCTCATACAGGGTGACACGCCCGTGAAAATCGACCTGAACACACCGGAGTTCGCCTCGCAGTCTGTTGCTCTTGCCGGCACAGAGGGTGTGACCCTCACTTGGTCGCAGCCTAAGCTGACAGCCGACAACGCACCTCTGGGACAGGAGAGCAGCATGGGCCTTTCCTACGCCGTACAGGTGTCGAAGGATGGACACTTCACCAAGACTTTCGACGCTGCCCTGGCAGAGGTGACCGACGAGGAGGGCAACTACATCGGCACTCCTTCGGGTTACGACTATGTACAGTTAGCCTCCACTTACGCCAGTTGCAATGGCGTGCTTGACGTGGACGAGCTGAACACCGCCCTCAACAAGCTCTATCTCTATGAGCAGAATGCTCCCCTTCCCGTATCGGAACTCTTCGTGCGTGTCCTGGGCATCATGACCCTGGGCAATAACAGCACCAAGACCCTTGCTGTCAGCGACCCGGTGAAGATGAACCTCATCCCGTCATCATGGATTGATGTGATGGCCGTTCCTGCTAAGGAAAGCTATCTCTGGATTCCTGGCAACGGCAACGGTTGGAACCACGGCGTTGCTCCTATCCTCGTGTCTTCTGACGGTGTTGTCTTCTCTGGCTATGCTTACATGAACGGTCAATTCAAGTTTACTGATGATGCTGACTGGAATCATGGCCAGCTTAATAATGGCAGCTTCGATTCATGCAGTGAGAACATCAGTATGGAAGAGAACAACGATGGTAACATCACATTCGTTGGTGAGCCAGGCATGTACTACTTTACTGTAGACCTTGACAGCAAGAGCGTCAATGCTACAGCTGTTACCTGGAGTGTCATCGGCGGCTTCAACGACTGGGCCGGCGACGAGGTGATGACCTACGACGAGGGCGCACACTGTCTGAGTGTCAGCGTTAACTTCAGCGAGGAGACACAGTGGAAGTTCCGCCGCGACTACGGATGGGATGTTAATCTTGGAGCAAAGGGCGATGTTGAACCCTCGACCGATATGGATGACATCGTGCCTAATGGTAAGAATTTTGTCGGACCCGCCGGCGAACACACCATCCAGCTCTTCATTGAGCGTCCTGCACAGGATGGCATGCACGCAGTCATCAAGTAGGGTGCCTCGCTTGTCTAATTCCGTAAAGACCCTTAACAACCCGCCGTCCTCGTGGCGGCGGGCCAAAAGGAATTAAATTTCAAACGTTATTTGTAAATCCGTAAATCGCAGATTAAATTATGATCAAGAAGATATTATTCGGACTGTCGGCCCTGGCCCTTTTCGCAGCCTGTACTGAAGACTATACTGACTGGGGCCAGCCTCAGAAGAACGACCCCGTGCCGGCTAAGACCGTTGATTGGTCTTTGACGCCAGCCCAGCAGGCCGCCTTTGTCCTCGATGACATCCAGGACGAGACCGTGAAGCTTTTCAATGTCAGCCTGCCCGAGGGTGTCACGGCAGAGTCGTTCAACGTGAATCTCACCTCTGAGGGTTCTAACTACCCCGACTACAACATTACCGCCGACGGTCAGGGCTTTGTGTCCGTGGCCGACCTTCAGAGAGCTACCACCGAGATGTTCACCATCGAGGCAGTGGAGCGCACTTTCGCCGCTGTCGTCTCTTCCAACGTCCATGTGACGGGTCTGGAAGGTTCAGCTGCCATCCATCTCTTGGCCGATGCCTTCAACGTGGCCGTTGTTCCTCAGAAGCCTAAGTTCAACCCGTTCGTGTTCTTCATCGGTGCTACTGACGGATGGAGTACACCCGACCAGAAGCTGGCCTCTGAGAGTGGCGACGGTATCTACACCGGCTACCTCTACATTGCAGATCCCAATGGCTGGGGCGTAGAGTTCAAGTTCCAGAAGCGTGCCGGCGACTGGGCTGACGACAGCCAGCTGAACAGTAACAACCTCAACGAAATCACTGGCGACTTCGAGAAGACCGGCGATAACATCAAGGCTTCTGCCGGCGAGGGTGTCTATTACGTAGTGCTCGATCTGGCAAAGGGAACGCTTCAGGGCACCTTGGTTAACACCATGGGCATCATTGGTGACTTCAATGGCTGGGGCGGCGATGTCGTCATGACCTGGAATCCTGATGAGTTCTGCTATGAGGCTGTCAATGCCGGTGTCAATGCCAATGGCTGGAAGTTCCGTGTGAACAGCGACTGGGGCATTAACCTGGGCTGTAACGACTCTGTAGAGCCCTCGACGAAGATCAACGACCTCGTTGCGAATGGTAAGAACATTGGAACTGTGGGCAACACCATCAAGCTCTATCCTACCCGCAAGACCAGCGACAAGATCTACTGCACCGTAGAGTAGTGGGCAAAGCTTAGCTTTGTGATTGCCTACGGGCGGCATCAATTCGGGCCGTGCTCTGGAAATGGAGCACGGCCCGAATTCTGTTATGCTAAAACGGTTTAGAAGAGTAATAATCCCACCTTGCTGGCTTACTTGATGACGACTATCTTCATGTTCTTGATATACAGTCCCGGTCGTGTGACGTTCTCTACGCGTCGTCCGTCCAGAGTATAGATGACTTTGCTGTAAGCGGGCTCATCGGCCAGGATGCCATCGATGCTTGACTCCACCGTTGCGAAGTATCCCTCCTCGGTGTAATATCCAGCGTTGTGGAAGGGCATGTCTTTCGTCTGCGGTGCGCCGTTGCTGCTGAAGATGATGTGCGACGGCATCTTAGCCTGACCAGCAGCACCCTGGAAGTCCTTCTCGTTGAAAGTCCATTTCCACACGTTGTTTCCGTTAGGAGCCTTTCCCATATTCTTGCACTCTGCACCGGGCCAGTTGCCGCCGGTGTAGTTCACATTGTTGGCGTTGGTGTCCCATGCCCAGCACTTGATGGCAAGCCCCCATGTGCGGGGAGCCTCGAAGAAGGCGCACACCTCGTCTTTGCTGTACTGGCAGAAGTCAGGTATGACGACCTCGGTATTGCCCGTCTCTCTCACGATGTAAGCCCTCGTCGTCATGCCACTGACGGCACCGCCAACGAGCATTGCCACCTTCAGCATCGTGGTGCCTACGGGGATTGTTATCGTCTGTCCGCTGGCCACCTTGGTGCTTGAGGCCGTTGGGTCAGAGCCGTCGGTGGTGTATACCAGCTGTGCGCCCTCTTCGTCGGTGACGGCCGTCAGGCGGGCCTTCTGCTCACCATCGTAGAGGCCCGTGGCCAGGTCTACGTAGGCCGTATTCATAGCCGTGGGGAAGAAGTAGGCGTAGTGGTAGCCCTCGTGTATCTTCGCCCACTGCTTCGTGTTGAGGTTTGCCTCCACGGCGCTCACGTTGCCCACTACGGTCAGCAGCCGGTACTCGTTGTCGTTACGGGTGATGATGGCGTAGTAGTCCTTATTAGAGCGGAAGTTCAGGGTGTTGCTCTCGCTGTGTATTCCGGCGGCCTTTCGTGCGGCCACCATGGCCTTGATTTCCGTGGGGTATTTCTGCCAGTGCTTCATAAACACGCAAGGTGTTCCCGGCATGGCCAGCATGAAGGCATTGGCGGCCAGCGTGTCGCGGCGGAGCGGGCCGTTGGAGCTGCCGTCGGGGCGCACCTCCGTGTCGTGGTTCTCTACGAAGGTCACGGCATAGCGACGATACTTGCCCTGGTCCAGGCTACCGCTCATGAGCGGCCAGTTGGTGCCCGTTCCGTTGTCGTCGTTCGTCTTTCCCAGCCATGTCCAGTCGCGCTTGTCGGTGGCGTTGCGCACCACGTACTTGAACTGGAAGTCGAAGGCTGCGCTCTGGATTGTGCCGTCCACCTTCGTGCCCTCAATCCAGCCCTTGATGGTGTTTGAGCTGTCCCAGCACTCACCGACCGAGAACTCCGGCTGCGACGACACGTTATACTGTCCGGTGTACGATGCCGAGTAGCCCTTCACCATGTCGTAGCGGAATCCGGCGTAGCCCAGGTCGTTCTTCAGGAAGTCGAGGTAGGCCTTCACGCATTTCTGCACGTTCTCGCTCTTGTGGTCCAGGTCGCGCATACCGCCCCAGTCCTCGCCGGTGTCATAGTTGGCCGAGAGCTCGTAGCCGTTCTTCGAGGCCCACTGGAGGCAGGCTCCGCCATCGTCGCCGCGCACAATGTCGGTGGACTTCATCTCGTAGGTCTCGCCCTTATACGTCTCTTTGGGGAAGTCCACCCAGTTCGATAAGTTCTGGCGGTGGTTGATGACCACGTCGGCGATGGTCTTGATGCCCTTCGCCTTAAAGGTGTTGATGAGCGAGCGCAGCTGCTGCTCGTTGCCGAACGAGCTGTTGTAGTTGTTGAACCAGTAGAGGTCGTCGTAGCCCATCGACTGTCCTCCGCAGTTGCCGCTCTGCGGCAGCCATACGAGGTCGAATGTCCCGGCGAGCTCGTCGGCCTGGCTTTCCAGCAGGGCCCACTGAGTGTCGTTGAAACTGTCCCAGTAGAAGGCCTGGAGCATTACGCCGCCATACTGCGACGGCCAACCCTGCGACCAGGCGCCCGTGGTGAGCAGTTGGAAGAGGGAGAAAAGAAGTAAAGTTCGTTTCATAATTATAGTTGTTTGGTTGTTTTGTTGTTTAGTTGTTTGGGGGTGTTGTGTTAATAATTTTGTTGCAAAGATAGACATTCTTTCCGAAATGGCCAAAAAAAATTACAATCTTTTTCGTATACCCTCAGGCTTTAAGGGCATGAAGGGCTTTATCCATTTTGAAAGAACGGCTCTTTCGAATCGAAAGAACGGCTTTTTCAAATCGAAAGAACGGCTTTTTCTCATGGAAAGAACGGCTTATTCGAAAAGCGACCTGTCGTTTCCCAAAATACGAATACACTGCTTGTCTCTGGTTCCGTGTCGCTTCAAGCAGTGTGAGGACCCTACTTTCAAGATAGAAGTGCAATCTCTGGAGGGAGATGAGGTTGAAGTTCTATCTTGAAAGTAGGACAAGCACTGCCGGGCAGGGCTTCTTCTATTAACCCCAAAAGACGACAATCGCAGTTGGCCTCGAGGCCGTTTCAATTGCCTGCATTTCCCTTTTCATGTTGAAATGGAGAAAAAAATTTGGCGGTTTCAAAAAAAGTGTGTACTTTTGCAAGCAATTACTAAACGTATTACTAAGAACCGACTTTGAAACGCAATTTATTACTTGCAGTTGCATGTCTTGTGTCATGTCTGACTGCGATGTCCCAGACGGGGCAGTTCATATCCGCTGACCGTTTCTCCAGCAGTCTCATCAATGACCTCTGCCAGGACAGGGAGGGTTATTTGTGGGTTGCTACGGACTATGGTCTGAACCGTTACGACGGCTACAATTTCCAGACGTTCCTTCACCAGCCCTCTGACAGCACGTCGCTGACGGACAATATGATTGTCTGCCTTATGGCCGACCGTGAAGGGCGCCTGTGGGTGGGTTCGCGACTGGGTCTTGACCGTTTCGACGCGGCCAATGAGACGTTCATCCACTATCCTTTCCCCGACGGGCTGACTCCCCACGTGTCTGTGCTGCAACAGCTGCGCGACGGCCGTCTGCTGGTAGGCACGGCGGGCTACGGGGCTTACATCCTGACTGACGACGGCCATCTGCAGCCTTTTGGCGAAGGCGGCATGCACGGTTTCTACAGCCGCATTTTCGAGGACAGCAAGGGTCGGATGTGGCACTGCAGTTTCGATGATGTGATAACACTCAACGATCAGGGCAAGATTGTCACGTTCCGCTCGGACTATGGCAATCCGCAGGCCATCGTGGAGCGCAACGGCGACGTGTACTTCGTCTGCCTGCGAGGAATCCTCGTCTACCATGAAGGGCAGATGCTGTCTGACTACGTAGACATGAGCAAGGTGAGGAACAACGACCTCATCTTGTGGCGGGCGGCCATAGGGCCACAGTCAGGAACGATATTCGTAGGTACCCGGGGACATGGCCTCTACAGTATTACTCCCGGCGAGATTCCCCGTTTAGAGGTGATGGATATCAGCACTTTCGGCATAGACATGCAGACGGCGAAGATTTCTTCCATGATGTTCGACCGTAACGGCAACATCTGGCTGGGCTGTCACCGCAAGGGTCTTGTCCTGATGCCGCTGCGTCCTGCACAGTTCCAGAACTGGAGCTTCGAGGGTCAGGGCATACGTCTGGGCAGCACCATCACCTCTGTCTGTGAGGGCGACGGGGGTATGACCTGGGCCACCGTTCAGGGCGTGGGCATCTATGGCTTCAACGATAATGGACGTGTGGTGGCCCATCCCGCCAGCCCCGATGCTGTGGAGTTTATTTTCAGGGACAAACAGCGGCGCTACTGGATTGGCACCGACGACGGTCTCTACGACTACGACCCCTTCAGCGGGCGCTACAAGCAGCGTGTCATCTTCGACTGCGACCGCTTCAACGACATGACCAGCGACGACGAGGGTAATATCTACATCAGCACCTTCTCCCGGGGATTCTGCGTCTACAACCCACAGACGGGATTCTTCCGCAACTTCTCTATGGACGCCGACGAGGACTCCATCCGCGGCCGTCTGTGCAACAACTGGATCCTGGCCATGCAGCCCGACCACAAGGGTAACCTCTGGATGGCAACGGCGAGCGGTGTAGCTTGCTACGACCCCAAGGCAGATACCTTCCGTCCCTACGGCTGGATGCAGCTCCTGCCCGGCATGATATGCTACTCGCTCTGCGAGACGACACGCGGCGACATCCTCATCGGCACCGACCGGGGACTCTACATCTACACCCCGGGCCGAGACGAGGCCGTGCCTTTCATTGATGTTGCCGGGGAGAACGTCGGAGTCATCGACGCCCTAAAGGACAAGATCGTGGACTACGTGGTAGAGACCAACAACGGCGACATCTGGTGCTCCACGTCCTTGGGCGTATGGCAGTACGACACGCTTACTCATGAGTTCATAGGCCACGTTGCCGGCAACGGTCTTATCAAGAAGGAATACATCATGAACGTAGGTATGCATACCGACGACGACCGTGTCTTCTTCGGCCATAACGACGGCCTTACCGTCTTCTCACCCGAGCAGCTGAAGATTACCCACCAGTCGCTTTCCGACACCCTGCGCCTGACGGCCTTCCGCGTGGGCGACCAGTATGTGAAAGCCTCGACGGTGCTCAACGGCATACGCGTCACCGACGGCAAGCCCCTGAGTGACTGTATCTACTATACCCTGAGCTACCTTGACCACACCGTGTCATTAGCCTTCTCACAGTTCAAGTTCGAGACGGCCATGAACGTCAGCTTAGAGTACCGTGTGAACAACGACGAGTGGGTGCGCCAGCAGGAGGGCAAGAACGAGATTACCCTCGCCCATCTGCAGCCCGGCACTTATCGCGTGGAAGCGCGCGCCTGTCAGGGCGGCGACTGCTCGCCATCCCGGGTGGTCATCATCACCGTCCGCGCTCCCTGGTACCGCTCCACCGCAGCCTATTTCATCTATTTCCTCCTGCTTGCGTCATTGCTCGCCTTTATAGCCGTGATGCAGAGACGACGTGCAAACCGACATCTCGACGAGGAGAAGATGAAGTTCCTTATCAATGCCACTCACGACATCCGCTCGCCGCTGACCATCATCCTCAGTGCGCTGAAGAAGCTGAAGTCCTTCCCTGCCGCTACAGGAGAAGCACTGGCCGCCATGGGTGAACGGCAGACAACAGGACGACGCGAGGCACTCGACACCATAGAGCGCAACTCGCAGCGCATACTCAGCCTCGTCAACCAAATTCTCGACGTTCGCAAGATTGACAAGCAGCAGATGCACCTCCATTGCGAGGAGACCGACATGGTGCAGTTCGTGGCCGGCATCACAAAGATGTTCGACTTCAATGCCCGTGAGCGAGGCATCACCCTCAAATTCCTCCATGAAGGCATCGACAGCCTGCCCGCCTGGGTAGACCGCTCGCAGTTCGACAAGGTGGTCACCAACCTCCTCTCCAACGCCTTCAAGTACACCGGTGACGGAGGAGAAATCAGCATCGTCCTCAATACCCCAAACCACCAACACCTTACCCTCCAGGTCCTCGACACCGGAGTGGGGCTTGACTCCGATACGCTGCGCCACATCTTCGACCGCTTCTACCAAGGCAGCAACTCGCGCAGCATGAAGATAGAGGGCACGGGCATAGGCCTCAACCTCTGTAAGATGATTGTCGACATGCACCATGGAACCATCAGCGCCGAAAACCGCTCCGACGGTCAGCCGGGCTCCGTGTTCACCGTAACCCTGCCCTTAGGCAACCAGCATCTGAGAAGTGAGGAGTTAGATGTTACGAGTGAAGAGTTAAGAGTGAAGAGTGAAGAATTTGCTACCACTGCAGAGGAAACCTCTCACCCCTCACCTCTCACCCCTCACCCCCAAACTTCCACCCGTAAGCACGTCCTCCTGGTCGACGACGACGAGGAGATATGCCAATACATCAAGCAGGAACTTCACCGCTTCTACAAGTTCAACGCCTGCCATAACGGAAAGGACGCCCTCAAGGAGCTCCTCACCAACGACTACGACGTGGTTGTCTCCGACGTGATGATGCCCGAGATGGACGGTTTCACCATGCTGCGCATGATAAAGACCAACCTCAACCTCTCGCACCTTCCCGTCATTATGCTCACTTCGAAGTCAGACGTTGCCAACCGCCTCGAAGGCTTGGAGAACGGTGCCGACGCCTTCCTGGCCAAGCCCTTCGACATGGACGAGCTGCACCTCACCATCGAGAACCTCATCAAGGGCCGCCGACACCTGAAAGGCAAGTTCAGCGGTGCCCAGCGGCAGGTCGACAAGCTGGAGGCACCAGAGGTAAAGGGCAACGACGAGCTGCTCATGGAGCGTATCATGAAATCCATCAACAAGAACCTCGACGACAGCGACTTCAATGTCGAGACACTCTGCTCTGAGGTTGGCATTAGCCGAGCACAGCTGCACCGCAAGATGAAGGAGCTCACGGGACTCAGCACCTCGGAGTTCATCCGCAACATCCGCCTTGAACAGGCTGCACGACTGCTCAAGGAGCAGAAAATCAACGTCACACAGGTGGCCTACACCGTCGGATTCTCTAACCTCGCACATTTCTCCACCATCTTCCGGAAGCACTTCGGAGTAGCCCCCTCGGAATACGCTTCCCAGAAAGGGGCGAATGATAAGTGATGAGTGATGAATGATAAGTGGCCCAACTAACGAAAGTTGAGCCACTTTTTTATACGCGTACAATTATTCTCTTTGCTTCTTCCAACGGCAGATGCATATAGTTTCCACGGCTGAAACCCACAGTTCCCTTACTGGAAACTCACAGTTCCCACGGTTGAAACTCATAGATTGAGCGGCTTATAGTCCGGGAAAGGTCAGTTCATGGGTTATATCTGCCCGGCTTCTACCATGAGGACGACCCGTTCTGTGAGGCGGTCGACACCGTCGGGGTCGTAGCCTTTCTTCAGCGATGCTCCGAACATCCAGGCGAAGGCCTGCCACATGCCGGAACGGATAGGACCGATGAAGGCCTGCATGGCCTCGTAGGCGGTGCTGTGACACTCACGGTCTACAAGTTTGATGAGGAGCTTGCCTTGCGAGAAGGTGAGCTTCTTCATCTTTGGCTTGTACTCTTTCACGATGGAGGCCTCCACACGCTTCAGGTGATCCTTGCGCTCTGAGGGCGGCAGCGTCTCGGTGAATTCGGCGGTTTCGATGATAATCTGGCGCACCTCCTTGGCGATGGGCAGCACCTTTTTCACGTTGCGCACTAAGCGCATGTAGGCCTGCTGTTGCCGCTTGCTCTTGAACGTTGGCTCAGGGTAGACGTACACCTTCGACAGCTCCATGTATTGTATGGAGTCGCCGTCGACGAGCGCCTTGCCCACTTTGACGGTAGGGACGAACGTCGGGTCGCCGACGCCTTTGTCGTCCTGCGAAAAGGCAGGGAGGGGATTGTAAATCCCCCCCAGCGTTAGAACCAATATTATGTGTGAATAGTGCATAATCCTTTGTCCGTTCAGACCCCCAACCCCCTCGCTCAGCCCAACGGGATGCTTGCGAAGCCTGTCGGAGCAAGAACTTAGGGGGCTAAATTAGATTACCTCTATGCCCAGTTCCTCGCATAGTTTGAGGCTCATCTCCTTCAGCTTGAACTTCTGGATTTTTCCTGAGCCTGTAAGTGGGAACTGGTCGATGAAGAAGACGTACTTTGGAATCTTGTAGCGGGCTATTTTGCCTCGGCAGAACTCACGGACGTCCTCGGGTGTCATCTTGGCGTTCTCCTCAAGGATGATGAAGGCGCCGACCTCCTCGCCGTATTTCTTCGACGGAACGGCGGCCACCTGCACGTCGCGTATGCCAGGCATGTGGTAGAGGAACTCCTCAATCTCTCGGGGGTAGATGTTCTCGCCGCCACGGATAATCATGTCCTTGATGCGTCCGGTAATCTTATAGAATCCCTGTTCGTCCTTCACGCCGAGGTCTCCGCTGTGCAGGAATCCGTTCTTGTCGATGACCTCTTCCGTAGCCGTCGGGTTCTTGTAGTAGCCCTTCATCACGTTAAAGCCGCGGCAGCACATCTCTCCTTGCACGCCTACGGGGCACTCCTCGCCGGTCTCTGGGTTGAGCACTTTCACCTCGACGAAGGGGAAGTCGCGGCCCACGGTGGTGCAGCGCTGCTCGAAGGTGTCGTTCAGGCAGGTCTGCGTCATGCCGGGCGACGACTCCGTCAGTCCGTATACTGAGGTGATGGTCATGTACATCTTCTCTGAGACTTGCTTCATCAGTTCCACAGGGCAGAGGCTTCCGGCCATGATGCCCGTACGTAGACAGGTGAGGTCGAACATGGAGAACATCGGGTGGTTCAACTCGGCAATGAACATTGTCGGCACGCCATAGACCGCCGTACATCTTTCTTTATGGATGGAGGCGAGCACGACCAGCGGGTCGAACTTCTCGACCATCACCTCGGTACAGCCATGGGTCAGGCAGTTCATCGTGGCGAGTACCACGCCGAAGCAATGGAACAACGGCACACAGACACAGAGCTTGTCGTCCTGCGTAAAGCCCATGTTCTCGCCGGTGAAGTAACCGTCGTTAGAAATACCGAAATGGGTCAGCATCACGCCCTTGGGGAAGCCGGTGGTACCGCTCGTATACTGCATGTTGCAGACATCGTGGCATGTCACCTTACTCTTCATCTCTAAGAGCGTCTCGTCCTCGATGTTCTGTCCCAGAAGCAGCAGCTCGGCGGTGTTGTACATGCCTCGGTATTTCTCCATGCCGATGAACACCACGTTCTTCAGATAGGGGAACCGCTCACTGTTCAGGTGACCGCGCTCACAGGTCTTCAGCTCAGGCAGCATGGTATAGGTCATGTCGACATAGTTACAATCCCATGTGCCGTCGGTGATGCAGAGCGTGTGCATGTCGGAGTCCTTGCAGAGGTACTCCAGCTCGGCCTGCTTGTAGTTGGTATTCACCGTCACCAGCACGGCGCCAATCTTGGCCGTGGCGTAGAGGAAGGTCAGCCAGTCGGGCACGTTGGTAGCCCAGATGCCCACGTTCGAGCCTCTTGTCACGCCGATGGCGAGCAGTCCCTTGGCGAGGTTGTCGACGCGCTCGTTGAACTGACTCCAGGTGAAGCGCAGGTCGCGGTCGGAGTAAACGATGTATTCCTTGTCGGGAGTCGTCTCGGCCCAGTGTTCTAGCCACTGTCCGAGCGTACGCTCGTGGAGCTTATATCCGGCACTTCCCGTCTCAGCAGGATAAGTCCTGTCAGGCAGCGGTCTTCCTGCCATGTCTAATTTTGGACCCTCCCCCGTACCCCTCCCTGCAGGGAGGGGAGTGGTTACTTTATTCGTATAGGAGCAATTGGTATTATCCATTGTGGAGCTATTATTGTTAGTCATTGAAGTAATTCATTATTTGTTCTAAAACAATATCCGTATCGTAAAGAACCTCTTCATTCGTAAAGCGAATTACGTGGTAACCCATCTTTTCCAAAGTTTCTTCCCTTAACAAGTCGTCTTCCTGTTGCCTTGGCTCTGAATGGTAGCCACCATCCACCTCGATGATGAGACCGCTGTTTCGGGAGACGAAATCAACTATGAAGTCGCCAATGATGTGTTGACGGAGAAACGTGACCCCTAATGAGTTCCTGCGAAGGCAGTCCCAAAGTACATTTTCAGCTATTGTGGCATTTTTCCTGTTCTTTCTTGCAAATTCCTTCAGCAACAGATATCTGTCAGGCGAAGCGGTCTTGTAATAGGCCCTCACCCAACCTCTCTCAGCATCCGTTGATTTCTCACCGTTACTATTTATCCGTTGATTTCTCACTGAAATGTATATACTCCCCTCCCTACAGGGAGGGGCAGGGGGAGGGTCTTTCTTTAGAACGGAATATAAACCACTGCGAGGATTTTTGCTGACTTACCGGGAGCGCCATGCACATGGTGCTTGACGATGGAGTCGTAGAAGATGCTGTCGCCCTCGTTGAGTGAGTAGGTATCCTTGCCGTAGACGATTTCCACCTCGCCCTGCATGACGTAGATAAACTCCTCGCCCTCGTGAGCCGAGAGCTGGTATTCAGGCGTTTCCTCAGGGTTGATGTCGATGATGAACGGCTCCATGTGACGTCCGGCCTTCTGTTGGGCCAGCGGATGGTACTCCATGTGGCGGCGGGCGTCGGCGGCACCGTTCGAGAAGCTGATGGTGCTCTGCTTCTCGCGGTCGGCGGCACGGGTGACGACGGGACCCAGCGCGTCGCTGTCGTCCATGAACGTACCCAGACGCACACCCAAAGCGCGGGCCACCTTGATCAGCGGGCCCAGCGACGGGAGATTCTGGTCAGTCTCAATCGACTGGATTTGCTCTACTGAGAGACCGCTGCGCTCGGCTATCTCCTCTATGGAGAGGCCTTTCGTCTCGCGCATGCTCTTAATCTTTGCTCCGATTACGCTGTGTTGGTTTTCCATAAGTCTAGCTGTTTAAATTATGCATCTCCCTTACCAAAGGGTGCGATAGTACGTGGTGTCTGCTGTTTGTTCTCGGGCAGCTTGATCTGTCCGAAGCTATGCTCGTAGCGCATGATGTTCTCCTGCAGTGCACCGAGCAGACGCTTGGCGTGCTCGGGAGCCAGGATGACGCGGCTGCGCACCTGAGCCTTCTGCAGGCCGGGCAGCATACGGGCGAAGTCAACGATAAACTCCGACGAGGAGTGGGTGATGATGGCGAAGTTGGCATACTCGCCCTGAGCCTTGTCGGGCGTAAGTTCTATCTGCAGTCCCTGCTTCTGTTCGTTCTCGTTCATGGTGTGTCTTGTTGTTTGTTTTTGATATGAGTGAATAATAAAATGAACGCGCGCGTCCCGTCCGCAGTGCGGATAGCGGAACGCCCGTTCTTCATAGCGACTGCAAAAGTACAACATTTTCCCCATCCGCCAAAAAACTTTAACATCTTTTCAACTCTCCACGGGCATGAACAATAAAGCAGATAGGACTATCGTTATAAATATGATGAAGATATGCATTTTCTGCTCGGCCAACGACCATCTTCCTGCCGAGTATTTCAAGCTGACGCAAGAACTGGGCCAATGGGCGGGTCGCAACGGCCACGCCATCGTCTACGGCGGTGTCAATCAGGGACTTATGGAGTGCGTGGCACGTGCGGCTCATGAGGCAGGCGGGATGACCATCGGCGTCGTGCCGCGTATTATTGAGAAGGACGGCCGCCTCTCCGATTATGTTGACGTAGATATCCCCTGCGACAACCTCAGCGACCGCAAGCAGCTGATGATGGACCAGGGCGACGTGTTCATTGCCCTGCCTGGCGGTGTGGGTACGCTCGACGAGGTGTTTACCGTCGTGGCCTCAGCCTCTATAGGCTATCACAATAAGCGGGTCATACTCTACAGCATGACCCGCTTCTGGGAACCTCTTGAAAGGTTGCTCGACGCCCTTCAGGCTCAGGGCCTGATGCGCGGCTCATGGCACGACTATATCGACGTGGCCGGCAGCCTTGAGGAGATAGAGAAAATTATTTCACCTGAATGACCAGGTACTTGCTGGCGCTCCAGAACTGCTCAGGGTTCACGATGCGCAGCACGTAGAGCTTGTTGGCGTCGGGCTGCAGCGTGTACGACCCTGCCGGATGGCTCGTCAGCAACCGTGCATCACGCGACATCAGCTTTATTTCCTTGTCCACACGGATGTCAATCTTCGTGAAGTAATGCTTGTTGAAGTTACCCTTCAGCACTTCGCCGCTCTGCAGTATGCCCTGTTCCTTCAGTTCCTTCTTGGTTCCGAAGACATACCACGCCGTGTTCAAGTCCTGCGTCTGCTGGCTGATGGTAGCGTCCTTCTTGACGTTGTCGTCCTTCAGCTGGTTCACGTCGTCGTTGAGCGTAGCCACCTGCTCGTCCAGCTCGGCAATGTGGATGTCCTTCTGGTCCAGCTCCGTCATCAGCGTCCTGATCTCCTGTTCCTTCTTCTCTAACTGTTCGGTCATGGCCACGATGGCCTTCTTCAGCCGCTCGTTGGTGATGCTGCCGTCGCGCACCTTCTTCTGCAGGCTACTGATAAGCTCCTTGTTCTGGCTGAGCGTCTCCTGGATGAACGCCATGTTCTCCCTGATATGTGCAGCCGAGGTAGTGCCCTCGCCGCTGCGCTCCACGGTGACACGCTCCTGCGCCTCATTGATGGCCTGGAAGCCCTCCTCAATCAGGTTGTAGGTGTCCATCATGTCGTTTATCTCGTTGTCTTTCTCCACATTGACCATTCTCAGCGAGTCAATGCGCTGGTTCAGCTCGGCCAGCCTGCGCTTGTTCGTACCGTCGCTGCACGCCGCCAGCGTGACGACGCAAATTGCGAAAATAAATAGTTTCTTCATATCTTCTTGACTTAAAAGTTTATACTTGGAGATAATCCGCCGCAAAGATACAACATAATCGTCAAACCGACGTAGCATTTAACTCCATTTAACTTCCTACGCTAGTGCACAGTGTCGTTCAGATTGCGTTGTAGGAAGAACCCGCGTGTCCAGACGAAGTAAGTCGCCACGCCCATCGCGTTCACCAGCACCACCGCCCAGAAGGCAGCAGCATAGCCCATCAGCTCAGCTGCGACGCCTCCTACGAGGATGCCCAGACCCATGCCGGCGTCCCACGAGATGAGGATAGTGCTGTTGGCCGTGCCCCGCTGGTTGTTACGCGCCACGCAGATCGTCATGTTCTGGAAGGCCGGCCACAGGTGACCGTTGCCCAGGCCGATGAGCAGGGCCGAACCGTAGTAGGCAGTATAAGTGAGGAGCGAGGAGTGAAGAGTGAGGAGTGAGGAGAGCGTCGGAACCAGTATAAACAGCGTGTAGCCCACGAGCGAGATACACATCCCCTCGCCCGCGTTGTGCGTCAGCCTTCCCTGTCGCAGCGCCTTGCTGCCTAATAGCCGCGACACCATCAGCCCTATCGAGCAGAGCATGAAGTACGTTCCCGTGCCGCTCGTCATTCCCAGCTCCTCCTTGCCGTAGATGGCTAAGTAGTTGCTCAGCACGCCGAAGCTGAAGCCGAACGCCAGCATGTTCGCCCCTAAGAGCCAGCCGCGCAGAAGGAAGAAACGGTCGAGACGCAACAGACCCTCCCCCGGCCCAAGACCCTCCCCCTGCCCCTCCCTGAAGGGAGGGGAGTAGTTACTTCTTGTCGCAGCATTTTTCTCTTTTCTTGTCGCAGCATTTTTCTCTTCGGAGGTAGTATATACTCCCCTCCCTGCAGGGAGGGGTCGGGGGAGGGTCTTGTTGGGGAGGGTCTTGTTGGGGAGGGTCTTTACTGTCCCATCCACCGCCAGCCCAGCAAATGCCAAGACGAGCGCTATCCAGAAGAGCAGCTCAAAGCTTCTCGAGAGATCATAGACATAGATGCCGATGGTAGGTGCTATGGCCATCGCCAGGTTGTTGCTCAGCCCGTAGAAGCCGATGCCCTCGGTACGTCGTGAGGAGGGCAGCACGTCGATGGCCATCGTAGCGTTCGCCACGGTGAGCGACCCGAACGGTGCGCCGTGCAGCGTGCGCACGATGGTGAACATCAGCAGCGTGGAGGCCGCTAAGTAGCCCGCGAAGAAGATGGCAAAGGCCGTGAAGCACACCATGAGCACCGTCTTGCGCGGGAACGTGTCGACGAAATAGCCGCTGAACGGGCGAGACAGCAGCGCCGTGATGGTGTAGCCCGAGAGCACCAGGCCGATGACGTCCTTCGTCGCCCCGAAGTTCTCGCTCAGATACAGCGGCAGCAGCGGGGTAAGCACATAGAAAGCGAAGAACAGCGCGAAGTTTGCCGTCATCACCTTGCAGTAGTTGCGGTTCCATAGTCGTTCCACGGCTGCAAAGGTACGGCTTTTCATTGAGACGGCCAAGCAACGGGGAGAAAAAATGATGACCGCCGATGCTCACGCACCAGCGGCCAATATAAAAAACTTTACTAATTACACCCCGCCGCATAATTGCCCTCGGCAGGGGTGTCTCGCTCCGACTACAGCCCCGCCCCGACTATAGACCTTGGACTTTAGACCTTAGACTATAGACAGGCAGGCTGCGCCGATATGGGGTTATTCCTCTTCGTCGTCCCAGAAGGAACCGCGACGCTCACGGCTGAGAACTTTGTCGCTATCATTGATTGTCGTCGTGCTGTCCTTC
The DNA here is from genome assembly GCA_017645905.1 of Prevotella sp. Classification (GTDB taxonomy): domain Bacteria; phylum Bacteroidota; class Bacteroidia; order Bacteroidales; family Bacteroidaceae; genus Prevotella. Next base: position 27,284 of record JAGCNO010000121.1, on the reverse strand, counting down.
CCCAAAGAGGCAGTTTGCATAAGCTGCTGCTCCACGCAGACTATAATCGTTACGGGTGATTTATATGTCTTCTTCATAATCTTTGCTGTTTTTTATGTTTGAAACTTATTGGATAAATATGATAATCTGAGGTGTCCTGATTACTTCATGACGACCTTCTTGCCGTCCACGATGTAGAGGCCCTTCTGAGCCTTCACCACACGGCGGCCCTGCAGGTCGTACCACTCACCATTCATCGGCTTGCTGCTAACGGTCTCTTCGATGCCTGTAGCCTCGTTGAAGGGCAGGAACTGGCGAGCGCCGTCGGAAGCGGAAGACTGCAGATAAACCTTGCCGGCAGCGAGCATAAATGCCTCGTCCCAGAGATAGAAGCCCACGGGTTTGCCGTCGGGCTTTGCCAGCACATAGGCATTGCTGTAAGCTTCACCAGATGAAATCCTCAGGTCGTTTTCACCAACAGCATCCGCAGAGTCAATGACGGGAACCCTGACGGTAGCGCCTCCAGCCTTATACAGCACGACGGGAGTATTAGCGGGAACCTGGCCACCCTCAATCTCAGTCAGTTTCACGGAACTGCCGTTGTCGGTAGCGGTATAAGCTGTGATGTCGCCTTCAGAATAATCAAGGGCAGCGTCGGACTGACGAGTGGCATACTCGGCAGAAGTGACGGTCACCATCTCTGCTATCTTCTCAATCACCGATGTTCCTTTAACGGCGTTTTTAGAGAAGTATTTGGTTCCATTGCCCTTTAAGACCACCTGCGCTACGTTAATGTTTTTCTGGTTGCTGAAAGGTCCCCAGGTTGTGCGGAGACCGCTTGCGATGGAAAGTTCAACAGGTATAGTGGTAGTTGAATTATAATCATCAGCAAGAGCAAGGTTGGTGTCAACTAAGTTCTCGGGATCAAAATTGTTGTTGTTCCAGCTGCCTACGATATAACCTTTAACCCAAATGTCGGTTTTGCCGTCAGCATCACCATTAATGACCTGAGCCACGGTGTAGGGGTTGTCCTGTGAGCCGGGACCGTTGGGGTCAACCACGGTGACGGTAAAATGCCCTGATACGGCACTATAGCTTGTTTCGTCATTAGGGGTCACAGTCACAGTCACGTTTACCGTACCTCCAGATGCCCCTGTAAGATAGGAACCGTCTGTTTCATCAATCAACAGCACGTCTTCGTTGTCGCTATACCATGTAATAGTAGCATCATTAGCTGTCAAACCTTTAGCATAAACAATGTCACAAGAGAAGCTGCCTTCATCATTAAGGTCAATGCTGGTAGGAGTAATGCCGTTAATGGTTGCAACCGGATCCTTAGTATTTACGGTGACAACAATTGTCGATACGCGAGCCTGTCCACTGGCAGTAAAAGTAACAGATTGTGCATTGCCTGTCCAAGTTCCATTGGAATATCCTGTAGCGGAGAGCCGCGAAATAGGATAATCAGAATCGGCCTCCGTAAATACAATCTTTACAATATTTCCTTGTGTCGTTGAAATGGTTGTGGTGGAACTACCGTAGAAACGATATTGAGCAGATGCTAAGGCCGCGCTTGTACTTGAAATGGTAACGCCTGACTTTGAAACCTCATCAGCGTTTTGAGATGTTGTTGAACCCACGTCTGTTCCAGCAACAAATTCAACATCACCACCAGCAAACGGTGTGCTGTCGGTCACAGTAAGATCGTAGGTGGCTGATGAAGGATCGTATGTGCCGCTCACACCTGCATAGGAGGCCGTAATCACTGTGGTTCCTGCTCCGACAAGAGTCACAGTGCCGTCGCTGGCTATTGTGGCAACGTTAGTATCCGCTGAGGTCCAGGTCACGGCTGCACCACTGATGGCATCACCATTCTTGTCCTTAACTGTAGCGGAAAGACTACCAGCAGCCGTGTTGGTGTATACATCGGTGTTTGTAATACCAGTGTCGTCAATGGTCACGCTTGTGGCTGCATCTGATGTGTTCACGGGCTCATAGGTAATTGAGTATGACTCGCAATACAGTGAGTTAACCGTAGCTTCAATCATAATGATAATGGTAGAGTTTGAGGTGGTTGGCTCAATATCAACATCTTTCGAAACATTTACGTAACTTGTACTCCAACTTCCATACCAGCTGGTGTTGTTAAAATTCACACCGTCTGAAGAACTACCTACTATATAAGATGTTTCACCATCAGTTGAATAAGAAAGTTTACCAGCACCTCTACTAGAATTAGATTTCATACTAAGTGTAATATTGGTCACCTTGTAGCCATAGTAGCCGGATAAGGTTAGGGTCTGGCTCTTTCCGCTAGTCATCTGATTCTTATCAGTGTTAGTCGCTACAAAGGTCGCGCTTGAATTTGTAGGAGCAGTACCATTACCAGTAATTGATACAGATGATGTAGATTGAATTCCATATCTGACAGTCTCTGCCCACACACTTCCGCTTCCTGCTATTAGGGCGCACAGCAGGAGCATCATTTTCATTTGTAATAGTTTTACCATAATGTTTGAAAAATATAAAGTTAATACTAAAGAATCGTCCTGGCGGGCCTGTACTAACCTCATATAAACAAAGAAGCGCAGACCTCCGACATACTCCTGTCCAGGCCTGCAACTGCCTCGTAATCCGTATGTTGAAATCTGCGCACATGGCGCAGCTACATAGGATTACGCTTACTCTTCTTTCCCTTTCGAGGTTGCAGTTCGGACAGGAATAGAGCTTCTCTCGCGAGTCCTTCTCGCGAATTCGGGTGCAAAGGTACGGAGAAAAAATGAAACGGCAAAGGATTTTTGCGAATTTGTTGTTCGGGGTGCGGAATTAGACGAGCGAGATACATTATTCATGGACTACACGAATTACCATGAATGACCACGAATACCTCATGAATATTATTCTTGAATTACCTATTGGTTGAATTAAATTTGTAAAATATCTATGTTTAAAAAGTTGCACATATTATTGATTTTTAGTACCTTAGTGGTGTCAAATCAACTAAGCACTATTATCGTAGATATGCGCAACTTCGTCGCAAAGTTCGGAAAAATTCTTGAGATTTGCAAGAAATTTGCAGAAAATCAAGTAAACGAGAGAGGAAATGTCACTCGCTGCGGTGTTGTCCCCACCTTCTCCGACTTGGAGGTGGTGGCGCTTTCCACTACAGCAGAGGCATTCAGTATCGACAGCGAGAATTATCTCTTCAACAGGTTGAGCTCCGAGTGTCCTGGAGCCTCTTCGCGAGGATGGCTGCCAAGGTAGCGGCCTTCACTGTGTTGCAGTATTTCAATTTTCTCAATCATAGGCCCATAGGGCAAGTTAAGTATGCATTATTTTAATTCAACCAACAGGTTGACATTGTACACCAGACACTTAGTGGGTCTGAGGTACAAGAACACTGCTTTTGCCTTTTAGGAGGACTAATCTTTCAGGCAACCTAAGGGTATAATCTTTACCCCATCAGGACGGGTGTATGCCATCTGGCCACCCGTAAGTATTATCAAAAGATCTGGTTCACGGATGGGTATCTGCATCTCCTTCTCATTATGCTCGCGGATAAGCCTTTTCAACTCCAGAAGATGGCTTGCCCCTTCCTCTATCTCGTTGCTTCCCAGTTTGCACTCTATCAAAGCATAGCGCCCATCTTCAAGATGTAATACGAAATCGGCTTCCAGATCATATCGGTCATGATAATAAGACACATGACTATATAGTCCTTGCGAATACGCTTTCACGTCACGCACGCACATCTGCTCGAAGATAGATCCGAATGTTTTCAGTTGTGTGGTCAATGCCTCTGGTGTCAGTCCAAGAAGAGCCACGGCTATTGACGGGTCACAGAATCCTCGTTTGGGTGAGCTTCGTATAACTGTTTTACTGCGTATTGCCGGGCACCAGGCATCTATGTCTTGAATGACAAACAGACGTTCAAGGGCGTTCACATAGTCATTGAATGTGTCAATACTGCATTCTATTTCTTCAGATGACACCACATCGGCAAGCATAGTGGTCTTTTTGACGAGTGATGAAATGTTGCGAGCATACGAACGCAGTATCATCATGGCAAGTTTCTCGTTCCGACGTTTTCTGTCGATTCGTGATATATCTTCACTGCAAACGGTGCGAATATAGTTACGGGCTATCAACAACTTGGCTTTTTCGGAACGTGCCATAAGAGTGCCTCCATATATTCGTACTTTAATTTGGCTGCAAAGATAATGTAAATATTTGGATTATGCAAGAAAATCATGTTTTTTGAGGTGTTTCATTCGGTGTTTTTGAGGTATTTTAATCTGTTTATTTGATAGTCCTCATTCTGTATTTTTGATTTTATTCAAACTATTTTGTACAATTTGACCGTGCATAGATACAACTGTTAACTATTATTTGGATTGGGCAAGATTTTATAAAGTTAATTCTTCAAAAAGATATATTTTCAACGTAACCACCTGTATATTAGAGGGCTAATTCTTCAATTCAATTCTTCTTTTATTGGTTAAAAAGCGTCTCCGAGCACTATTCGGCTTTACCTTTTAGGTTGACTAAATCCGTGCCATTTCCAACCTCTTTGAGTCTATTCGTACTTGACAACATCTTCTCAACACCACTACAAAATCGTTGGCACGATTAAAACAATTTTCCGTGTCCTTAGTTTGTGTTTAATTCGTGGTAATTTGTGTTATAGAAAAGGGCGGCGAGAAACCCTTCGGAGAAAGAACGGCTTATTCGAATGGAAAGAACGGCTTATTCGATTTGAAAGAACGGCTTATTCGCGTCGAAAGAACGGCTTTTTCTCAGGTAAAACAAGTTGTTTTTACTTTGGGAACAATCATCTATCCGTTCAGAATAAGCGTTACCTTGGTTGTCTTACAGTAGTTCAGACGGTCTGCAACAGCAAAGATGACTTGAAAAATAATTATTCATTTTCTTGCTCAATTCAGCTAAAGTGTGTAAATTTGCACCGAAAATCAGTCATAAACCTACATTTAGAAACCTTTCAGACACTTTTTGTTGCATTTTGGAACAATACAAGGACTTTTACATATCATAACAACCTTTTTTTATTCACTAATTTTTTATAAACATGAAACATTTCAAGACTAAACTTAACTTGGCGAGGGCAGCCATGACGCTGCTCGCCGCCGTGCTCTGCCTCACGGGGGCAAGGGCGCAGCAAGCCCTGCCGTACGATTACGGCTTTGAGGACAACAACCTGACCGCCGACGGGTGGGTGCTGCAAGGAGCTACAAGCCCCAACACAGGGATTAACGCCATGGCCAGTCAGAATGGCAACTACGGCTTCCGCTTTTCTTATTCCGAACAGAGTGCCTACTTGCTCTCACCCATCCTCTCTGGTACGGAAAACGGTGTCACCGTGACTTTCTCGTACAAAGATTACACTAACGAATACGGTGATGAGCAGTTCCAGGTGGGCTACACCACCGACGAGACGGTGACCGACGCCAGCGAGTTTACCTATGGTGCCGTGCTGACTGCATCGATGTCTTGGCTGCAATATGAAAGCACGTTCCCCGCAGGAACCAAGCGCATAGCCGTCAAGTACATTTACAGCGATTGCTTTTATCTCTTGCTTGACGACTTCAGTTTTACGGTACCGTCTGCCTGCAAGAGGCCTTCGGGCCTGACTGTGAGCGAAGTCACCAACGAGTCGGCTGTCATCAGCTGGACATCGGATGCCACGAGCTTCGACATCGAGGTGAACGGCGAGGTGACTGAGAACGTATCCAACCCCTATACGCTGACCCAGTTAAAGGCGGGTACCGTCTACGAAGTGCGTGTGCGCACCAACTGCGGCGGCGGCGAGGTGAGCGACTGGACCAACGTCGCCAGTTTCACCACCCTGTTCTGCGACGAAAGCGAAAGATGCGCCATTAGCTATGAGTTTACCGATGACTACGGCGACGGATGGAACGGCAACGCCATCAATGTGGTGGATGAGCTGACAGGCGTGGTGCTGGCCACCTGGACCATCACCTCCGGCCGTTCAGCCTCCGGCAGTCTGGCCGTCTGCGACGGCAGGGACATCAGCTTCCAGTGGGTAATTGGCTCCTATCCCGGCGAGTGCTCCTACACCGTGTACGATGTTAACGGCGAGGAAATCTTCTCAGGGTCAGGTCAATTGTCAAGCGCGGTGAGCTACACTGTCAACTGCACCGTCGAGCAGTATAAGAAGCCCGTCAACCTGACTGCTACGGAGATAGGCCCCCACAGCGCCGTGCTGAGCTGGACGGAGCGGGGCGACGCCACCGAGTGGGTGGTGAATGTTTATGACAACACCGAAGACGACTCCTTCGGAGAGTTCACCACTACAGACAACCCCTACACGCTCACGGGGCTTAACGCCGATTCCGAATATATGGTGGTGGTACGCCCCTCCGGAGAAAACGAGGCTTGGAGCGATGTAGTTATCTTCACCACCTTCTTCCCGGTACCTGCCGCTGTCACGGCCAGCAACGTCACCACCAGCTCGGCTGACATCAGCTGGACGGCCGATGCCGATGCCACTGGTGCTGACCTGCAATATGGCATCGCCACCATTCAATATAATGAGTATAAGTACGACAACGGCACAATGGGTACTCAAATCAATGCCCAGGGTAGTCCATTCGATTATGCCATCATGTTGCCTGCCGGCAGCTACAGCGGCAATGTTCTGACCAAGGTGAGTGTGTTCGACTATGCTGCATCTGCGGAGACTATCACGGAGACTATCACTATCTACAACGATGGCACAACTGCACCCGAGGGTGAGATTGCCTCAAAGCCTCTTACATTGACTGGTTCGCGGAGCTTTGTTGAAGTAAGCTTCGACGACATTGTGTTTGATGCCACCAAGAATCTCTGGATTGTTGTCTCCAACAACAGTGGAAACGCTGTGCCCGCCGCAGCCGACAACCTCAACGATGCCAATGGCCGCTGGACTGCTCTGGGTGGCTCTTGGGGCGACCTCGCTGCACTGGGCGTTCCGGGATATGTGTGGATGATTCACGCTGAAATCAAATCAGCCGATACTTCCTCAACGGAATGGACCACCGTGAACGGCGTCACCTCGCCATACCAGCTGACAGGGCTGGCCGACGGCACCTCATACGCTGTCCAGGTAAGGTCGACCTACGTCGACGGCTACAGCGAATGGAGGGAGACGGCCTTCACCACGATTTCCAACAACCCCCTGGCCACCAATGTAGTAGCCGAGGCACTCCACACCACGGCCACCATCAGCTGGGAGGGCGAGAGCGAGAGCTACAAGGTGAAGTATCGTGAGGCTTCAAAGTTAGGAGAGCCGATTTTCATCGACGACTTTGAGAACGGACTCGACCAGTGGACTATCGTCACCGCAGGCGAAGGTCCTGGCTGGGTGATTTCAGACGAAACTGGTGGCAATGCAGCTACGGCCTATAGCTACGACAACGATACCTATACATCCTTCGATGCCGACAACTGGCTCATCTCGCCGCAGGTGCAGCTGGGTGGCACGCTGATGTTCACGGCTGCAAATGCACCAAGTTACCCTGACAGCTATGAGGTGCTGCTCTCCACCGCTGGCACTGACATCGCAGACTTCACCACCACGCTCAAGGCTATGAGCACGGCAACTGGCAATATCACCATCGACCTGAGCGCCTACGCTGGTCAGACGGGCTACATCGCCATCCACCATGTCAGCTATGACTGTTTCCTCCTTGTCATCGATGACTTCAGCATCTACGGCGCCGACATTCCCGCCGGTGAGTGGCAGGAGGTGGCTGCGGATGAGACCTCTGTCGAGCTGACCGGTCTGGAGATGGGCACCGAGTATGACTACACCGTCATCGGCATCAAGGGCGGCTCGGAGAACGCCGGCACAGCCGTCAAGTCGTTCACCACACTGAGCGAGAACGACAAGATATTCACCACTGCCGGCAACTGGGACGAGGACGAGAACTGGACTCCCGCCGGGGTGCCTACCGCTACGAGCAACCTGATTATCCGTGCCGACGCCGTGGTTCCTGCCGGAGTGATAGCCACGGCTAACAATGTGACAATCGATGGCGGAAGCATCACCATCAAGGACGGCGGCGAGCTGAAGCAGAACAGCGACATCAAGGTGACGCTGGAGAAGAATATTGCCGGATATGGCGACGGAGAGGGCAAGTTCAGCCTCATCTCATCGCCCGTGGCTGACGAGCTGCTTTCTACCGACATCGAGGGTCTGCTGGAAGACAACTACGACTACTACCGCTTCGTGCGCACCATGAACTTAGAGTGGCGCAGCTACCAGCTGACCAGCTTCAACTTGACGCCCGGCAACGGCGCCCTCTACGCCAACAAGGAGGACAAGGTGCTGAAGTTCACCGGCGAGACTTGGCCCTCGGTAGACAATTATCTGTCGATGGACGTTACCTACAACGCCAACTACCCGCTGAACGTCATCCTGGCCGGCAACCCGTTCCCCTGCACCGGCACCATCTATTTCATGGATAACTACAATAATACGAGCGGCTATATCTACAAGTTGAACGCTGCCGGCGACGGCTTCGATGTCTATTATGGCTTTGCCAGCGTAGCTCCCGGCGAGGCCGTCCTGGTGGAATACGGTGCCAGCGGTACTATCTTCTACGAGTCGGAAGACTATGGCGACGGTCCTGCCTTGGACGCTGACGACTACATCGTGCTGCCCCAGCACGGCGTAATGGACACTAATCCTGACGCCGGCCCCGTCATCCCGTTTGCCGACAATGCCACTAACAACGGCGAATACATTGCAGCCTTCAACGGAAAGAGCATCATCGCAAAGCTCGACGGCCGCACACTCTACAAGGATGGCAAGTGGAACACCATCTGCCTGCCCTTCAACGTGACGCTGGCCAGCAGCCCGCTGGCAGGAGCCACCGCCAAGACGCTGACCGCTGCCACCATGACGGGAACGACCGTGAGCCTGACCTTCGGCGACGCTGTGGACGTACTCCAGGCTAACGTGCCTTACATCATCAAGTGGAACAGCGGCGAGAACATCGTCAACCCGTCATTCCCCTACGTGACCATCGCCAATGCCGATGAGGATGCCCGTACCGTTTCGCTGGCCGACGGCAACGTGAAGTTCGTGGGCTACTACGATGCGTTCGACATCACGGCTGATGATGACAACATCTACTACATGGGCAGCGGCAACACGCTGCAGTACACGGGAGTTGACCGCACGCTGAAGGCCTTCCGCGCATACTTCGACTTCACCGAGAACGCCGCTTCACGACAGTTCATCCTGGACTTCGGCGACGGCAACACCACGACGGGCATCGCAGGCGTGGCCGACGACAGCCAGAAGGATGGAGAGTGGTACACCGTGGACGGCATGAAGCTCGACAAGCAGCCCACCAGAAAGGGACTCTACATCAACAACGGAAAGAAGATGGTGATAAAGTGAGCTACAAGATGAGCTGGCTCGGGCTTGTCTACGTTCGGACAAGCCCGGGCAAAGCTCCTTTGTAGGATTATTGCAAACAAAATAATAATCAGAACAATGAAAAAGAAAGATTATATCATTCCCGGCATCACGGTGATAACGTTGGAGGCCAAGCTGATGCAGTTTGTCGTCAGCGGAAACAGTGAAGACATCTCAAGCAATCCTAACCCTGATGTAAGCAACGATGACAACCGCTCGCGCCGCACCTACAACGTCTGGGAGGAAGAGGAAGAAGAGGAAGACTATTAAGAATCAGGCAGCCTGTCCTGCCCCCTTGACTGCATAATCCCCGCGTCGGCAACCATCGCCGACGCGGGGATTGCTGTCTTTCTGACTGTCGTCCAGCTGCAAGATTCTATATTTGAGTCCATTTATGGCTCCAACTGCGTTAAACTTCTCAATTCGCTTTGCAGTCTCAATTTTTCTTTGTAATTTTGCACCCCCAAAATTGTGCGATTAGAAAATCGTAATTCGTAATTAAGTAATTCGTAAATGTATTTGATGGACGAACAGAATACTTCGGCATTTTCGATGATTGCCGATATTGAAGGAGATTTTGGTAAGCTTGTGGAGGGCGAGATGCCCAGCGAGGTGCCTATATTGCCAGTACGCAACATTGTGCTCTTCCCGGGCGTGGTGGTGCCTATCGTCATCTCGAGGGAGTCGAGTATGAAGCTGGTGCGCAAGGCGGAAAAGGCGGAGTCGCTCATTGGCATCGTATGCCAAAGAGACCCCGACGTGGAGGTGCCCGTGGAGGGCGACCTCTATAACACGGGTGTCTTCGCCAAGGTGGTGAAGCAGCTGACACTGCCCAACGGCATGGTGACGGTCATCGTGCAGGGACTGGGTCGCATGAGGCTGCTTGGCATCAGCAAGGAGTTCCCCTACCTCATGGGACATGTGGAGGCGTCGCCGGAGCTGATGCCCGACAAGCACGATAAGGAGTGGCGCACGGCCATCGACGACCTGCGCCGCATGAGTGCACAGTATATCAGCATGAGTGATGAGATTCCCGACGAGGCGATGTTTGCCATACACAATATTAATAATGATGTGATGGCGCTGAACTTCATCTGCTCGAACATGCCTTTCTCCTCGAAAGAGAAGATAAGTCTGCTCGAGGTGGAGTCGGTCAAGGAGCGGCTCTTCGGAACGATGAAGGCGATGAACCGCGAGCTGAACCTTCAGAAGCTGAAGGCCGACATTCGCAACAAGACCCGCGAGGACCTGGACGAGCAGCAGAAGAACTACTTCCTGCAGCAGCAAATCAAGAACATGCGCGCCGCCATGAGCGAGGACGAGGAGAGTCCGGAGCGTAAGAAGCTGGTGGACAAGGCGAAGAAGAAGAAATGGAGCGAGGAGGTGGAGAAGGTCTTCACGAAGGAGTTGGAGAAGCTGGACCAGACGTCGTCGCAGTCGCCGGAGTTCAACCTGCAGCTGAACTACCTGCAGACCTTCGTTTCGCTGCCCTGGGGCGAATATACGAAGGACGACCTCAACCTGCAGCGGGCACAGAAGATACTGGACCGCGACCACTACGGCATGGAGAAGGTGAAGGAGCGCATCCTGGAGCACATGGCCGTGCTCTCGCTGCGCGGCGACCTGAAGAGCCCCATCCTCTGCCTCTATGGCCCGCCGGGTGTGGGAAAGACCAGCTTGGGCAAGTCGATTGCCGCGGCCATGAAGCGCAAGTATGTGCGCATTTCGCTCGGCGGACTTCACGACGAGGCGGAGATTCGCGGACACCGCCGCACGTATATCGGCGCCATGCCGGGACGTATCATCAGCAGCATACAGAAGGCGGGAAGCTCGAACCCCGTGTTCATACTCGACGAGATTGACAAGGTGACGCAGGCAACGGTGAACGGCGACCCGGCATCGGCTCTGCTTGAGGTGCTCGACCCGGAGCAGAACTCGGCCTTCCACGACAACTACCTCGACGTGGACTACGACCTCTCGAAGGTGCTCTTCATCGCTACGGCCAACAACCTTGCGACCATCCCCAAGCCGCTGCTCGACCGCATGGAGGTCATAGAGCTGAGCGGATACATCACCGAGGAGAAGATTGAGATTGCCAAGCGCCACCTCATCCCCCGTGAGCTGGAGAACACGGGCCTCAAGACGCTGAAGGAGAAGCCGAAGTTCCCCAAGGCCGTCATTGAGAAAATCATCGAGCAGTACACCCGCGAGAGTGGCGTGCGCCAGCTGGAGAAGCAGATCAACAAGGCGATGAGGAAGCTGGCGTATAGGATTCAGACCCTCCCCCAGCCCCTCCCTGCAGGGAGGGGAGTGGTTACTATTACCGCTGAGAACACCAATGGCAAAGGTAAATACTCCCCTCCCTCTGAGGGAGGGGTCGGGGGTGGGTCCAGCCTCTCTCTTGAGGACCTCCTCGGCAAGCCGCCCTTCTACCGCGACATCTATCAGGGAAATGCCTACGCCGGCGTGGTCACGGGACTGGCATGGACCAGCGTGGGCGGCGAGATTCTCTTCATCGAGACGTCGCTGTCGAAGGGAAAGGGTCAGAAGCTGACGCTTACCGGAAACCTCGGCGACGTGATGAAGGAGAGCGCCGTGCTGGCCTTAGAGTATGTCAAGGCCCATGCCGACGTGTTGGGCATCGACTACCGCATCTTCGACCACTGGAACATTCATATCCATGTGCCGGAGGGTGCTACGCCGAAGGACGGGCCGTCGGCAGGCATCACCATCGCTACCTCGATAGCATCGGCGCTGACACAGCGGAAGGTGCGCAAGAACACCGCCATGACGGGAGAGATAACGCTGAGGGGAAAGGTGCTGCCCGTGGGCGGCATTAAGGAGAAAATCCTCGCCGCCAAGCGTGCCGGCATCACCGACATCGTGCTCTGTCAGGAGAACGAGAAGGACATCAGCGAGATACCCGACATGTACCTCAAGGGCGTGGCCTTCCACTATGTGGAGAACATCCAGGACGTCTGGAACTTTGCCCTCACCGACGAGCTGGTGAAGAACCCCATGACGTTTGACATTCCCGAGGAGACGAAGTAACGAAATAACGTTATAACGTGATAACGAAATAATGAAATAACGGCCTTATGATTGACAAGGAAACTCGTGAGCAAATCATTGCGCTGGTAAAACGTGAGGTGGTGCCCGCCATGGGGTGTACGGAGCCCATGGCTGTGGCGCTCTGCACCGCCCGTGCTACGGAACTGCTTGGACAGCGGCCGGAGAAGATTGACGTGCTGCTGAGCGGCAACATGCTGAAGAACGCTATGGGCGTCGGCATTCCCGGAACGGGCATGACGGGTCTGCCCATAGCCATCGCTCTGGGCGCCATCATCGGCAAGAGCGAATACGAGCTTGAGGTGCTGAAAGACCTCACTCCCGAGGCTCTGGCGGAAGGCCGGCAGTTCGTCGACGAGAAACGTATCACCATCGGGCTGAAGCAGCATATCTGTGAGAAACTTTACATTGAGGTGACGTGTCATGCCGGCGAAAAGTCGGAAACGGCTGTGATTGAAGGGAGTCATACAAACTTCAGACCCTCCCCCCAACCCCTCCCTGTGAGGGAGGGGAGTATATACTCTCAAGAGCAGAAAACTAATGATGGACAAACTACTCCCCTCCCTCCCAGGGAGGGGCAGGAGGTGGGTCTCTCCATGCGCCTTGTCTATGACTTTGCCACTACGGCTCCGCTCGACGAGATACGCTTCATAGAGGAGACCCGCAACTATAACATGAATGCTGCCCGGGAGGCGCTGAAGGGTAACTACGGCCATAACCTCGGCAAGACCATCGACCGTCCGCTGTCGAAGGGCATCTTCGGTAACAGCATCTTCTGCCATATCATTGCCCGGACGGCCTCGGCCTGCGACGCTCGTATGGGTGGGGCGATGATTCCTGTGATGAGCAACTCGGGCTCCGGCAACCAGGGCATCTGTGCCACTAACCCTGTCTGCGTCTATGCCAAGGAAAACGAGAACACGGAGGAGGAACTTATCCGTGCCTTGATGTTGTCGCACCTTACGGCCATCTACATCAAGCAGAGCCTCGGCGTGCTGTCGGCGCTCTGCGGTTGTGTGGTGGCCAGCATCGGCAGCAGCTGCGGCATCACCTACCTTATGGGAGGCGACTACGAGCGTGTCTGTGCCAGCGTGAAGAATATGGTGGCCAACCTTACCGGCATGATTTGTGACGGTGCCAAGCCCTCCTGTTCGCTGAAGATTACATCCGGCGTGTCGACAGCCGTCCTCTCCTCCCTGCTGGCCATGGAGGGGAAATGCGTATCGTCGGCAGAGGGTATCGTCGACGACAGCGTAGACAAGAGCATCCGCAACCTGACCAGCATAGGCGCCGACGGCATGGGCATCACCGACGAGATGGTTTTGAAGATGATGACGGAGAAAGAGAAATGACATTCCAATTACAACATACTGACCCTTACAGCGCTGCCCGTGCCGGACTTATTACTACCGACCACGGGGAGATACAGACGCCTATCTTTATGCCTGTGGGTACCTGCGGCTCGGTGAAGGGTGTACACTTTCAAGAGTTGCGCGACGAGGTGAAGGCGCAGATTATTCTGGGCAATACGTATCACCTGTATCTACGTCCCGGCCTTGAGATTCTGAGAAAGGCCGGCGGACTGCACAAGTTCAATGCGTGGGACCGTCCTATCCTGACGGACAGCGGAGGCTTCCAGGTCTTTTCCCTTACCAGCATCCGCAAGCTGCGGGAGGAGGGCTGCGAGTTCCGAAGCCACATAGACGGCTCGAAGCACATCTTCACCCCTGAGAACGTGATGGACACCCAGCGCATTATCGGTGCCGACATCATGATGGCCCTCGACGAGTGTCCTCCTGGCGAGAGCGAATACAGCTATGCGAAGAAGAGTCTCGGGCTGACACAAAGGTGGTTAGAGCGCTGCATCAAGCGTTTCAACGAGACGGAGCCGCTCTACGGTCACCGTCAGACGCTCTTCCCCATCGTGCAGGGTTGCAAATATCCCGACCTGCGCCGTGAGGCCGCCCTCCATGTCTGCGAACAGCTGACGAAGTTGAACGACGGCGGTGGTGCCAGTATCGGCGGACTGGCCGTGGGAGAGCCTACGGAGGTGATGTATGAGATGATTGAGGTGGTGAACGACATCCTGCCCAAGGATCGGCCCCGCTACCTCATGGGCGTCGGCACGCCGCAGAACATCCTGGAGGCCATCGAGCGAGGTGTGGACATGTTCGACTGTGTCATGCCGACACGCAACGGCCGCAACGCCATGCTGTTCTCCTACCAAGGCACGATGAACTTCCGCAACAAGAAGTGGGAGCAGGACTTCAGCCCCATCGATCCCGACGGTTGCTACTTAGACCGTCTGCACACCAAGGCCTACCTGCACCACCTCTTCAAGGCCCAGGAGCTGCTGGCCCTGCAGATTGCCTCTATCCATAACCTCGCGTTCTACTTGCGCCTCGTTACCAATGCCCGGCAGCACATCATCGAGGGTGACTTCACGCAGTGGAAGCGCTCCGTCATCGACGACCTCGGACGCAGAGTTTAATCCAAATCCGTCATTAGATTAAAGTACCGCAAGCGGTCTGTGAAAAACCAATAAAAACAAAAGAAAACAAGAAAAAACAGATTGGTTTTCTTTTGTATTCTTTTGTTTTTTCTTGTTTTTCTGAAACCACGAATGTGGTATGATTAATTTAGTCTAAAGACCAATTTGAGTTTAAGCATAAGAGAAAGCCATTCTCCCTATGGGTTTGAACGGCTTTCTCTTCATTTCTCATTTCTCATTTGTCATTCCTCATTTAGCGCGCTGCGCGCACTGGCTGCCATGACGTCGATGACGGCAGCGATATCGGCCACGTCTACTGTGCCGTCAAGATTCACGTCGGCATTGATGTGAAGTATTTCGCCACCATTTCCGGCCATGGCGTCGATGACCGAGGCGATGTCGGCCACGTCGACTGAATTGTCGCGGTTGACGTCAGCAAGGTTGCCGCCGAAGAATACCACTTTGCCTTCGTAGAGCTTTTCGCCGTCTAAGGTTATTCCCTTCAGCGATGCCGAGAACCAGGCGCCTTCGGGCTTGACGATATCCATGGGCCAGTACATCGTGAGGCCTTTCAGGTCTGTGATGGGGTTGTAGTATTCTTTTGGCTCGAGTGCGATGTAGGTTTTATCGCCCTTGAGTACGAGGGTTGTATGTGTGTAATAATCTGAAATGGGAATCTGGCTCTTGAGAATCAGGGTTGGCCCGTCGATGGTACAATTGATGTCCTCCTGGCTTCCGAAGTAGAGGGCAGAGTGGTTTGATTTGGCGGTGAGTGCTCCCGTGCCTTTGATGTTGATGTTTTTATCTGAATAGATCACGGAGTTGCGGACTGTGATATGGTTGTTGCCTTCGAGGTTGATGGTGAGTCCGTCGATTTTGCGGTTGCTGATGCCTGAGCCCAGCGTGCCTTCCATGTTCTCCAGGTCGGCGTCGCAGACCGTAAGCGTCTTCGTAGGCGAGTCGTAGCTGAAATGGCCGTCGCCGAGGATGTCGGCAGCGTTAGATGCCAAGACACTTGTCTCGCCGATGTACATGCCATAGTTCACCTCGCCTATGACAACCTTGCCGGTGCACATGCTATTGTCATCGAACACTAAGCACATCTTCTCTGGCGAGAACCTGACACCTTCGGGCTCGGCAATGTCGCAGCCGATCATGGTGAGCGAGCGGAAGTGGTTCAAGGTTTTTTCTAGGGTCACCTCGCTGTTTTCTATTTCAAGGCTGGCGGTGCTGTTGCCGTAGAGGCTGTAGTAATCTCCACCCGACGAGATGTAGAGGTTGATGTCTCTTATGGCCAGGGTCTTTTCGCCTTCCATTATGATTCCCGCCGCGTTGCTGGGGTTGAGGGTGAGCTTAGGAGTCGGTGAGTTGGGCGATTGCGGAGCCTGGCAGATGGTGAGGTTATTACCACTGCAGAAGATGGGTTTTCCGAAGCTGGAGGAGTTGTAGTTGATGAAGTTCTCACCCTTGATTTTGATGATGAGGTCCTTGAAGTCCACGGGGCCGTAATAGCTGATGCCGTTTTGTTTTCCAGCGTTGATAGTGACATTGTCCATGGTGAGGATGCCTTTATCACTATTGTAGGTGATGGTGCCCGACTCGATGCCTGCGCCGGCAGTGTTTGCGTTGAGGGTGGCATCGTCGCGCGGATCCCAGATGTACTTGTTTACTGCCATGCGGGGCCTAAAGGTGTGTTCTGTGAGTGTCTCTCCGGCTTTGTCGACCATCTTTTTGGAGTTGGGGTCATATTTGATGTCATCGTA
Organism: Prevotella sp.; assembly: GCA_017645905.1. Lineage (GTDB taxonomy): Bacteria > Bacteroidota > Bacteroidia > Bacteroidales > Bacteroidaceae > Prevotella. The sequence goes on along the minus strand of JAGCNO010000121.1, from coordinate 10,537 downwards.
ATTATAGATGACGCCGATGGTAGTGATGCCGCTGAATCTACTGACGCATGATTTACCGCTGGCCGATTTTGCATGGACGTTACATTCGTCAAGGAAGAGCTTGGCATCTTTGTTGCCTAAGATGGCGTCCGTGCCTGATGCATCGAGCCATACATTCTCTATGGTCATCAGTCCCTCGCCGTCCATCCATATTCCAGCGTAAGCGTCGGAGGAGGTCGACTTGACGGTCACGTCAGCAAAGGTTTGGCTGTAGAGAGTGAAGGGCTTATTAGAAAAAATACCATGCCCCGCAGTGCTGGTGAGTGAAGCTGTCCCCACCACCTTTATTTTCAGGTTCTTGATGCTGTTGGAGATACACGACCCAACGGTGCTGACTTTGGCATTGTCCAGCGTGAGCGTATTCGTATTCGGGTTGTAGCTGAACTGACCGTCGCCGCGGATGTCGTTTTTGTTCGATTCCGTCACTCTTGCGCCGCAGACCAACAGGGCGTAGCCCGGATTAATCTGCACCACTCCGGCGGTCAGGTCCACGTCGTTGTCGGAAAAGCCCTTCAGCGATGGCGAGAACTCGCCGCCATTAGTCACGTAGCAGGCCGAAAGGGTACAGTCCTTAAATCCGGAAATGCCGTAGTTGGCAGTCACCGCGCTGTTGTAGATGTAGATGCCTGCCGTCCCGTTGCCGTAGATACTCCTTCTCTCTTTCGATGAGATGAAGAGCCTCACATTGCTGATCGTCAGGTTTTTGTCTTCGACATTATCGAGCTCGATTCCCACGCCTTTCGTGTTGGCGATGGTGAGCGATGAGCTTTCCGCCCCGTCGCCGTAGATGTACACGCCGTTGTTCATGGAGTAGATTCCCTGTGCGCTGTTGCCAGTAGCCAGCTGCATGGTGTTTTTGCCCACGACTTTGATTCTGAGAATACCGTTGCCCGGATCATCGTTGTATCTTATGTTGACATAGCCTCCGATGTACATGGAGACGTTGTCTAAGGTCAGCGTACGGTTGCTTTGGCTGAATGTGATGGTGCCTTGGGAAAGTCCTGCGCCGGCTGTGCTCTTTGTGATTTCGGCATCGTTGCGCACATTCCAGATGTACTTGCCCACGGTGATGCGGGGCCTGAAGATGTGCGACTTCAGCACATTGCCCGTTTTATCCTCCAGTCGCTGGTCGGTAGCATCGTATGAAGACCCGTCGTATGTATACGTCACGCCCCAGGTCTCGATTGATGTGAATCGGCAGACGCATGGGAGGTTCTGGGTGCTGTTTGCATTGACATTACATTCGTAGAGTTCCAGCTTCCCATCCTTGTTGCCATAAATGGGATAAGGGGCATTGATCGTCAGCCATATCTGCTCTATGCGCAGGGTCTTGTCGCTCTTCTGCCAGATGCCGACGTGATCATTGGTTGAGGTAGAGGCGACGGTCAGGCTGGAGAAATTGTCACTCTTGATAATGGTTTTCTCTTCGCAGTAGATAGCATTATAGCCCGAGCTGATTTCGCTGTTGCCGTGAACGAGGATGGTCAGCCCCTCGATGCCTGCGTTGCGGATGCCGACGTTGTTAGGATCAGCGATGGTGGCATTATTTAGCGTGAGCGTTTTCGTGGCGTTATCATAGCTCACGGTGCCCATAATGTAATCGCCGGTGATATTCTTCGCATTCAACGCCGTCACTTGTTTGCCAGCCACGTACAGGTCGTAAGCCCACAATTTACTGGAAAACAGACCTCCCAATAAGAGAAGGGTCAGAATAGAAAGTAACTTTTTCATAGTGCTCGATGTTTTTTTATCTTCATTGTTCTTAATTCGCTGCCATCTCGTCGATGACGCTGCCGATGTCTGCCACGTCGACGGTGCCGTCGGCGTTCACGTCGGCAAAGATCATAATCTCGGAGCTTGCGGTGCCGGCCATCGCATCGATGACACAGCCGATGTCGGCAACATCCACCGTTCCGTCACGGTTGACGTCGGCGAGGCTTCCTTTGCAGATGATGGCCTTGCCCTTGTAGGCGTTTACGTCGTCTAAGGTGAGTGTCTTGAGCGACGTGGAGAATTTTGCACCTTCGGGCTTGGCTATCCGCTGTCCGCCATTCAGCCACAGTTGGCTCAGGTTGTTGATGGCAAGTTGACCCTCGGCGGGATTGAGTGCAAGATAGGCTTTCTCGCCTCTCACGAAGAGGGTGGCGTCGTTGTCATAGTCCATAATGGCATTCCTGCCGTTGAGCACGAGCGTGGATCCGTCGATGATACACTTGTTGCAGTCGCCTGCGAAGAACAAGGGACTGCCATCGGTAGAGGTGGCGTTGAGGAAGCCGGAGCCGGCGATGTAGAACTGCTTTTCCGAATAAATCGTGCTGTTGCGTGAGGTGATGGTGTTGTAGCCTTCGAAATTGATGGTGAGCCCGTCAACACGGCGGTTGTCGATTCCGTTGCCCTGACCGCCATCCATGTTCTCAAGGCGAGCGTCCTTGACGGTGAGCGTCTTGGTAGCGGCGTCGTAGCTGAACTGTCCGTTGCCCAGGATGTCGGGAGCATTAGATGTGTTGACCCAGGTCTCGCCGATGCACAAGCCGTAACTCACATCTCCTATCACCACCTTGCCGCTGTAGACCGACGAGCCGTTAGTGGTAAAGCCTCCCAGCTTGGGCGAGAAGTAGGCACCCTCGGGCTCGACCACGTCGCAGTAGGTCATCGTGCAGTCTTTGAAGACGTTCATGTTGTGGTTGAGCGTGACGTCACAGTTGTTGATGTCGATGCTGACGGTCTTGTGGCCGACGAGGCTGTAATAGGCCGTTGTTCCTGCAGCGTTGAGGTTCATGTCCTTGAGGGCCAGCGTGTTCTCTCCCTCCATCTCTATGGCAGGAGCGTTACTGTTCTTGAGGGTGAGCTTTGAGCTATACCTGTCATCGCCGCAGATGGTGAGGTCTGTGCCGTAGCAGTAGACGGGACTAAGCTGGCCGCCTGATTTGCTGACGATGGTGTTCTCGCCCTTCACCTTGACGACGAGGTCTTCTTCGCCGTAGTAGCAGATGCCGCTATAGCCTTCAGCGTCGATCGTTACGTTGTTCAAGGTCAGTGTTCCGTCTTTTTTGTACTGGATAGTGCCGCTGGTGATGCCGGCACCTGGTGAGTTTGCGCTCAAACTGGTATCAATGTTCGTATCAAAGATGTACTTCTTCACCGACAGGTAAGGCTTCAGCGTGTGGGATGTCAGGATTTCTCCATCGCTGTTGTACATGCACTTGTAGATGGTGTTATATTCGCTGCCGTCGTAGTTCAGGTTAACGCTCCATCTGAATACATAATCGAAGCCTCTGATACACGAATTGCTGGCCGTTGATTTTGCGACGACATTGCTGTACAACACCCAGAGCTCTGGACCTTTGCTGTCGGTGCCGCCGCTACCGTAGATGGGGAAGGCGGCGGTGGCGGTGAGCCATAGCTTCTCGATATTCATGTGACCAGGCCCGGCCAGCCACAATGCGCAATATTTGGAAGAGGGAGCATTGAGCGTAAGGTCTGCGTATGTGTCGCTCTTGAGGGTCATGCTCGTTGTCGAATAAATAGCGGTATTCCCTGTGCTCGTAAGGTTGGCCGAGCCTACCACATCGACGGTCAGGTCCTCAATGCGGTTGAGGATACAGGTGCTTTCTGTGGTCAGCTTCGCATTATTCAGCGTGAGAACGTTCGTCTCGGGGTCGTAGCTGAACTGTCCATTGCCCAGAATGTCGTTCTTGTTGGCCTTTGTCGCATACGTGTCGCCGATTCTCAAGTAGTATCCCAGACTTATTCTCACGACATCATTGCAAAGGGTCTCGTCGTCCTCGGTGAAGCCCTGCAGCTCCGACGAGAAGTGTAGTGCGCTTGAACCGGGGTGGCAGGCTGTCAGGGTGCAGTCCGTGAAGCCCGCTATGCCGTAGTTGGCTACCACATAACTATTGTCGATATTAAGTTTGGAAGAACGGCCTCCGTAGATGCTCCTTGCCGTTGTAGAATTGACCATGAGCTGGAGGTCCTTTAGCGACAGGGTCTTAGTTTTGTTACCCCCAAGGTCTATACCAATACCTTTCGTGTTGTTGATGGTGAGTCTTGAGTTGTTCGGCCCTTCGCCGTAGATGTTCACGCCGTAGTCAATGGAATAGATGCCCCGGGAGGAGGTGTTTTCTGTAAGCGAGACGGTGTTCGAGCCAACGACCTTGATATTGAGGTCACCGCCTCCGTAGGGTCCTAAGTACACGATGCTGTGGAAGCTTTCCGAATTCATTTCGACACCTTTCATGGTCAGCGTGCGGCTGCTGGCATTGAAGGTGATGGTTCCCTTTGACATGCACGAACCCGGGGTGTTGCTCGTAATCGTGGTATCGGAGCGCACGTCCCAGATGAATCTGCCCACCGCGATGCGGGGCATCATCGCGTGCGTCTTCACAATGCCTCCGGAGCTGTACTCCAAGCGCTTGTTCGTAGCGTTGAAGGTAATGCCGTTGTAGTCGTACTTCACACCCCTCGTCCCGATGTCCGAAAAACCGCTTACGCATGAGTAATTGATATTATCTGACGACACATAGACATAGCATCGGGTGAGCTGGAGCTTGCTTTCATTGTTGCCTAAGATTCCTATTGAGCCCTTGACATTCAACCACATATCCTCTATGGTAAGCTTGCTGCCTTCCGTCGCCCAGATACCGACATAGTTCGTGTTGTCTGCCGTAATATTCAGCACGCTGAAATTATCGCTCTTGATGGTGAGATTCTTCGTACTTTCGATGCCATTATTGTTTGTTTGTATAAAGCTGTTGCCGTGAACCACAATCTTAAGCCCGTCAATATGCGAAGTGATACCGTTTGAACTCTCGGGCGTAATCGCGGCATTTGTCAGCGTCAGCGTCTTCGTGCTGTTATCGTAGGTCACGGAGCCGCTGATGCCATCGCCCGTAATGCCCGAAGCATTCGACGCCGTCACCATAATACCGCCCACGTACAGGTCGTAGGCCCACAACTCACTGGAAAACAGACCTCCCAATAAGAGAAGCGTCAGGATAGAGATAAACTTTTTCATAGTGCTTGATGGTTTCGTTTATTAATCTTATAATTTTATAATTTTCTAATTTTTTCAATCTTTCAATTTTATAATTTTTTAATTTTTCAATTTTGCTACAAATTTAGGGAAAAAGCATTATGTAGCAAAAGAATTAAACAGTTTTAACTAAAAGTCCGAGTGTCAGTAACAGCTCAGTTACACATTTTCATACCCTCCTTCGTCGGGATTGAGCCAGGATGTCTCGAGCTCTGAACGTACCAAAGTGATAAACATAACGTAGTACTCTGATAGTTTCCAGTAAGGAAACTGACAGTTCCCCCTAAGGAAACTGTGAGTTTCCACGGAGGAAACTATGAGAGAGAGCGGCTCATTCCAAAACAATAATCCGTCCAAGCCCTAAGAAACCACTATCCTCCTTCTCCGCTACGTCGGATTTGCAAATCCCGACGAACAGAATGTCCTTTTTTCTTTAACATGAATGACCATGAATGACCACGAATTGTTCAAAAATTATATTATTGAGCCCACTTTAAAAAGTCACCAAATGAAGAATGGTTCACTTAAATGGTGCGCAGCCGCTCCCCTCCCTTTAAGGGGAGGGGTTAGGGGTGGGGTAGGTAACTTATCTGTGAATCTTTTAATTACTGACCCCACCCTTGCCCCTCCCCTACATGGGAGGGGAGCGGCTGCGCCATCATGCACCAGAAATATCGACTGATTCTTTTTTCTTTAACATGAATGACCATGAATGACCACGAATTGTTCAAAAATTATATTAATGAGAAATTCGTGGACATTCATGGTCATTCATGTAAAAATATAGGTCCATGAATAATGTAGGCTAAAAATATTTGGTCGTATCGGAAAATATCATTATCTTTGCCGACGAAACTATTTTCTGATTTTTCACTTAAACTATAAACACTATGAAAAAGTTACTCTTTATTCTCATGCTTGCCGTCCTGCCCGCGATGGCCAGCGCGTATGATGCCAAAATCGACGACATCTACTACAATTTTGACCAGTCCAAGAAGACGGCAGAGGTCACGTTTATGTGTACTTACTATGAGTGGGAAAATAATCAAGACGCTTATTCCGGCGCCGTCAACATCCCTGGCTCTGTCAAATACAACGGAGTGCAATACAGTGTCTCGAGCATTGGGGAATATGCTTTCGAAAAATGCAGCAGCCTGACCTCCATCACGATTCCCAACAGCGTCACGAGCATAGGAGACCACGCCTTCGCTAATTGTACCAGCCTGACCTCCGTCACGATTTCCAGCAGCGTGACGAGTATAGGAGGATATACTTTTTATGGGTGTACCAGTCTGACCTCCATCACGATTCCCAATAGCGTCACGAGCATAGGAGCCTCTGCTTTCTCTGGTTGCAGCGGCCTGACCTCCGTCACGATTCCAAACAGCGTGACGAGCATGGGAAATGGCGCTTTCTTTGGTTGCAGCGGCCTGACCTCCATCACGATTCCCAATAGCGTGACGAGTATAGGAGACGATACTTTTTGTAATTGCAAAAGTCTGACCTCCGTCACGATTCCTAATAGTGTGGAGAGCATTGGAGAGTATGCTTTCCAATCCTGTCCCTTTACCACCATTGCGATTCCCAGCAGTGTGAAGAGCATTGATAAGTATGCTTTCGCTTGGTGCTCCAACCTTACAACCGTTATTTCGTTCATATTAAATCCTTTTGTGATTGATACTTATGTATTCTATGCCATACCTTATTCTACCGCCACCCTCTACGTTCCCAAGGGAACGAAGGATAAATATAAAGCCACTTCTGCATGGAATCAGTTCCAGAAGATTGAGGAGATTGAGATTGACCTGACAGGCATAGAGATTGACGGCATCTACTACAACCTGAACACGGAAACGATGGCGGCCGAGGTGACAAATCGCTTGGGTGGTGTTTATGAAGGAGGCAGATGTTACTCTGGCAACGTAGACATCCCGTCCACTGTCTCTTTCTACGGTCTGGATTTTAGCGTGAAGGCCATAGGATATCAGGCTTTCGTAGATTGCGAAGGTCTGACCTCCATCACGATTCCCAACAGCGTGACGAGCATAGGAGGCTATGCTTTCTATAAGTGCCGCGGCCTGACCTCCGTCACGATTCCCAACAGCGTGACGAGCATAGAAGAATCAGCTTTCTCGAATTGCAGCGGCCTGACCTCCGTCACGATTCCTGGCAGCGTGAAGAGCTTAGGGGCGTACGTGTTCTATGAATGTACCGGCCTTACCTCCGCCAAGTTTGAAAGCGGCGTGACAAGCATAAGCAACGGTATTTTCAGTGAGTGCAACTACCTAAGCTCCGTCACGATTCCCGAGGGCGTGACGAGCATAGGCGCTGATGCTTTCAACAGATGCTGGTATCTTAGCTCCATCACTATTCCTAAGAGCGTGAAGCACTTGGGGACCCTTTTCATCTTCATGTGCGAAAGACTGACTTCCATCACTTCGTTGATTACTGAGCCCTTTGAAACAAATGAAGAAGTGTTCTGGGTCAATGATGCGATGTTTGCTAACGCCACCCTCTACGTGCCCAAGGGAACGAAGGCTAAATACCAAGCCACGTCGGCGTGGAAATACTTTGAGAAGATTGAGGAGATTGTGGTGAAGGGCAACGTGAACGACGACGGTACAGTGGACGTGGCCGACATTGCTACTATCATTGACGTGATGGCAGGAAAGGCTCCCGAATACAAAGACAAGGCCGACGTGAACAAGGACATTACTGTCGACGTGGCCGACATCGCCATCATCATCGACATCATGGCCGGCAAAGATGTTGACATCCCAGAGGAGCAGGCCTACCCCTACTGCCCTAACAGTGCCCACCCGCACTGGATAGACCTCGCCCTGCCCAGCGGCACGAAGTGGGCCTGCTGCAATCAGGGAGCAAACAAGCCGGAGGACTATGGCGAATACTACACCTTCGACGAGGCGCAGGCCTACAATCCCCCTTCGCTTGAACAGATTAATGAGCTCTTCGACAATGCCACCTCCGAATGGACCACGCAGAACGGCGTGAATGGTTGGATGTTCAAGGGTAAGGTGAACTATGCCTCTGTGTTCCTGCCCGCAGCTGGCGCCGTCTGGGGCGGCGAGATAGACGGTGACGGGTCATACGGAGACTACTGGTCGTCGAAGCTCAGCGAGAGCAACCAGCGCAACGCCTACTACCTCGAGTTTGGTTCTGCGGGCGCGTCTTGGAACAACATCGGCAACCGCAACGGCGGTCAGTCCGTTCGCCCCGTGCGTTAGAACTGCACCGCTTTCTCAGACCTTCATACAAGTTTTCTGCCCGAAATTTGGCAGTCTCGGAAAATGTGGCTACCTTTGCACGCTGAAACAAAACTAACGTGAGTTATGACAGCACTACAGTTGAACGCGGAATTTTATCGCACGATGGGCATCATTGCCGAAGACGAGGCACGTGAGGAGATTAGGCAGGGGAAAGGCATAAGGATGCTGCCCGGTGAGTCGTTAGACGATTTTTTGAGGAGGGCCGGCTGATGTATGATATCATCTATTCTCCCGAAGTGCATGTCGATGTGCTCTCGGCATACGGGCATTATGGTGAGAAATAAAAGGTCTAAAGTCTAAGGTCGAAAATCAGTAAATCGTTAATTCTTTGAAACGTCTCGACTGGTATATCATCAAGAAGTTCATCGGCACGTACATCTATAGTATCGTGCTGATTATCAGCATCAGCATTGTGTTCGACTATAATGAGCACATGCCGAAGTTTGCCGCCACCCATGCGCCGTGGCGGGCCATCATCTTCGATTACTACGTGAACTTCGTGCCCTACTTCTCGAACCTCTTCTCGCCGCTCTTCGTCTTCATTGCCGTCATCTTCTTCACGTCGAAGCTGGCCAGCAACAGCGAAATCATCGCCATGCTCGCCAGTGGTACGAGCTTCAACCGGCTCATGCGGCCCTACATGATCTCGGCGGCGCTCATTGCTGCGGTGAACTACTACCTCGGAGCCTACGTCATTCCACATGGCAACGTGACGCGGCAGGCCTTCGAGGTGAAATACAAGAACAACAAGAAGAACACCTCGGCGCAGAACGTGCAGCTGCAGGTGGGGCCGGGCATCATCGCCTACATACAGCAGTACGACGATATCTCCAAGCGTGGCTACGGCTTCTCGCTGGACCAGTTTGAGAACAAGAAGCTCATCAGCCACATGACGGCCAACGTCATACAGTATGACACCATCAGCGACTCGCGAAACCACTGGAAGGCCATCAACTACAAGATCCGTACGCTGAAGGGTCTGCGCGAGCAGATAGAGACGGGTGCCGAGCTCGACACGATGATTATGATGGAGCCGATGGACCTAGTGTTCTCCAAGGGCCAGCAGGAGACGTTCACCTCGCCGGAGCTGCTGCGCTATATCTCGAAGCAGGAGGAGCGCGGCTCGACGAACGTGGTGCAGTATGAGGTGGAGTACCACAAGCGCATCTCCAACTCGTTCGCCTCGTTCATCCTTACCGTCATCGGCGCCAGCCTGTCTTCACGGAAGCGAAAGGGCGGCATGGGTATGTACTTAGGCATTGGCCTGGCGCTGTCGTTCTCCTACATCCTGTTGCAGACGGTGTCGGCCACCTTCGCCACCAATGCCGGTATGCCAGCAATCCTGGCTGCCTGGATACCTAATATGATCTACGCCGTCATCGCCTTCTTCTGCTATAGGCAGGCTCCGAATTAATTTGCCAAGAATGACTTTTGAACAAACATATCTTAATGACAACATCCTCGATGCGCTCTACGACATGCACTTCGAGGAGATGACTCCCATTCAGGAGAGGTGTATACCCGAAATACTTGAAGGCCGCGACGTACTTGGAGTGGCGCAGACGGGCACCGGTAAGACGGCGGCCTACCTGCTGCCCATCCTGTCGATGCTCGACGATGGCGGCTTTCCCGAGGATGCCATCAACTGCGTGGTGATGGCTCCTACGCGAGAGCTGGCCCAGCAGATAGACCAGGCGATGGAAGGTTTCAGCTATTACCTCGACGGTGTGTCGTCGATAGCTGTCTATGGCGGCAACGACGGCTCGCGCTTCGACCAGGAGACAAAGAGCCTGCGCGGCGGTGCTCCCGTGGTTATTGCCACTCCGGGGCGTCTGCTCAGCCATTTGAAGGTGGGCAGCCTTGACCTCTCACGCACCAGTTTCTTTGTGCTCGACGAGGCCGACCGCATGCTCGACATGGGCTTCATCGAAGATATCCTGCAGATTAACAAGCTGTTACCGCCAGATTGCCAGAAGGTGATGTTCTCCGCCACCATGCCTTCTAAGGTGCGTGAGCTGGCCGTAAGTCTCCTGAAAAACCCTGTGGAGGTGAAGCTCAAGGTGAGCCGTCCGGCGGAGAAGATTCATCAGATGGCTTACGTGTGCTACGAGCCGCAGAAGTTGAAAATCATAGACCACCTCTTCCAGAACGGCGACCTGAAGCGCGTCATCATTTT